>NZ_JBSQAT010000001.1:0-339089 GCF_059412445.1 Thermincola sp. GK-1
TAATTACTTGTGTGATGGTTTTGCAGTTCCCGCTAACCTTCAACCGTTAACTTCTGTTAACTGTCTACTGTTAACTGGTAACCGCTCTGCAACCATCTCTCCTTCTACACTGTTCAGTTCTCAAGGACCATCCGGCCGCTTAGCACCTTCGCCTGACTGCGTCATCTTCGCCGTCCGCATCCTCACCGTACATCAGTACGCCTCCGGTGCGGCCAGCTCAGCTTCCTTGTCATGCTCGTTTCTAAGCGCCCTCTCTTTTGTTTCCCGGCCGGTCTCCCAACCGCGGAACTTTATCTTACCACATCAACCTTCTTCAGGTCAACCGGTAATTTCTTACTTCTTCTCCCGCACCGGCTCTCAACCAGCCGCGGAATTCCATACTACCATAACTGGCTGCTTTTCGTCAACCGGTAGTTTTTGCATCAACAGCAACCTTTGTATTTGCTGTGATTTCTGATTTGTTGGCCGCGGCTATTGCCGCGACCGACATTGTCTAATATAGCATACGGATTATCCTTTGTCAACGCTTCTTTAACAACTTTTTATTTTTTATTATATTATTTTTTTCCTGCAATTTTATTTATTCCTTTGGACAGAAATTGCACAATCAGGGCATACATTTTGACAGGTACCGCAAGCTATGCATATTTCCATATCAGGTTCAACGGAAGGAGTTCCATAAATACCTAAGTGATTAGACCATTTAAGGCATTCCTTTGGGCATTTTTGAATACAAAGCCCGCATCCTTTGCATAAACTTGTATAGACAGTAACTGTACCTTTTTCTCCCTGATAAGTATTTAATTTATATGCCACACTCACCGGAGACCCTCCTTATTGGGCTTGTTCCACTAACTCCATGCCACGTTCCATTGCTTTGTAGTTTAATTCCCTGAGCTTGGGGTTCTGTTCGAACTTATAGCCAAGTTTTTGTTCTATAGCCTTTTTAGCTTCTTCCAGGCTTACCACCCCGGTAGCCTTAATAACCGCACCCATGATAATAATGTTGAATACCCTTGGGTGCAATTCATTTTTGGAAATCTCAATTGCCGGGATAGCAAGAATTCGGCCGGCATTTTTCGGCAAATGTTCTTCCACTCCCTCAATGGAACTATCATATACAAAAATAGTATTAGGCCCGACATATCTCTGCGTTCTTAAAACAGCGCGGTCACTGAGAGCCACTACTATGTCTGCAATCTGAAATTTCGGTGAACCAATTGGCTCGGTCCCAATTTGTAAATAGGCAACAGAAACGCCCCCTCTTTGCTCAACCCCAAAATTGGGTATATATAACGCTTCTTTGCCTTCTTCGTTTGCAGCTTCGGCGATAATTTCCGCTACTGACTGGACGCCCTGGCCCCCTTCACCGGCAAGAGCTATTTTAACCGTTTTAGCCATCTTGACCTGCCTCCTTCTGACCGGGCACTTTTATTTCCCCCACCTTAAAGTATTTGGGCATTTCGTTTTCGAGAAAAGCCCATGTTTCCTTAGCATTAGTGCGCCAATTGGTTGGGCAGGTGGACAAAGCTTCCACAAAAGAAAAACCGTTTCCGGCCATCTGGTTTTCCAGAGCCTTTTTCAGGTATTTTTTAAGTTGCCTCAAATTTGCCACAGTTCCTCTTGCCACATAAGCTCCTTCTCTGGTGATAGCGGCGACCATTTCCGGTCCCTGAGTCGGATAACCCATTAACTGGACATCCCGACCATAAGGAGACGTTTCCGTCTTCTGTCCGGGAAGGGTCGTAGGAGCCATCTGACCGCCGGTCATAGCATAATTTGTATTGTTTACAAGAATTGCAGTGATACGTTCGTTTCTCGCGGCAGCATTGACTAAATGCTGAGAGCCGATAGCATATCCACCGCCGTCACCCATATATGCTATACAAATAACATCAGGGTTCGCTCTCTTAATCCCTGTAACAACGGGCGTAGTCCTTCCGTGGTGAGTCTGTACAGTGTCTACATTGAAAAAGTCCCATGCCAACAATGAGCAACCTATATCACAACCAAAAACCACTTTATCCTGAATGCCAAGTTCATCTATTGCTTCGCCAAGCGCTTTTAAAACCAATCCATGCCCGCAACCTGGGCAAAATTTATGCGGTTTGGTCTCTCTGTTCCAGGATTTTGGCATTTGCGGTTCAACTGACATCTACATGTACCCCCTTCCCTATTTCAACAGTTCTTTACATTTGGCCACTATTTCTTCTGCCGTTATCCCAACGCCCGGTTTAAATAAATACTCCAGATTAATAGTAGTTCCGTAAATAGCATCCTTCACTAACTTCGCCAATTGCCCATATGCAGATTCAACAATCAACATAGTTTTGGCATTAGCCACAGCTTTCTTTAACTGCTCTCCGGGGAACGGACGTAAAGTAATTGGCCTAAAATAACCGACTTTCAAGCCCGCGTTTCTTAATTCCTGTACCGCCCCTCTCGCTGCCCTGGTAACTACCCCATGGCTGACAACTATAATGTCGGCATCATCTACGTTACCTTCTTCATACTCCATAATTTCAGGGGCGACTTTTAAATACTCATCCATGTATTTGGTTATAACTTCATACAATTCTTCTTCCGTATTGTATGTATTTCTTAAATGAGTAGGCTTCTTTTCTCCATTGACAGGCTCCTTGCCCAGCAGAGGTTCGGAATCAATCAATTTAATGCCTCTGTCTTCAGGATTGTATAGGGTCAGTGACTCACGCATCTTAGCCTGATAACCATCGGCTAGTATAAATGTTGGAAACCTGTACTTCCAGGCGGTATTGAAAGCTTTAATAGTATAATCAAAAAGTTCCTGATGAGTAGAAGTTGAATATACTATCCTTAACCCTTCACCATTTCCGCCATAGGTGGTCATTGTTACTTCCTGCTGGGAATAGATTACCGTAGCAGTAGAAGGCCCTCCCCGTTGCTGAACAACAAGAACAGTGGGGATGCGCATCATTTCAGCCATTGACATTGGTTCCTGCATCAAGGTATTTCCCGGACCGGCAGTAGCAGTAAATGCTTTTCTCCCGGCTAAAACGCCTCCAACAGTCGTAAAGCCTGCGGAGAGTTCATCCTCAGTTTGCAGAAATCTTTTCCCATACTTGGGCGCCATGCGAGTCCAATAATGCATAATTTCATTCTGCGGTGTAATCGGGTATCCATACATTATGTCAGCCTTTGCGGCCAATGCTGCCCAGGCAACCACTTCATTCCCGGTCATAAATACCCTTTTTTCTCCCTGAATAGGAGTATCACCCATCGTATCAAGACACCTCCTGTAAATTACAGATGAAATTTTATAATATTAAAAAGGGTGTTTTTTGAACACCTCTTGTTACCAAAAAGAAGTCTTCATATGCCTTTTTATCCCCTTTACCGGCGTCCCGGTAATATCTTTTGTCCCCAGAGCATCCAGAATCCTCTCTTCGGCATAAGTGGCAACCAGGGGAATGTTCAGGATATCTGCTGCATTTTTAACAACGACCGCACCATTTTGTACAAAATCTGCTGTAGTTTCGTCTCCCAGGTGAGAATTATTAATCAAACCATCAACTTTCCCCATATCACTTACATATGCAACAATATCTTCAACGGAAGATGTCATAGGCCTTCCGACATTAACCACAACATAAACCTTCAAATCCTTACGGTTTTGTGTTTCCTCTAATAAATTAAGGGTGCGTAATCCATCAACCCCATAGCCCACATCCAGTATCACATCTCCGTTTCTTCTGAGAACCCACCGCATTTCCGGTTTTATTACGTTACCGGCTTCCCCAAGACCTATGGTTTGAGAAGTTTCCCATGCCACTACACGGAGACCTTTTTCTTCCAGGGCCCTTTTTAATGGTCTTAATGTGTAAAATGGTTCTACCAAATCCAGGTCTACTAAGGTAACTTCTCTGTCCAGGGCTAAGAGTTCCAAAGCCCTGTTAATGGCTACTTCACTTTTTCCGCTGGCATATTCCCCAACATAAGCTTCGGCTAAACCTTTGATAGAAATTTCACCCCCCGAACAGAGTCTCACCCAAAGTATGTCGAATACACAGCTATATTATTTGTAAAAAACAGTTAATTATTTACTGGGTTAAAAAAATAGCCGACAAAACATTCCTAAAAAATAGGGTGTCTTGTCGAAAGCTTTTATACCTAGTATACTAAAACGATTTTTGCTAGTCAAGGAAAAATCCAGTTAATTTTCTGACTATTTAGGCTAAAATTAATCTTAAACCTATAAGCATTATTACCCCGGGAATACCCAGAAACCCCGCTATCAGAGCCGTAACAATGTTTATCGGAACGTGCAGAGAAAATCCTGCTCCCACTAAATTAACTAACCACAAAAGTATGCCGCCCAAAACACCGTTAGCAACAAACTTTACTACATATTTCAGCGGCACCACCAAAACATTACCGACCACAATCAGTATAAGCAGGCCAATGGTAAATGCTAAAACAGCGCCATCCATTCCGACCCCTCCTAAAAAGTAAAAAATGTTAAAGTATGTGAGAAGTAAATCTGACGACACATTCATTCAATTAAATCTTTTAGGGAGGAAACGCATATGTTTTGCTCTTTGGCCTGCTTCAAAAGAAACATGTATTTCTTCACAGAAGTTTCTATATTATATACAAAATAATCAATAAGATCAGGTTCACTTATAAAATTAAAATTGTTCAGAGCGTTCTGCCATTCTTGATGAGCTTGCCAAACCTCTTGAAAGGTTTTATCTTCCGGTGACAATTCGGTTTCTTGTTTGGGAATGATCCCTATTTTAGCAAGCAAAGTTGAACAAAAATGAATAACTGCTTCTTTCTTTATTTGCCTGTTTCCCATTTGTACCCCTCCTTTTTTGTTTGTAAATTATATTTAGGAGGTGTACAAGGTATTACCAATTTAAAGTAATTTTATGGTAATTGTTTTGTAGAAACCTGGCGATAGGCCTTTCCTCTTTGTCGCCGGATTTTTTGCAGCCCGACAAAATGGGTAAACAACAAATTATAAAGTTCTTTTATTAATTTAGGGCTAACACCTTTTTTCCTCGCTTCAGCAGTCAAACGCTCCAGTATTTGTTCCTCCCGTTTCCTGTCGCGTATTTTTTGATGCGCGCCCTTAAGATCAGCGATAATCTTCACCAATTGCGTTCTCATAGCAAGCAGCTCAACAATCTGCCTGTCTATTATATCAATGTCTTCCCTGACCTGCTCCAAATTTAAAACGGACTTTTCCACGCTATAAGAGTAGGTTGTTTCAGCCCCTTTATAAATACCAAGTATACGAAATTCGGCGGTCATTTCTCTTACCCGGTTTAAACATTTTTCTACTAAACCGTCTGCCGGATTGCCCATAAAATCAATAAAAAAAATGTAATTTCCCAGTTTGTTTTTGGCCGGTCTCGATTCAATTTTTGTTAAATTAATATTGACTAAGGCAAACTCTTTCAAAACCTGGTATAGCCCGCCAGGTCTATCGGTAATTGAAATCAAAATAGAAGTTTTATTAGCATTGGTAATGGGTTGGCCAGACTGTCCCAAAATAACGAAACGGGTCCTGTTGGCGGTGCAGTTTTGAATGTCGTATTCTAAAATGTTTAGGCTATATATTTCTCCAATATCGGGATTTCCAATAACCGCCCAGGGTTGGTCTGAATTGACAATTTGTACTGCAGCTTCCGCAGTGCTTACCGCTTCAACCAGGGCAGCATCAGGCAGGAATGTTTCCAAAAACCGGCTGCACTGGGCCAGTGCCTGGCCATGGCTGATTACCTTTGTAATTTCATTCACCTTAACCCCCGGCTTGGCCATCAATGCGTGTTTAATTGTAAGAATTATTTCCCCTTGTATGGCGACTCCCTTTTCCTGGGCCAGTAAATCCAGAGTCTGATTTACAGAGCCCTCAACAGAATTTTCAATGGGTGCTACTGCTTTATCAATTTCTCCGCTTTTCACGGCGCTAAACAACTCCGGCAGCGTCCTATAAGCCCTCATTTCTTTATCGATACCGGTAAAATACTTTTCGGCAGCCTTTTCAGTATATGTTCCCTTGGGACCTAAATACCCTATTTTTATCATACAGCTAAAGACCTCCCCGTAGCTTTTGCTATAGGCTCTAACTCCAGGACCAGGTTTTTAAAATTCTCCGGTGTCAGGGATTGTGGTCCATCACATAACGCTTTACTCGGATCCGGATGCACTTCAATCAATAATCCGTCTGCACCGACTGCCACAGCCCCTTTCGCCATAGGCGCCACCAATTTCCAGTCCCCTGTGGCGTGGCTGGGGTCAACAACTACCGGTAAATGGCTAAGCCGTTTTATAACAGGTACGGCTGTTAAATCAAGAGTGTTCCTAGTATAAGTTTCAAAAGTGCGGATACCTCTTTCACATAATATTACTTCGTAATTCCCTTCGGCCATGATATACTCTGCCGCCATCAGCCACTCTTCAATAGTTGCCGAAAGCCCCCTTTTTAATAAAACAGGTTTTTTGAGCTGCCCCACTTTTTTCAACAGCTGAAAATTTTGCATGTTCCGGGTGCCTATCTGCAGAATGTCAATATATTGGGCTGCCAATTCGGCGCTTTGCTGATCGATTACCTCTGTAATCGTAATCAAATTTTCCTGCTGGGCCGCTTCCGCCATTAGTTCCAGTCCTTTTTCCTCGAACCCCTGGAAAGAATAAGGGGATGTGCGGGGTTTATAGGCGCCGCCCCGAAAAATCCGGGCCCCTGCCTCTTTAACGGCCCTGGCAGCAGCCATCATTTGTTCCCTGCTCTCTACAGCGCACGGCCCGGCCATTATTACCACCTGGTTGCCACCTATTTCCACATTTTTAATTTTTATAATAGTATCGTCGCTTTTGGCTTCGCGGCTGACCAGCTTAAAGGGCTGCATTATATGGACAACCTTTTCTACCCCCGGCATCATTTCGAGAGTAGAAGTATCGATATTTTTTTTGTCACCGATGGCTCCGATAACTATACGCTCAACCCCCCTGATCAAATGAGTTTTAAACCCTAATTGGGTCAGCCTGTTTTTCACGTCCTGAATTTGTTTTTCTGATACGTTTAAATTCATTACAACTACCATTTTAATCTCCCCCTTTTATAATAAAAAATAAAGCCTACGACATCATCCCAATGGGACGAAAGTCGTAGACTTCCGCGGTACCACCCAAATTGGTTGCCAAATAAAAAAACTTTCGCCCTCCAGGGACGAAAGTTTTACTTCCGCGTTACCACCCTAAGTTGGTTGAAAAAAGCAACCCTCTCATTTCAAAGTACGGGTCAATTTAGCGTTCAGTTGATGCTGCTTACCGGTTACCGGTAACTGACCACTAAAAAAACCGATACTCGCTTTCTTTTAACGGGAAAGACCCGGCTCAGTCTACAAAAGCTGACGCTTCTTCAACCTGCAGCTCAAAAGGGAATTTCAGCCGAACTTTTGTTAAAGGGCTCTCAGTCGCCGACCCTTTTTCCCTGGAAACAAAATGATTCAGCTTACTTATCTTTGTCATCGCTTTTGCTACTATTAATTTTGTGAAATATTTTACCACACCAAATCAATAATGTAAATAATTTTTTCCTAATACCAAAATTTACATTTCCCGGCGCCCCTCAAAAGCCTTTGACAGGGTAACTTCATCGGCATATTCCAAATCACCGCCAACGGGTAAGCCGTGGGCTATGCGGGTAACCCTGACACCCATAGGCTTTAAGAGTCTGGCCAGGTACATAGCTGTGGCTTCACCTTCAATATTTGGGTTCGTGGCTAAGATAATTTCCTGTACAGAATTTTTTTGGAGCCGCTCCAACAGCTCTTTTATTTTAAGCTGTTCCGGACCAATACCGTCCATAGGAGAAATCGCCCCATGCAGGACGTGGTATAAGCCTTTATACTCCCTTGTCCGTTCTATCGCCACCACATCTCTGGCTTGTTCAACAACACAAATGGTATTTCTGTCCCTTGTGCTATCCTGACACAACTTACAAGGATCAGTATCGGTAAGGTTGGAACAAATGGAACAATACCTGATTTTTTGCTTTGCGTTTATCAAAGCTTTTGCCAAACCATGCGCACTTTCCGCATCACTGTTTAGTATATGGAAAGCCAGCCGTTGAGCCGTCTTGGGGCCAATGCCCGGCAATTTCGCAAATTCTTCAATTAAACGAGCCACCGGTTCGGCATAGTACAAGTTAAGTCACCACCTTAAAGGCGTCTGCTAAATTAAGAACACTTATTCTAAAATAACCCCGGTATTTTTATGCCGCCTGTTAATTTACCCATTTCGTTGGCTACCATCTCCTGGGACTGGCGTAAAGCCTCGTTAACAGCAGCTAATATCAAATCCTGCAACATTTCCACGTCTTCAGGGTCAACAGCTTCCGGTTTAATCTCTATAGATTTTATTTCTTGTTTTCCGTTAGCCACTACTTTAACAACCCCGCCGCCGGCAGTAGCTTCTACTGTTTTATTGGCCAGTTCCTCCTGCATCTTGGTCATATCCTGTTGCATTTTCTGTACCTGTTTTATCATCTTGTTCATATTCCCCATATTGCCAAACATTTTATTTCCCCCTTTTTATTAATCACTAGTCACTGAATTCAATGACGTTTTCGCCAAATAATTGAATAGCTGTTTCAACCAAAGAGTTTTCTTCCTCCTCATTTTCCTCACTCATTGTTTCGGATAAAAACTTACATTTTACTCTGATTTCCTCGCCTGTAATATCTTTAATAACCTTCTCTATAATTTCCCTGTTTTCCGGCTTTTCTATATTTTCTTTATGAAAAGCATAGTCTTCCGGAAAAGCGATAATTAGCCGCCGCCCTGATAGCCCTACTGGGTTGCCTTCAATCAAAAAGGCATGAGCCGTGCGTTTGGCTTTTTTTAATTTTTCCATAATTTCCGGCCAGCTATTCTTTAGAGCCTCCAGAGTTAAACTATTGCCAGGCACATTATTCTTTGGTGCAAGCTTAACGGAATTTTTTTGGTCAACCGGTTGTTTTTCCGGTTGTTTTTTGGGATTAACCGCAATGGCCGGTGTAACATATCCCTGCCTGATTATAGCCTCCAGTTCTTCAACTTTGGCCGCCAGGTCTTCAAAACTATATTTAGGTTCTGCCTTACAGGCCTCGATCACTGCCAGTTCCAGGTTTAACCTCGGTTGATTGCTCCACCTGATCTCCCGTTCGGTAAGAGAAAAAATATCGATTAACCTCAAAATCATATTGCGGGATACCTTTTGGGCCTGTTCTTCTAACATTTGCAAGGTGCTTTCCGTAACTGCAATCAATTCTCCGGCGTTGTCCGATACCTGAATTAATAACAGGTTTCTTAAATGCTCTGTCATATCTTTGCTGAACTGCCGAAGGTCTTTTCCCTGGTTGACAATATCGTCGATCAGGAACAAAGCCGATGTAGAATCCTTGTTAATAAAATAGTCTACCATTTTAAAAAGAAGTTCCTGGTTTACGGTTCCCAAAACTGTATTTACTTCCTCAACAGTAACTCGCTGACCCCCGAATGCTATACACTGGTCCAAAACACTCAATGCGTCCCTCAGGCCGCCCTCTGCTGTTTTCGCCAAAAGAGTAAGTGTTTCTTCATCGGTTTGCACCTGCAAACTCTCGCAGACATCACGTAATCTGTCCACTATCTCCCCGGTACCGATTCTCCTGAAATCAAACCGCTGGCACCGTGACAATATGGTAGTTGGGATTTTATGCGGTTCTGTAGTAGCTAATATAAAAATCACATGATGCGGCGGTTCTTCCAGGGTTTTCAACAGGGCGTTAAACGCTTCAGTAGTAAGCATGTGAACTTCATCTATTATATATATTCTATAGCGGCCCTCTGTGGGGGAAAACTTGACCTTTTCACGTAAATCCCTGATCTCATCGATCCCCCTGTTAGAAGCAGCATCTATTTCCAAGACGTCCATAGAAACTCCGTCTGTAATTCGGATACAATTGTTGCATTGGTTGCAGGGTTCGGCATTCGGCCCTTCCTTACAATTGAGCGCCTTTGCAAAAACTTTAGCCGTAGTAGTTTTACCCGTACCCCGGGGTCCGCAAAAAAGGTAAGCATGGGCAATTCTATTGGCCTTAATAGCATTTTGCAGGGTTCTGGTGATATGTTGTTGCCCAACTATATCTTGAAAAATCTGGGGCCGCCATTCCCGGTACAAGGCCATGTAAGACATACAAGTTACTCCCTCTCTAATACGGGTTATGATAATTAAACGAAACTGACATGTTAATATTATACCTTAATGTCAATCTAATTTCTATGTCGGACAACAATTCTCCTTCTGTTAATTCTATTGACAGATATAGATTTAACTTACTAAAAAAAGAGAGCCTCCAATATAATTTGTAGCTCTCTTTTTATAAAAATTTGCCGTGCACCCGCCTTTGACTCTTTTCTCCCAAGCGTTACCAACGTAGTTAACTCGGAACAGGCTCCCCTGCGGCACACGAAAGGGCTTGCTTACCGCTGCTTCCTCCCGGACCTGACGGGGTTCACAAGTTTCCGTTGCGCAGGACCCGCTCTTCAACGCCACTTGCGCCGGTCAGACCTTATGAAAAAAGGCCGCAGGCAGGACTTCAACCCCGCTATAGCGGATTGCGGGTTACAGGGCACCGCTACCTCCCCGTCTAGCACGGCTAAACTTTATTAGCTTTTCTGAAGGTCAGTAACTGTGGCCGGTAGTCATAACCGGTGGCCGATAGACCTTGACCAGTAACCAATGGCTGATAGCCGGAAAAATTCTAATGAATATTATTAAAGGCCAGAGACTAACCGCTCTGCCCAATTCCAGCCGCTAGCCGCTAGTCACTGACCATTGTATACATTATGGCGGAGAGAGAGGGATTCGAACCCTCGAGCCAGGTTTTCCCCGACTACACGATTTCCAGTCGTGCTCCTTCGACCAACTCGGACATCTCTCCGTGGTCTGATTAAGTTTGTTGCTTCCTCTTTGTCAGATAAAGGAGTCAACTGATTTCGCTTAATCATTATACAATTTATTTGTTTATGATGCAAGTACTTTTAATTGTTTTCCAACGTTTTAAGGGACAAAATAATTGGTATGGATGCCACTAAAAGGTCTCCGACCCAAATCATCATCGGGTAAATTTATCCTTCTAAACTTTCGCTTTGGCATCCAGTTTATCGAATATATATCCCAATGCCAATCCCCATAGAGAAGCTCCTATAAAATTGGCAAAAGTAGTCGGTAGATTAAAAACGGACAACTCAGGCACCTTAAAAAGGATAACCATGGCATACACCGCAAACCATACAATTACACCGTAGAACCAGCCTTTAAATAAATAATTTTTGCTTGTTATTCCCAAAATCAGATAAGCGAATATAGCACCCAGCAAAGCCATGAACATATACATTCCAAGCCAGGCAAACAGATCTTCCAAAGCACTTGTTGGTTTCCTGCCATAAATCATCACGCCGGCAAAATCCAGGTAACGCAGTTTGGCATAACCAACGTAGTAGGCTGTTAAATTAAAAACACTTGATACCAGGCCGGCCAGTATACCTGCTATACAACCTCGCGTAAACCTGTCGGTTATCGCTTTCATTGCACCCCATCCTTTTTCCGGTTTTTTGAAATGGTTTCTAAGGTTAGATTTTCATTTTCGGGAAATATTTATTGCCGGAAAATAATGGGGATAACAATATGGAATATTTAATCCATGCTCCTGATAACCAATAATTGCCCGGAATCAATATTAATAGTAGCCCTGTCTTCTATTAATTCATTGCTTATTCCTATTGAAGTCCCCCTAGTTAGACTGGCCTTATGCAATGGATATTTGAAACCTTCAAGTGTAACCCCTTTTACCTCATAACTAAAAGGCAAAATGGAAATGTACCTGAAACGGTTTCCGCTTATTTCTATAAAAGAATCTATGAGGGTTATCTCGTTTTTTTCATCTATTAATCTCACCGGTACTTTTTCTTTTAACCCTTTGCTTAGCAGATGAATATTAGCAATATTATGGTCAAAGCGCGTCCCCGTTACCCCCAGCAAAAGGATCTCTTTCGGTCTTTTGGCCAATGCCCAGTTAAAAGCCATTTCTGTATCGGTATAGTCCTTGTAAACAGGGTTACAGGAAAACAGGTTCTTACATTTATCCTTAATTTCTGCAAATTCTTTATCTGTAACGGAATCAAAATCACCTAAAGCATAGTCAGGCTGAATACCATGCTGCAGTAAAAATAATGCTCCCCTGTCCGCTCCGACAAGAAAATCACCCTGTTCAATCTCGTCTACCGCCCAATTGCCCAGATTGCCTCCGGAAAAGATCAAGATACGCTTATCACTAAACATTTTTTATTGCTCACCTCACCAAAACTGCCTTCTTCAAAGGCTTTTAAAAGTCTAGCCTTGATCTCCGTGAATTCCTGGCTTAAGGCCATTTGGGCATGTCTGGGCCTCGGCAACGGAACCTCTACCTCGGCAATTACCCGGCCCGGCCTGGCCGATAGGACATAAATCCGATCAGATAACATAATAGCTTCGTCAACATCGTGGGTAACCAGTAAAACAGCGTGTTGAAAATTCTGCCATATATCTAAAAGCCATTGCTGCATCTGTCTTCTGGTTAGGGCATCAAGTTTTCCGAAGGGTTCGTCCAGAAGCAGGATTTCTCTACCACATAAATAAGTTCTCAAAAAAGCGGCTCTCTGCCGCATGCCGCCTGATAAGGCGGGAGGATACTTGTCAGAAAAATCCCCCAGCCCAAAAACCGGCAAAAGTGAAAGGGCTTTTTCCCTGGCTTCTTTCCGGTTAATTCCTTGTACTTCGAGGGGGACAATCACATTATCGAGCACAGTTCGCCAGGGAAAAAGCACATCCTTTTGGGGCATATAGCTTACTTTCCCTTTTAGCCCCACAATGGAAGCACCATCTAATAATACATCCCCTTCATCAGGCCGGGTTAACCCGGCCACTATATCGAGCAACGTGCTTTTCCCGCAGCCGCTCGGGCCAATCAGACTGACAAATTCCCCTTCCCGCACAAAAAGCGAAACCTCCTGCAAGGCTACAATCGATAATTTTCCATGACCATCAAATGTTTTACTCAGCCCCTTAACTTCCAGCTTGTACCCTGGCACTTTTAGCCTCACCTACCGTAAAAATTTGCTTCTTTATCTCCCTGAAAAACTGTTACCTCCTTAAAACTTTAAGGGAGGAATTCATTCGTAAAGGCTTTTTGGGGTTCAATCATCCTGGGAATAAGTTGGCGGTCATACATCCAACGGGCATACCTGTTCCATACTTCTTCTTTTTGGATACCCCATTTTTCGGCGTCATCCTGATATTTCTTACTTAACCACTCCTGGCTGGCCTTAACCAATTCAGGGTTTAATTCCGGCGCGTTTTTCAAAAGTATTTTTGCAGCTTCTGCAGGGTTCATAATAGCAAATTCATACCCTTGGGCAGTAGCCTTCACAAATTTTTGCACCAGTTCTTTCTGTTCCGCAATATGTTTTTCGTTGGTAACTATAACCGGTGTGTAATAATCCAGCGCCGGGTCAAGGTCCTTAACCATAAGGAGGTTTAGCTCTATGCCGCGGCGTTTGGCCTCAATCCCGTCCCATCCATAGTAAATCCACTCGATATCCGCGTCTTTTCCAATAGAAGTAAAAAAGTCAGTTGCTCCGAGAGTTATATTTTTCAATTTAGCATAGTCTGCCCCCGCCTTTGTCATTATGGCTTTAAGCACTGCCTCTTCTACCGGCGAACCCCATCCGCCATAGCGTTTCCCCTCAAAATCTTTTACCGATGTAATATTATCTTTTTTTAGGGAGGCAAAAGCAGAAGTATTATGCTGAATAACTGCTGCAATGGAAACTAAAGGAATACCGGTGGCTCTGGCCTGGGTTACACTCTCCTGGTAACTGATGCCGAAATCTGCTTTGCCTGCAGCCACCAATTGGTCGGCGGTTGTTCCCTCCCCTGGTTGTATAATTTCTACATCCAGGCCCTGCGCTTTATAAAAGCCCTTATCTTTGGCCACATAAAGGCCCGTATGATTTGTATTTGGCATCCAATCCAGCATTATGGTAACTTTTTTGAGGGCTGCTTTTTTGTCTTTTCCGGCCTTTTCGGACAGGTTGCTTTTTGTGCAGCCGGTAACCACCAGGGCCGGTAAAAGAGATATTATGAGAAACCTTTTCATTACATGGTAAATGCTTTTTGCCATTTCCTTATCTCCTCCTGTAGCTCTACATTTTTACTCTCCCCGCCTGTAATACCACGGCATAACCACCCGGGCCAAACCTTCAATCAGCGCTATAACCAACAGGCTGAGTAGAGAAATAACCATGATAGTAGCAAATACCCGGTCCGTTAAAAACGACTGGGAAGAACGGGTCATCAGTATCCCTAGGCCCTTGCTTGCTCCAAGCCATTCCCCAATTACCGCTCCCATTACACTGTATGTCCCTGCGATGCGCAAACCCGAGAAAAAAAAGGGCATGGCAGCAGGTATTTTCACTATGCGAAAAACCTGGCTTCTGGTTGCCCCCCAAGCCGCCATAAGCCGCAGCATCTCGGGGTCAACCTGGCGGTAACCGTCTGCCAGGTTGACGGTTATCGGGAAGAAGCAGACCAGGGCAACCACAACAACTTTGGGGAGTAACCCGTAACCAAACCAGATAATAAAAAGAGGGGCAACGGCAATAATGGGTATGGTCTGCGAAATTACCAGCAACGGATAGACGGCTTTTCGTAAAAGGGTGGATAAATCAATGAGAGTAGCTGCAGTGATGCCGGCTGCTACAGCAACTATAAAACCCAACGCTGTTTCTGCAAGGGTTTGCAGGCTGTGCTGCAAAATTAGTTCTTTTGACTGCCAAAGGGATTGGACGATTTGTAAGGGGCTTGGCAATAGCCATTTTTCTATTGCCGCCTGCCGGACAAAGATTTCCCAAAACACAAGAAGCAAAAAGAGGGTCAGGCCCGGAAGCAAAACGGACAGCCATTGTTCTTTCCATCCTGCCCAAAAGCTAAATCTCCTATCTGTATTTGGCAAGTTTTTCATCCATGGAAACCCCTTCCGGACGATAATGAATTTTTATGTAGGTCATAACTTCGGAAGCCCCAGCTTCAACGCAGACCTCCTGGGCCTTTTTGACTATCTCAATCAAATGGTCCAGCTCCCCTTCCATAACTGTTTCCATAGCCCCGACTTCGTATTTGACGCCAGACTTTTGGACCACTTCGATAGCCTTATCAACGACAGCATAAACTTTATCATCTGCCACTTTAGGAAGCACCTGAAACCCTACATTGACCACTGGCATTACTTTCCCCCCTTTCAGGTATGATACAAGCCTCTCTTTCCATCGAAAAAATCTGTTTATATTAAATAAAAGTAAAAGCGCACTGCTGGGTTTATGCGTGCGCTTGAAATATAAACGCCGGTTTAATTTCAAGGCCAAAAAGGCTGCCGTAAGGCAGCCTTTTTATACTTAAAAAAACAAGCGTTGACCATGCAAAGCTATTCCCTACGCTGGCATTACCCAGATCAGGTTCAAGGGTCGGTACATTTTGGGTACCCTCTCAGCCGGGCTCTCCCGGCTCCCCTAATACAATATTATGTTTTGGATAAATAATTATTGAATTTATTATATCACCGGGAAAAACTTTTGTAAATTCTGCATCACATAGATATTAGATAAATTTTTGCCCGGCGTATTCTGGTTAATCGGGAAAATTCATCTGTTGCACATAATTATCCATAAATTCAGGCGCGTAAGAAAGCTCTACCGCATTTATTTTCTTCTGTACAGCCACTATTTCCTCCAAGGCCAGCTTGCTTGTCAGGCAAAGACGCGCCCCCTCTTTGGCCGTGTTCCCCACAAATGCAATGTGGCCCCCCAGGCCTGCCGGCAACAAGCCCAAAGTTTTCAATGACGCAGGTTTTAAATGATAACCAAAGGCGCCGGCAATATAAATCTTTTCCACTTCTCTAATATCGAATTCCAAGCGTTGAAAGAGGATTTCTATGGCCGCTGCGATGGCCGCTTTAGCCAGTTGAACCTGGCGGATATCTTTTTGTGTTAAAATTATTCCCGCTTCCGGGTCGACCAAAAATGCTTTCTGCCCCTGAAATTCGATTACCCGTTCCCCAAGAACCGGCGGTAAATCTGCTGTCCCGGCAAAACTTCCGCTGGATAAGATAACTTTCGACTTAACCAACTCAGCCACCAAATCCACCAGCCCGCTCCCACAAATGCCTTTTCTTGGCGCAGTACCGATTGACTTAACGATTACTTCTCCTTTTTCGTTAATCTTTACTTCAGATATGGCTCCATCCTCAGCCCTACAGCCGTGATGAATATTCATACCCTCCAAAGCCGGGCCGGCTGCCGAGGAAGTTGCTGCAAGTTTGCCTTTTACGTTCGCTACTATTTCACCGTTGGTACCGATATCGACAAACAACGAAGGGGCCGTTTCTTTATGGTAATCAATGGCTATCATGCCTGCCAAAATATCAGCGCCTACAAATGCTGACAAGGAAGGCAGCAGGCTGACTACCGCATCGGACGCTATTTTGATGCCGAGTTCGGCAGCTTTGTATTCCCTGTAGTCTATGAATACGGGATTATAAGGCGCCCGGGCCAAAGGTATGGGGTCAATGCCCACCAGTAAATGCAGCATAGTGGTATTTGCCGCTACAGTCATGTGTAGAATATCACTTGGATCCACCTTTGTCTTCGCAACCAGTTCCCCGATTAATCGGTTTATGCCATCAATAACGGCGCTCTGCAGCTTTTTTGTGTTTTCTTCTGACTGATGAGCAAAAGTGATACGTGTTATTACGTCTCCGCCATATTGAGTCTGCGGGTTCAGGCAGGAAGCAACACCTATTTCTTTTCCCCCGTTTTTTAGGTCGACCAGGGAAGCCACGATACTGGTTGTGCCAATATCTATGGCCACTCCATAGATAATTTCTTTATAAGCCACTCGGGATAATATCGGCGGATCAAAGGGATAATTACTTGCCTGCCCAGCATCAACGGTATGAAACGCCTGTTTTTCTTCCAGCCAGATTTCTACATCGCCCATTACCCTGGCCTGGCAGGCAAGCCGCCATCCGGCACCAACTTTTGGCCCCAGAATCCTTGTTTCCGTTTCGGTGGGTGCGGAGAGCCTTCCTTTATACCGGACCCGGCACTTTCCACAGGTACCCTTACCGTTACATGGACCCTCCAAAGGTATGTTATTTTGTAGCGCCGCTTCCAGAACAGAAATACCGGCGGGGATTTTTACTGACAATTTTAAAGGATGAAAGGTTATCTCATAAAGGTTTTTATTCACAGCCATTTCTCCTGCCCCTTCTTCCGGTTAAACCGGTTGTATTTTTGTTATTCTTCCGATTGCTTGCTTTTCTCTGATAATAATTCCGCAAGTTCCTCCGGAGTCTCCACTAAATAATCAGGAAAAACTTCTTTGAGTTTTTGAGCTCCGTGCCATCCCCATGCAACTCCGACGGTACTGGCACCGCCCTCTCTACCTTCGATGATGTCTCCTCGGGTATCTCCCACGTAAAAAGCGGGTAATTCTGGATGTTTTTTAATAGTGGATTGTATCTTTTTTATTTTGCTTTTTTCCTTTTCGGCCCCGAGTACCTCCTTAAAACAACTGATACCGTGCTTACCCAGTACCTTTACGGGGACGCTGGATATGTTGGAGGTGATGATATAAATAGTATTTTGTTCGGCTATTCTCTCTAATGCCTGTCCCATGCCGGGGAAGAGCCGGATTTTGTCTAAATATCCTTTGGCCAGTTCTTCATAGCGAACCAGAATTTTATTTATAGTAACGGCATCTACACCAAAACGGGCTAACGTTTCATAAACATTGCCGTCAAAAAGAGCCAGCGCATCCTCCTGACTTTTCAACCCAAGAAAGCCGTTTTCCCGGCAAGCCCTAATAAAATTGTTGGTAAACTGTGCAAGGGAGTCTACAATAACCCCGTCATAATCAAACATCACCAAAGCCATCTCCAAAGCGCCTCCCGGTTTGTTTTAAGAACATAAATAATTATACCATTTTTATGTCTTGGCTAAAAACTGAAAAAAGATCCCCTTACTCAGTAGAGGAAGGGGAATGACAAGAAGAAAAGGAGCTAAGTAGGGTTCTAGATAGCAAAGTTTTGTTTTTTAGAATTCAAATTTACCTGCACGGAATGCGCCAAGGTAATTGCAACAGAAATCGTCTCTTCCGGCCAAAGCTTCAGCAGCAATAAGACCGGCCATCATTTGCTTGTCCAGCGGGTTGATAATCAGACCGTCAAGTCCTTTGGCAATAGCCATTATGGCAAAGGCCTGGTTCAGGAATTTACGGTTAGGCAAACCGTAGGAAATGTTTGACAACCCGCACATGGTATGAACTCCTTTAAACCTGGTCATAATAGCTTCTACGGCGTTGAGAAATTCAATGCCAAAATTGCTGTTGGTTCCTATCGGTTGAACCAATGGGTCTACATAAATGTTGTCTATAGGAATGTTGTTTTTAACCAGGCCGTTAATCAGTTCGTCGGCAATTTTCAGCCTGTCTTCTGTAGTTTCAGGCATACCGCCATCACTCATACACAAAGCTACTACCTTGTAATCGGTACCGGCGATAATCGGCAATAATGCATCGTAACGCTCTTTCTCCAGTGATATGGAATTTATCATCGGGGTTCCTTTGTGCACGGCAAGAGCCGCTTCAATAGCCTTCGGGTCAGGGCTGTCAATACAGCAAGGCCCGTCTACCACTTCCTGAACATTTTTAACCAGCCACTGCAGGTATTCAGGCTCTTTGCCCACAAAGATACCGGCATTAACATCTATATAGTTTGCGCCTGCTTCATGTTGTTCTTTGGCAATCTGCTTAATATAATCCGCATTTTGAGTCTCAATAGCTTCTTTAATAGGTTTGCGGCTGGCATTGATGAGTTCTCCCACTACTATCATTAACCGATTCCTCCTGTGTGTAAGTTTTTATAAATGTGCTGGTCGTGCCATTATTCCTTATGCCGATGCCAATTCACGGGCTTTTTCAACAGCTCCTGGCGCATCTTCAGCATAACCGTCGGCTCCAATTTTATTGGCAAACTCCTGGGTGACAGGCGCCCCTCCAACCATAGTCTTAATGTCCAGGCCCTGAGCCTTGACAGCCTTGATAACTTCTTCCATACCGGGCATCGTAGTAGTAAGAAGAGCCGACATACAAATAACGTTGGCGTTCTTTTCTTTGGCAGTATTCACAAACTTCTCTGTGTCAACGTCAACACCCAAATCAATTACGTCAAATCCAGCACCTTCCATCATCATAGCCACCAGGTTCTTGCCGATATCGTGCAGGTCACCTTTAACTGTACCTATGACAATGGTCCCCGCGGATTTGGCCGCTGATTGAGCAAGGAGGGGTTTTAATTCGTCCAAACCGGCCTTCATAGCCTGCGCAGACCTCAGCATCTCCGGAACGAATAGCTCTCCTTCGCTGAAAAGGCGGCCCACTTCATCCATAGCTGCAATCAAGCCGTCATTTAAAATGGTTGACACATCAGTCCCGTTGGCCAGTTCATGCTTAACCAGCTCAACAACCTTTGCATTATTAAAATCAATTACTGCCTGATAAATATCCTTAATGCTCATGTTTATCGCTCCTTATTTTTAAAAATTTATGGTCAAATACCTGGCAAACAATAGATTTACTCATACCAACGGGCGTCGCCTGCTACTATGCCCGGGAAATGAGCCCGGATTTTTTCATCCAGTTCTGCCGGGAACCGGGCCGGGTTTTCCTTGGTCAATATTTTCTTAGCTTCTTTCATTGCACGGGCATGAGCATCCGGACGGCCCATATCTTCCCAACGACCTCTGGGGTCACGGTTGGCAACTTTGGGCAGTACAGCGGTGGTACGCATATTGGCCATAGTGTGCTCAAGATCCATGTAAGAACCTCCCGGACCTACCTGCTTGATCAGGTCGAGAGCCATGTTTTCTTCGCTAAATTCCATGCCTCTCTTGATACGTTTGAGCATGAGAGCAATTTCGTTGTCAATTACAGCCTTGGCAAAATCAAAGGCCATCAGGCTGCCCAGCAGTCCGCCCATATTAAAGAGGTCTGCTCCGGCACAAAGGGCTGCGGTGGTATTAATACCGGTCTCATAACCGGACTGGGCATCATTTACATGGGAGTTAGTTAAGCCAATATAACCCCCGGATGGTACGTTATAAAACCTGGCCATTTCGGTGTGAGCCATCTGCAGAATGCCTGTTTCTACAGCGCCGGGAGCATAGTTTCCTGTACGCATGTCTGCAACAGTGGACAATACGGCATAAATCATTGGAGCTCCTGGACGGATAAGCTGAATCAGGGTAGCCAAAGCCAGGAATTCTGCATTACCCAGAACCAAGGTTCCCATCATTGTCATCGGTGAGGTCATCCCCGCGTTTGGAACTATTGTACCGTATACAGGAAGGCCCATTTCAGTTAGGTATATTACAGCCTCCGTTGATTCCACATCCATAGTCAACGGAGATACTACCGGACAATAGTGATGGTTAATAAAGGGGCGCTCCATATAAGCTTCCTTGCTGCCGGCTATCAGGTAACCCAGTTCTAAAACCTGCTCAAGGTCGGCAATACTCGGAGTGTTGCTACGAACAGGTTTCTTGCAGTTCTTCAATGCCGGGTAGAAACGGGATAAACTGAACTGGCCTTTAGGAGCATCTTCAGCCAGAGTGGAAATAGAAAATACGTCAAAGCCAGGCAGTTCGTTAATCAGATAAGCTATGTTGGCTATGTCGGCAGAAGTTGCGCGCCTTTCTTCCCCGGTAATGGGGTCTATGATGTTCGGAGCAGAGCTTCCTGTTACCACCACCGGCCTGTCCCCAGGCAAGGTAACATCATACTGCGGGTCTTGAGCTGTAAAGGTATAAGTAGGGACAAAAGACTTTCGACATTCTTCAACGATTTTGCGCGGAATTTTCACCAGGGTTGTCTGGTTGTCCACTTCGCACCCGTGCTTGGCAAAAATTTCGCGCGCCTTTTTGTTGCGGACCAAAAGACCAACATTTTCGAGGATCTCCAGAGAAGCCTCGTGAATCCGCACACGTTGTTCATCTGTAAAAAACCTGGTAAATTGTTGCATGATGTAACACTCCCTTTTAGTTATGATTTTGTGTTCCCGGCAATAGGCCCTTTCCAGGCGGATTGATTAAATGCTATTAGCAATTTCCAGGAGCACATCCCAGTTTTTCCGAATCCAGTTCATTAACTTAACCTGGTGCTGCAAATAGGTCAGGTATTCAAACACGTTCAGCTCGCCTAAATTACTGTAATAATCCCTAAGAGCCCAGAAAATTAAATACATATTGCCGGCTGCCAACATAGTGGGTAAATGTTTCTTTTCCACTGCGTTGAGAGGCTCTAACCCGCCAAGCTCTTTGAGTTTGTTCTGATAGGCTTTCAAGAATATGGCACTCTGGTCAAGCATCATTGTCCCGTCTGTTTCATCTATCCACGAACTACAGCAATAAACCAGACCCAACCCGATATCAAACAGCCTCAGGTCTATCTTGGACCAGTCGAAATCGAAAATACCTACGGCTTTATTGTTAGCATATTTCAGGTTTCCCGGATGGAAATCGCAGTGGATGGGATTCATGGGCATTTTGGCCAATTCTTCGGCCGGTATTTTTATGCGATCTATCTCTTCCAAAATAGAGTCAAGGTTTTTCAGGAAATATTCAGTAAACTTATCTTTCCAGTCAGTTTCTGCGTATTCCTTGAATTTGGCTTTCAAAGTGGGAATGAGTTCCAGAATTTTTGGCTCCACTCTTTCCAAACCTTTGGGGTCAAATCCCCTGGCCGCATTATGGAACGTGGCCAGTATCTCTGCTATGCTGGCAAATTCCTCATCCGTAAGCACGTTTTCAACCCAGGTATACTTGTCTTCGCCCGGAAGGAATTCGTAAACAGCAAAATACCGCTCTTCAGCTTTTTCCCCGGTTCCAATAATCTTCTTCAGAAAACTCCTGCCGTCTTTTGTCCGGTAGATTCCGGCAGCCATATCCAAACCGTTTGCCTTAACAAAGTCAAGCAGGGAATGTTCAAACATAATTTCCTTTTCAGTTACACCCTTTTTGTAAAGCCTCACAAAAAACTCCTGCTTTTGCCCGTCCTTCTCGGTATAGATCCCAAAACTCCTGTTCACATACCCGCCGAAAATTTCATAAAGCTCTGTAACCTTGCCAATGTCATAATGAGCAACGACTTCGGAAATTATGGACCAGATAAAGGCCTGGTCCAGGGCTTTATATAGCTCTTCGGACCTTTTTTTGTTCTCTTCGCTCTCTATATACAAGCCAAAAATCCTGTCGGTTGTCAGTTCGGGAAATTGCTGCATTTTTGATGTGTCCATTCAAATCCTCCTTTTCCCCTGTCATTAGTTTGCCCCAAAATAAGTTGACGATAATTTTCCCCATTTTTCCCCCTTTCAAAATTTTTTGACAATTTCTTGCTGCTTGTCCCGCTTGTTCCTTTCTTTATTAAAATTATCTGATAAAAGGTCTTTAAATCCCATAGATGATATTGTGCAGAATATGTAACATCTTGCGTTTTCGAGTAGAATATTGCTAACAACTCTAACAAGCATAAAAAAATGAAGCTTTGTCCCTTTAAAAGGCAAAAACTTCAGGATAAGCATTGATATTTAGCCGGTGTAACAGACTTATTCTAAATTTTAACGTGTTCCGCCACCCAGTCAACAGCGGCTTTACCATCATACCCGTAACCGTCGGCGCCTATTTCTTCGGCAAATTGCTTCGTTACCGGCCCCCCACCGACAAGAACTTTTACTTTATCCCTTAACCCGACTCTCTTCAATTCGTTAATTGTATCGAGCATGGACGGCATTGTTGTTGTCAGCAGTGCCGACATGGCCAAAACATGCGGTTTATGTTTCCGTACAGCCCAAACAAAATCCTCAACGGGTACATCTATCCCCAGGTTAATAACCTCATACCCTTTAGCTGTCAAAAACATACTGACCAGGTTTTTCCCAATATCATGTAGGTCGCCGGCTACTGTTCCGATGAGAATCTTAACCGTCTTTTCCTGTTTCGGTGGATAAACAAGTTTCTGCTGCAACAGGCGAATAGCTCCATGCATAGCCCGGGCAGATTTCATAACCTCAGGAATAAATATCTCACTTCCCCTGAACTGCTGGCCCACTTCTTCCATAGAGGGAATCAAGGCTTCATTAAGAATTTGTTCGGGCGAGACGCCCTCCTCCAGAGCCATGGCGGTCAGGCGCCGAATTTCCGCCGTATCTCCTGTTTTAAGGGCATAAGCTATCTGCGCAAGATACAAATTCCTCTCTTCCTTTCTGTCTTACATCAACTGCTTCTTATAAGCGGACGGGGTGATTCCTTCTTTTTTCTTGAAGACCCGGCAAAAATACCCGGGGTCGTTGTAACCGATTTTTTCAGCAATATCTATTATAGTGAAACGGGGATTGGACAACATTTTCTTGGCCTCTTCCATGCGCACCCTGGTCAAATATTCCATAATGGTGCAATTCAACTGTTCCTTAAAGATGTGGCTGAGATGATACGGGCTGATAAAACAAGCCTGGGCAATATCGTTGAGACTTAGGTTGCGGTCATAATTTTTCCGGATAAATTCCGTTGCCCTTTCTATTACCTCAAGGTGTTTTAGGTTGACATTACCATAAATAATCTCCATTATACTATCCAGAGCTTTGAAAATCCAGTTGGACAGCTCGTCTACCCGCTCATTCCGGGAAAATTCATCGAGATAACGGTAGTTCAAATCGAGCAGCTTATCCGGGTCTGCGCCCGCTTCCGCCGCAGCCCGGGAAATAGTAACCATTAATTCCAGAATACGGACCTTAAAAACACGCGGTTTAGCCACAAATTTTTCGACCAGGTCGGAAACTAACCAGTTCAACAGGTTCATAGCATTTTCTTTGTCGCCAAGTCGCACCGCCGCCATTAATTCTTTTTCCTTCTGCAACAAAGAGTGGCCGTATATGCGGCCTTCCACTTCGACAAGTTTTTGTTCCAACTCTTTGCGCTGGCGAATTTCATCGTTTAACTGCGCCTGCCGGCGAGCGATTTCCTTACGCTGCTGTACCGCCACGTTACTACTTTGCATAACATGGTTAGCCACAACAAATAACAGGTCGGCTGCGGCTTGTACCTTGCGGCCGGATAGCACCTCCAACTCCCCGGCTGCCTTTATTAATTCGCCTTGTTTTACGTTTAATCCGGCGGTCATCTCTGAAATTTCTTCCCAAAAGAAGTCTTCCGGTTCCCACATTAGTACTTGCCCACAAATAATGGAACCTAAAAGTGTACCTTCAATCACAATGGGGGCCGCAAAAGCTACCAATCCGGCATGGCACCGAAAAATATAAGGTTCGCCGAACTGGGCCGCCTGCAAGCCGGCCCTTGCATAAGACCCCCTGCATTTATTACAACCGACAGGGTCACCCTTAATAATCCTACAAAATGTACAATCCTTTTCAGAGTTTGCTGGGAGCAGCGTCCGGCCGTCCCTGTCCACAATAATTGCATTAAGTCCGGTAGCCGCAGTAAAGGATGATAAAATTCTCAATAAAACGTCTTCCGATACATGATGCAATAAATCCATAAGTCCGCTCATAATTTTCCCTCCCGCGACCTATGTCGTTATTAGGTTTTTCCGCCCCAACGTTTCACGGAATCAGTCTCTATGCCTAACAGGTCCAACGCCCTTCCAACAATCTGGTTTACTATATCGTCAATCGTTGCCGGCGCCGCGTAAAAAGCAGGTACAGGCGGCATAATTGTAACCCCAATCCTGGCTAGCTTTAACATATTTTCCAGATGAATCGGATTCAACGGAGTTTCCCTGGTTATCAGCACCAGGGGCCTCTTTTCTTTGAGAGCAACATCGGCTGCCCTAACAATCAGCCCGTCGGTATAACCATTGGCTATGCCGGACAGTGTCTTCATACTGCAAGGGGCAATAACCATACCGTCCCACTTAAAGGAACCGCTAGAAAGAGGCGCTGCCAGATCATCTTCGTTATAACAATAGGTGGCCAGCTTTTCAACCTCTTCCACTGTATACCTGGTTTCTGTTTCTATTGTGGTCCTTGCCCATTTACTAATGATAAGGTGGGTTTCAAAGGCCTTCTTTTTAATTTCTTCCATTATTTTTATTCCATAAATAGCGCCTGAAGCGCCGGTAATAGCAACAACCAATTTCAATTTTTCCTTCCCCTCTCTTTCTTTGCTCAAGCCCTGGCCTGTTATGCTCCTACCATGGCATAAATCGCCAGATATTGTTAACCTAGTATACAATATGCTTTGGAGCATTTGCAAGCCTTTTCATTGCAGGGGAAAGTCATTACCCGAATAACCGGGGGAACAATTAATTTATCAATTGCATTGTTTCCGACGCTATCATTAATTCTTCATTCGTAGGAATCACCAGTACTCTTACCCTCGAACCCGATGTTGATATATCCGCTTCCCGGCCCCGGACCATATTTTTCTCCGGATCGACCCATAGATACAGGTAATCCAGTCCCTGACAGATGGCTGCTCTTATCTCGGGCGAATTCTCTCCTAAACCGGCAGTGAAAATAAGTACATCAAGGCCGTTTAGTTCAGCTGCATAAGCGCCGATATATTTTTTTACCCTGTGTACAAACAAATCAATAGCCAGCTTGGCCCGTTTATTCCCTTCAGCAGCAGCCTTTTCCAGGTCACGGAAGTCGCTGCTTAAGCCGGAAACCCCCAGCACACCGCCCATGTGGTTAAGAATTTTGTTGATTTGTGCCGGAGACAAATTGTCTTTCTCCATTAAATACGTGATAATGGCCGGGTCAAGGTCTCCGCTTCTTGTGCCCATTGTGAGACCTTCCAGCGGGGTAAAACCCATACTGGTATCTATCGAACATCCGCCCAGAATGGCGGTTATACTGGAACCACTCCCTAGATGGCAGGATATAATTTTAAGTTCCTGTAGCGGTCTGCTTAACAATGCTTCGGCCCGTTGGGCCACATATTTATGGGATGTCCCGTGAAATCCATACCTGCGGATTCCGTATTCCTCGTAATATCTATAAGGCAAGCCATACATGTACGCATGAGGCGGTATTGTGTGATGAAAGCTGGTATCGAATACTGCCACCTGCCTGATGCCGGGGAGAAGTCTTTCACATGCCTCTATACCCAGCAGATTCGCCGGGTTATGAAGGGGCGCCAGTTCGGCAAGCCGCCTGATTCCCTCCTTGGCAGCATCATCCACCAGGACCGGCCCCTTGAATATCTCTCCTCCGTGCACTACACGGTGTCCAACTGCGTCAATTTCCTTAATGTTGTTTATCACTCCATGCCCGGCATGGGTCAATGCATCAAAAATAATCTCCAGGGCCATACCGTGATGTTTAATCTCCCGCTCCACCCTATAAGGTTCCCGGTCTGCAGGGTAATGGGTCAGGCGGGACCCCGGAATACCGATTCGCTCTACCAGCCCTTTTGCTATTGCCTGTCTTTCTTTCATGTCGAACAGTTGGTATTTTAATGATGAACTACCGGAATTAATTACCAAAACCTTCATGCTTCATCTTCCTTCTGCTTATTTAAGGCGGTCACACAACCGAAGGGCTGTGTGGCCCCCGTTATACAATCTCCAGCAAATCACCGTTCCTTAGGGAAGCAGCGTTTGCCTCATCTACGTCAAGGTGCATTTCCAGCCTGTAGTTTTCATTAACCCTGGCCAGCACCTCTGTGAATATTATCCCTCTTGGGCCGGAACATTTTACATTGACCCGGTCGCCATCTTTTAGACCGAAAATTTCGGCATCGGCAGGATGCAAATGGATATGCCGGGCAGCAATGATACAGCCTTCCGGCAAGGTTACTGATCCCACCGGCCCTACCACCGTTATAGGCGCCGAGCCCTCCAGGTCCCCTGAATCCCTGATAGGCGCTTTTACGCCTAACTTGAAACAGTCAGAAATTGAAATTTCTACCTGCGTTTTCTTTCTTACGGGACCCAAAACGCGGACTTTTTCTATGACTCCCTTGGGACCCACCAGGGTAACCATCTGTTCACTTACAAACTGACCGGGTTGTGAAAGATCCCTCAACTTGGTCAACTGGGCGCCCTTACCAAATAGCGTTGCCAGGTCTTCTGCCGAAATATGCACATGGCGGTTGGAAATACCCAATGGGATTTTTTTATTCCTGTGATCGGCAGGCGCAACTTTAGCCATTTGCTGTAACTGGCTGATAACCTGTTCTGTTATGATTGAAACCAGTTCTTCCCTGTCCAACGGTTCCCACCTGCCCTATCAGCCGGTAGCCTTGCATTGAAGTTGGGTCAAAACCGCCTTGACCACATCGGCAATATCTTCTGAGGTGAACCGCCCCGCATTGGAAAGCTGAGCTGTTCCAGGCGCTGCCTGCCGCAAGCCGTAGGCTTGTCTTTTAATATTGATAAGGTGCAGCGGAGTGACGTTGTCTGACGTGCTGCTACCTCCCCAGGACCCACATCCCAAGGTCAGGGAAGGAGCCAACCCTGTTGTATAGCCAATGCCTCCCAGTGCCGACGGAGTATTGACCAGAATACGGAACACCGGTTTACGAATAAATTCCCGCGCTACTTGTTCATCCTGAGTATGAATCACAAAACTGTGCCCAATACCTCCCAGTTTCAGCAGTTCAATGCTCAGGAGGCAGGCATCATGCCAATCTTTAACAGTATAAAAAGCCAGCACAGTTGTAAGTTTTTCATAGGATAGCGGATAATCAGGTCCATACCCATCCAATGGGGCAATCAAAATACGAGTTCCAACAGGGATTTTAATACCCGCCTTCTCGGCAATAACCTGAGCGCTCTTGCCTACCATAGCCGCATTCATGCCGCCCCGGGGAGTCATGACCACCCTGCTGACAGCCTCTATTTCTTCTTTGTTCAGGAAATAAGCGCCTTGAGCCTTTAATTCGGCTATTACCTGGTCTTTGATGGGCTCATCCACAATTATGGCCTGTTCAGAAGCACAGATTACGCCGTTATCGAAAGTTTTACTCCTGATGATGTCAGCGACCGCTTGCTTAACATCTGCCGTACGCTCAATAAACGCAGGCACATTACCGGGCCCTACACCATAAGCAGGCTTGCCTGAACTATAAGCCGCTTTAACCATGGCGGACCCGCCGGTTGCCAGAATCATCGCTATATCATCATGGCGCATCAGCTCTTGTGTAGCAGCCATGGTGGTTTTGGTCAGGCAGCCGATAATCCCTTCGGGAGCGCCGGCCTTGACTGCCGCCTCATGCATGACCTGGGCAGCCGCATAAGTACACCGGGCAGCGTTCGGATGGGGAGAAAAGACAATAGCATTGCCGGCTTTAACAGATATCAGAGCCTTATATATGGTGGTGGAAGTCGGGTTTGTAGAGGGAATAATCCCCATGATTACACCAACAGGCGCAGCTATTTCCACTATCTTTTTATCGGGGTCTTCCTTAAGCACCCCTACTGTTTTCATGTCTTTTATATATTCATAGACATTAGTTGATGCAAAAATATTTTTAGTTACCTTATCCTCAAAAACCCCAAACTTGGTTTCATCCACTGCCATCTTGGCCAACCACTCGGCATTGGCTTTGCCTGCTTCCGCCATAGCAGCCACAATACGGTTAATTTTCTCTTCGGAAAATTCGGCCAGAATCTCCTGGGCAGCTTTGGCTTTGCGGGCAATGTCCCTTGCTTCCTGGATAGAAATAAGATCATAATCAAAGGCCATTTCCAAGTTTTGCCTCCTTTCCTGGGTTTTCTCTGGGTAAAATTATGCATTTTCTAATTTTTCTTGGCACGTACAATTTCAGCTATTAATTTTTCTTTGTTGGCTCTGGATATTTGCCTGCCTTTAATGGCAATACCTTCTGTTCGCCTGGCTAACCTGCGCAGTTCTTCTACTGACATAGACTTTAAGTGCTCTAAACCGGGAGGTAACTGCGCCTGTTCGTCTGAAACTGTCATGCCGCTATTTCCCAAATTTTCCGGTGCCCTTGACTGAATATTTCCCGGCCCTTCTTCTTCCAGAGCCTCATTATTAATGCCTTCATTAATGCCTTCTTTTTCTGTATATTCTTCCGGGGACACCGGTCCCGGGCCATTACCGCCTGAATCCGGACTGCCATCACCTGGATTGAGAGGTCCTTCTTCCGAATCCCTGTGTTTAATCAGGAGCCGTGGGTCAGCAAGAGGCCTAGGAATTACATGCGCGCTAAAAACTGTGTTTATTTTGGCGGCAGCAGCAGCGCCAGCCGTCACAGAAGCTTGGACTGCTGCCACCTCTCCGTATATGGCAATCATAATCCGGCCGCTTTTTACAATTTCGTAGTTAATAAGTTCGACAGCAGCCGTCTTCAGCGCCACGTCAGCAGCTTCTATAGCGGCAACCAGTCCGTAGGTTTCAATCATTCCCAAAGCTTTTTGATTCATTTCCCAAATCTCCCGGCAAGATTATTTTTTTATGGAGGGAAGGATAAACTCTACATCTCCGTGAGGTCTTGGGATTACGTGTACTGAAATAAGTTCGCCAACCCGCTGCGCAGCAGCAGCGCCAGCATCGGTAGCAGCCTTTACGGCGCCTACGTCGCCTCTTACCATAACAGTAACCAATCCGCCGCCGACATGCTCCTTACCGATTAAAGTTACGTTAGCAGCCTTGACCATAGCGTCTGCAGCCTCTATTGCTGCAACCAGGCCTTTTGTTTCAATCATTCCTAATGCATTTGTCATAATTCATAACCCTCCTGATTAATTTAGTTTTTTGTTTCCTATATTTTAATCAATGATGTTCCATGGACTCCGGTCCTTCGTATTAAAGGAATGCGGGCCACGGGGTGGTAACATAAAAGAATTTGCATCTATCCGGAGTAGAGAAGGTGACGGAAGTCCCTTCCGGGATATAGAACACATCCCCGGCCTGGCCCCTGTACGTTTTACCGTTCACTGTAATATCCAGGGTGCCCTCAATCACATAATCCATTTCATTATAGGTTAGCGTCCAATCAAAAGCCGATTCTTCCATTTCCATAAACCCTGCAGCCAGGTGGGGACTCAATTCACGGGTCATGGTCTCCCGAATGCCTACTTTGAGGTTCGGATTACCCGCATCAAAAGGTTCCATTTTTACAGAATTGCCTTTTACCAGTACAACACCGGAACCATCAACCTCTCTGACCAGATTAGGTTCCTTTGGCACACCGGGCAAAGAATCCAACACTTTTTTCACAATTTCAGCAATCAGATGCGGAGGAATGTCTTCTATTTTTGTAACAGAACTGACAGTATGCTTCTTGGTGTCCAAAGCTTCATTTGTTGTCGAAAACTGCCCTTTTATGCCAGAAGATGGTTGTTCAGGAGGCGTCTCATAACTGATTGTAATTTTCATTTCTTTGGCCAGGTCTTTGGCCGAAGGTGTAATAATGGTGCCCGGTTCAACATACAGTACCGCCTGCCCTGAAGCGGAAAGTTTTTTGACATCCGCAGCAGTAATGAGTTTTTTCACCTTTTCACCTCCCTTTCGATATTTTTAAACCTCAGTGCAAAATCTCCGCATATTTTATCAATAAAGGTGTGGTTTAAGGTTGGGGTGCGGCGAAGGGATAACTATCTGATTAACCAACAACCCTTTCTCTGCAGCGGTAGCCGCACCGGTTGAAACGGACGTCTTAACGGCGCCCACATCCCCAGTAAGGGTGACAAAAGACTTACCGCCGATAGCCAGCCCCAAACGAATTTCCAGTAAATCAACTTCAGCAGCTTTCACTGCCGTATCGGCAGCCACTATCAGCGAAGCCAGCGAAAAGGTTTCGATTATGCCTAAAGCCCTGATTTCATTTACCTGGGCCGTGCCGTTTATAGCAGGAATCACGGACGGGTGAACATTCGGCAGTACAAATTCATCAACAACGGAAGCTGAGCCCTGGTTTATACCTGCTTTAACGGAGCTTTGCACAGCAGCCACATCACCCCAGACCAGAACTACATATTTACCCGGACAAACAGTCCGGCAGACAAGGGGCTCTACCTGTGCTGCCTTAAACATAATGTCTGCTGCTTCTATTCCTTTGGCAATGCTGTTAAACTCAACTAAACCAATGGCCCGGATCATGATTCACCACCTCTCTCCCCATCCGATTCGATCTCTACATAGTCCTTTATCGCTGTTACAGTACCGTTAATGCTGGCGTGAACATTTGCGCCCAGGGCGCTTTCCGGTATTGCGGCTACTAAATCTCCTTTTTGCACTTTTTGACCTACATGCACCACCGGGATACCTGGCGCGCCAATGTGTTGCCGCAAAGGAATACGGACTAGTCTGGGAACATAAGTTTCCTCAGAGAGCGGGGCCGGTTGGTCGTATGCAGTTAACCCAAGCCTTGCTATCAGCCGTTTGGACGGTATTTTCCGGTATTCACGAACAATGGAGACATTGGTGGAGTTATCTGATGAGGCCCATTTTATACCCTGTTTGCCAAGTTCTCTTTTGATTGCCGCGTTTACCTGCCTGGGAGAAAGCTGCATAGGGCATCCATATAATTCACATGCTCCACATTCACAGCAGAGTAACGCCGTTTTCGTGTCTTCATTTGGCCTCATCCAGGCAAGTCCCCGCATAATTTTATGTGGGGCTAACCGGTGTCCCAGCAAATGACGTGGGCAAACCTCGGTACACATGGAACATTGAATACATACTGACCTGGATCTCTTTACGACCGTTTCCCATGGCAGGCTTTTAAGGACTATCAATTTATGGTTTGCCGGCAGAACTATCAAGCCTTTGGTAACCTTAGTTACGGGCTGAGAAACATCAGGCAGAACCGGTCCCATCATGGGCCCCCCGTCAATGACAGCTTTATTCTGCATATCTTTTACTCCAGCCAGGGCCAACGCTTCGGAAATGCTTGTTCCGATGGGAAGTTTCAGAGTAACAGGCTGTTCCACTTCACCGGTTACGGTAAGGTAGGTTTCCGTGACAGGGATACCTTCGATGGCATTGGCGATATTGATAGCAGTCTCAACGTTAGTGACCACGCATCCGACCTTGAGGGGGATACCCCCTTCCGGGACCACCCTGCCCGTTACCTCATACACTAAAACCTGTTCATCACCGGCCGGAAAAAAGTCCCCCAGCTTAAAAACTTCTACAGGTTTTCCGGCTGTTGCCTCTGTCAGGACCTCTATAGCTTCCTTATACTTATACTTTAGAGCTATGAAGGCTCTGGAAGCCCCGGTAGCATCCATTACTGCCTCTATGCCTTTAATTAACCGTTCTGCCCGGGCAGCCATCAATTGCTGGTCCACCCTCAATAAAGGCTCGCATTCAGCGCCATTGATAATTATAAATTCTGCCTCGGCCGCTATTTTCACATGAGAAGGGAATCCTGCCCCTCCAGCGCCCACTACCCCTGCTTCTCGCACGAGTTTAATCGTTTCCGCTTTCATTCAACCACCCCGTTTAGTGGCTCTTCCTGGTTTTCATCTATAATTCCTACAATTATGGCATCAACAGGAGTATTATCCAGGCCGTGCGCTCGTCTGGCGGACCCGCCCTGGGTAACCAGCACTCTTTCGCCAATCCCTGCTCCCACAAAATCGGCGGCAACAATATAGCGACCGGGCGGCTTATCCAGGGTTTTGACCACCATTAACTTCAGTCCGTTTAGGCAGTCAAGCTTTCGTGTCGACCATATACTATTGACTACTTTTCCAATAATCATCTTTTCACCTCATCACACCCGTCATCGCTGCCCGGCGGAGGCCCACGGGATTTCAAATCTGTCCGCTATATCCTTAAGGGCGCACTCCACGGCAGCGGTATCGCCATATATGGCAATCATGGTGAAATGTTGGGGGCAAACCCCTCTGATTTCCTCTACCTTTACCTGAGCCGCTTTCTCAGCAATATCTGCAGCCGCAACCATTTCAGCTAGGTTCCCCTGTACTAGCCCTATTGCCGCGGGTGGATTTTGTTCCAGATCCGGCTGACCGGGACTCCTCCTGGCCAACATTGACAAGGCGCCTCTGGAAGGGGATTTTATAAACTGGATATGCATCTAATCCCTCCTAACTCCTGGGAACACTGAGGGCAATTCCCAGCGGAGTTACCAGGAAAGGATTTTCGGGTTTAAAGGTAGGGACCCCCGTCTCGTCCCTGATTACCTTTTCAATTCCTGCGTAACAGCTTGTCCCACCGGCCAGGTAGATGGCATCCACATTTTGACCTTGAATATGCCTGTTGATTATAGAGGCCACTTTTTGCATTACGGGTTTCACTATAGGGAACAGTTCTAGCTGTTTATGCGGGTCCTGTTTTAAACTTTCGGCTTCCTCAAAGGACACTTTGCATGCCCCGGCAATGACCAGGTTAAAATGGGTTCCTCCCGTAGGCTCATCAGCAACGTATACAACTTTTCCACCTTTTAAAACGGCAACCCCGGTAGTACCGCCCCCTATATCAATGACGGCCCCATTTTGGATGCCCAAAACCTTGTTTGCCGCTGTACATTCGTCCACCAGAGCCGTTACTTCGAAACCGGCAGCCTCGGCAACATTGCGAATTGCCCGCTGGTCACCTACCTCTGTCCCTGGAGGATATGCAGCTCCACCCAGTTCCAGTTCGGTATTCAAATCTTCTTCCAGCTTGTTTTTTAACTCTCTGACAATGCCGACGGCTCCCAGGTAATCAACCACCAGGCCGTCTTTTACCACCTGAGCAAAACGTGAAGCGCCTGCTATCGGCGTCCCTTCTTCATCGACAACCGCCAGGACAATGTAGGCCGTCCCCAAATCCACCCCGGTATAAAGCCTGGCACCCTTTTTTACAGGCTTGGGGTTAGATATTCTGTTGGCAAATTCCGCTATAACCCTGTTCACGTCGTCCAAGTTTTTCAACGTAGTTTCTCTCCCATCTGTCAACAACCAACTTTATAGCGACCTGCGGTTAACTGAATCATCATGATGTAAATCAGGCTGCTTAACCTATTTAAGGCCTGGATAATGTCCGGGCGCTCTACTTCAGCCGGTTGCCCGCAAAAAGCATCCATCGCCGCCAACTCCAGTTCACGGCACTGGGTCCGGAGAAGATTCAGCAGAGCCATCAATTTGCCGTGGGCAGGCTGAGGCGTAATGTGGCCTACCCCGTAATACTTGTCCGGTTTATGTGAATGTTCCCTGATTTCCTGTAACGACAATCCGCGATAACTTAGCGGAGGTAAAGGTTGTTCTCTGACCTCGGCGCTCATAATTTGCCGGCTGTACTCCAGTAGTTGGTGCAGGTCCTGGGCCAAATCCCCGTATCCAGCATTTTTTGCTTCTACGATAGCTTCGATTAAAAACGCTTCGAAGGAATCTAACTTGCCTCTGAATTTAATGCGTGGATGGTTTTTTAACACCAGTGTGCTGCCCCGCAAGTGGGTCATATGCTCAGGTTTTTCTCCGCTGTTTTCGTGGGTTGCCGGACTTCCGCCTGGAGGGCTTCCACTGCTGTTCGCGTGGAACTGAGCCTTCGGCATCTGTGCCGCTGCCTTTTTGTTAGCCGATTCCTCAATAACTTTTATCCTTCGCTCACTGAGAAACTGTAGTGCCGAAGGCGTCAGTTTTACCCCGGCCGGTACTGTGAAAGAAGTAAATTCCTTTTGCTTATACAGCTCCCTGAGCTCTGATTCCGTAATTACTCTCATATTACCCGGCCTCCCCGTAGCCTTTTGGCTGACAGTAAATTAAATGGCATAATCCTTGGGACTACGGGCTACACCAAGAACAGCATCACGGAAAGCCTCAGTAGCTGCTTTGCAGGCGCTCTGTGAACCGGTAAGCAATCCGCCACCAAAGTTGGTTTCACCTGGAGGCCCGTACCATACGGCCATCCTTACATCAGCAGCTTTAAGAGCTGCGTCCACGCCAAATACAGACTCAAGAGGAGGAGCAATAAGGTAGGCTAGGGCATCCCCTTCTTTGATCCCCGCTACCTTGGAGAGATAAGAGCCGGTCCGGGAAATGGTGTGCGCATAAAAAGCTATTTTCCCCTCCGGATCAGCGGCATAGAAGAAGGCTTCCTCGTTGACAGTCTGAGCAGCCGCCGATAAACCCGCTTTTATTTCAGCCGGATCAGGGCCGGCTAATATACCAATAAACTCACCGGACAAAGGTCCTGATGCATGGGCAGCGCCGGCGTAAAAAGATTTTGCGTAAACAACTTCCACCTCTGCCTTTTTTGTGGCTTCATCAATGGCGGTATAGCCAACATCGTCTATAGTACAGGTAAACATCCCTATACTTCTCTGGTCAGGCCTTAAATTTAGACTTTCGGCCAAATCCTTAGACACATTCGGTATCATTCTTACCGCCAGAATTTCCGCTTTAATAGGGTCTAAAATTGCCATCGGATTGTCTAAACCTCCTTTTGTTTATTGCTCATTTCAGATTTTCAGGTTTTCAAATACCAGCGTTTTGACCACAACCGGTACGACTCTGCCACCCATTATAGGTTTTCCGATATCAATAAAGTCGCCTTCACCGACTTCTACCTGGTCAACACATATTACATCAGCAGCATGCCCTAATTTTAGCTGCAAAGTCTGCCCAAGCACCTTGGCACAATCTTTGCGCAATACAACAATTAAAGGTCTTTCTTTGGAAATAAAACCTGCCATGCCTTGCACCAGGCCCTCTGCAAGGTCCTGAATGGCCTGGAATGAAATGGTTTTTGGGCCTTCCATGGCCAAGGCCACACTCTCAGCAGAACCGTCGGAAATCACCCGGTGCACAGCCCTTTTGATCTGGTCAGCAATTTCTGCCGTCGACTGCGGCATTTCCCGGCTGAAGGGAGAAACGACAGTCACATTACGTATTGGAAGAGCGGTATCTTCCACAGTGATGGTACTGCCACTGATATCTACAGAATGGGCGCCTGCGCCTATTACCGTAGCCCTGATGGTTTCGCCGGGTCTTTCCAGACTGATGCCGGCACGGGCTGACTCTTCCCTGATAGCCCACCCCAACAGAGGTCCGATATCTCCGTATCGCGAAACCTGGGCAACGGAAATCGGTTGGAAATCACTGTATACATAATCCGCCACTCCACCCGAGAACATAACGATTTCCACTGGATAATCCAGTTTCAACTGAGGTGTCATCAATAATTCACGGGTCATGTCTGAGATGTCAGTTGATGTGATAGCCTCTACAATACTTCCGGCCATATGCCGGGCCACAGTTTTCAGTTCCTCAATCCCCACACGGTCTCCCACCTGCCACTGAAACCCGCACTCCCGCAGCACAATCCTTGCAGGATCGGCAATGTAGATGATTTTATCAGTGCAGGGTTCCAGTTCTATCAGATGCCCTCCAATATTGATGCAAGCCGTGTCAATTACCCTGCCTTCTTTAAAAACGCCTATATTGGCAGTTCCGCCGCCAACATCGACGTTTACAGTAACGCGGTGCTTTTCTTTTGAATACTGCGCCGCCCCTGAGCCTTTGCCCGCAAGAATAGATTCCAGGTTAACGCCGGCGGTGGCTACAACAAAATCTCCCGCCAAACCAGCCATAGACTCAACAATCTTTCTGGCATTTTCCTTTTTGGCCGTTTCGCCTGTGATAATAACAGCTCCTGTATCAATATCTCCGGGTGTTAACCCCGCTGTCCGGTATTCCTCTTCCACTATACCGGAAACAGCAGCAGCATCTATAATATGGTGGTCCAGCAGGGGAGTAAAATAAATCTTGCTCCTGTGCAACACTTCCTTGTCGGTAATCTCCATGCGCGGCACCGACGACCCGGGAGCCGTATTTCTTATAGTCATGCGGCTAATAACCAGTTGAGTGGTTGTTGTACCGATGTCAATGCCCACGCTTATGATGCTCTGGCAGTTCACGTTTTCTGATTTGTTCACCTGAAACCACCTGTTTTATGCGTGCAGATTGAGTTTCATGCCGCTGGCCTTGGCTGCCAGTATTTGTTTAATTACATCAACCAGGTGGGCGCCTGCTTCAGCAGGGGGAGTGCCTCCTTTATGAATGTTAGAGAAAGCAGTCCTGTCAGCTTCGACAGTCTTTTCGTTTGGCCGGTATATAATATAGGCGCTCATGCTGTCAGCAGTCACAAGTCCTGGCCGCTCACCAATCAAGGAGATAATCACTTCGGCATTTAACAGCATTCCAACATGGTCCTGAACCCCGACCCGGCCGTTTCTGATAAAAAAGGGTGTTCCCACTTTGATCCCTGCAGCCGTCAAACCCTGGGTCAATACCGGTAAAACATCGGGCACATTGGCCTCAATAGCAGAAGAACTGAGTCCGTCAACAACAATAATTTGTACCTGTGGGTCCTTCTGGCACTTTTCCAAAACAGTCTTGACCGCCTCATCGGAAAGCTTTCTCCCCAGGTCAGGCCGTTTCAGAAATTCTTCTTTGTCCTTTGCTTTTGTCTGTACACAGAACAGGTTCATTCGCTCGAGAAATTCTTCCGACACATCCAAGAAAACAGCATCCATTGCCGCCGCATGATCAGCTAGAAATTTCAAAAACGCCTTTGTTTTCGGCCTTGTGCCCGCCCGATATAAACCGATTCTGGCAGGAGTCTCTTTCTTCATGGCCACAATGGCTTCATAGTTAGCCGGATTGGGAACCCATACACCACTGATATCCGGGACCTCAATAGGTTCCTGGCCCGGATTATCATTTACATCTGCACCGGTGTTCACCTCTAATCTTTTTTTCTGTATCGTCGGTTCTGTACTTTCTGCATTTCCCAGTAATCCTCTTTTGGCAAGCTCTTTTACCACATTTTCAATAATCAGTTGTTCCATTTCCATCGGTGTCACCCCCTAATTATTCATCAAATATTGATGGGTCGCCGGCCCGTTTGGTAAGTTTCCCGTTTTCCATAATACCCATCTTTTCCAACCACTTTTCGAACTCCGGCAGGGGTCTCAACCCAAGAATTTCCCTGACACTGGCATCATCATAATAACTGGTATCCTGATAACTGAGCATGACATCGTCACCCCCAGGAACCCCCATGAAATAGTTAGCCCCGGCCATGGCGCACAGCATGGTACCGATTTCCTGGTCATTCTGGTCAGCCTTCATATGGTTTGTGTAGCAGGGGGCAATACCCATCGGCAACCCATGCAGTTTGCCCATGAACAGGTCTTCCAGGTCCGCCCGGATAACTTCCCTACCGTCATAAATGGTTTCCGGACCGATAAAGCCGGAGACGTTGTTTAACATGAAGGGCCTGAACTTCCGGGCAAAACCGTAGGTCCTGGCTTCCAGAGTCATTTCGTCTACTCCATGGTGACAGTCAAGGGAAATCTCTGAACCCTGCCCCGTTTCAAAATACAACAGGTTCGGCCCAGTACCGGTTCCCTTGACTAACGCCAGTTGATAAGCCTCTTCCAGCATGGCAGCAGTAACCCCAAAGGCATCATTGGCCGCTTGGGTACCGGCTATGCTCTGGAACAACAAGTCAGCCGGTGCACCTTTTTCTACCGCTTTCATCTGCGTGGTAATATGGGCCAGTACACAGACCTGTGTGGGAATCTCCCATTTTTCCATAAACTCTTTAATTGTGCTCAAAATCCTGCCTACGGTTTCCGGATTATCTTCAACAGGGTTAATTCCGATTACGGCATCACCACTGCCGAAAGTAAGCCCCTCTTTTACACTGGCCATGATTCCGGTAATGCTGTCCGTCGGGTGGTTGGGCTGGTTGCGGAAGGCAAGAGTGCCGGGTATTCCGATGGTGGTATTACAGTGGGCCTGAACCCTCATTTTTTTCGCGGCGTAAACCAGATCCAGATTGGACATCAGTTTGGCCACAGCGGCAATCATTTCACTGGTAAGACCCCGCCCCAGGTGCAAAAGGTCCTCACCCGTGGTATCACTGTCCAGAATATAATCACGCAGTTCTCCTACCGTAAAATTTTTGAATTTCTGGTAAATACGCTGGTTAAGCGTGTCATAGATTACTCTGGTAACCTCGTCTTCCTCGTAAGGAATAACCGGGTTATTATAGATATCTTCGAGAGTAAGCTCGCTTAACACCAGCTTGGCGGCAACCCGCTCAGAAGCAGAAGAAGCCCCGATACCTGCCAACATATCACCTGATTTTTCTTCGTTCGCCTTTGCCAGCACTTCTTTCACGCTTTTGAAACTAAATACTTTGTTGTTAACCTTGGCCTTTAAATTCAAAGAAATTACCTCCCTCCGTGAGAATTAAAATTGAGTTAGCAACTTTTTCAACTCATCCATCCCGTCCCCTGTATATGCCGAAACGGCAACCACAGGACCGCTTAATCCCAAACTTTTTAAAAAGCCCCGGGCCCTTTCGGGATCAGCTTCGGGATGGTCTGTTTTAGTCACAACACCTATGGTTCGCCTGGAAAAAGCCCCGGCAAAACCGGGCGGAAAAACAGATTGTGTTCTGGTGGCATCCTGAACAAATAGGAGTATTTCTGCTTCCAGAGAAGTTGCAAAAAGGGCCCTGTAAAAAAAGGGGTTTTCCATATACTCTCCGGGAGTGTCAATGGACCCGGCATTATAATTTAGGGCCTGGGTTTTTTTTACTTCGCCCCGGCCCCCGTAGAGAGCCGAAATCAGGGTGCTTTTTCCACTGCCCACCGCTCCCACGACCATAACCCGGTGCTTGCTCATGACCTGGTCATCCTTGCGGGCGAATAATTAAGTTCATTTTCCAGAACACTGTTTACTTCTCTAAGAGCCGCTTCTACCCCGGCCACATCTCCGGTTATTACTACCGCACCCGTAAACCGGTCCAGGAAACCAATGTCCACCGGGGCCGCCTTTGTAGCAATATCAGCTGCAATAATCGCTGTTTCACCAGGAGTCAGGGTTAATATCCCTATTGCCCCGGTTGCAGGAAGTCCCAGTTTCTCAAAGATGGAACGGGCCGGATGGGCAATCACATGGGCCAGAGTGACCTGCTTGCCCGGAACATATTCCTGAATTAGTCGCTGTTTCTTGGAATTGTCCTTATCCAAAAACTCCTCATCTCCCGTTGGAACCGTGATAGACTTGCCCCTTTTGTTCAGTTTGCCGAAATTTTAACCACTGTCATTATCACCTTACGTTAATTTAATTGAAGCAAAAATCGTGCCAATAGACATATCCCGTACAGCCAGCGGATAACCCGCAGATTCGCCTGAATTTTTCAAAATTAATAAGTCAATTCTGACTTCTTCTAAGTCAAAAGCTTTTGGCCTAAAAATTATCTGCCGGACAACAATCTGATTCCATAAAAAAGGATCATAATTGATTGTCCGGCAAGATAACAACTCAATCAACAACCACATTCACTTCTGTTTTCACAACCTTGAAAATCAGTACCCTTATGCGTTTTCCCGCAATGCCTTGAAAAACTCCTCGTTATCGTCAATCGGTTCATCGGCTACAGCAGCCAATTGCGCCTCGGTCGGAGGAGCAGTCAGGTAGGTACCGATGATTAATCCGGCCAGACCGCAAACCAGGCCCACTACGCAATAACCCAGGTATGAGGAAGCCATTGAGCCTTTACCGAATATCCAGTCCCAGATGGGCATGGTATAGGAGAAATTCCACACCTTGTATTCCAGAATAAAGAACACTATGGTACCGATAAGTCCGGAAATACCTCCTGCCATTACCCCAAAGAGGTTGGCGCGTTTCCAGAACAGCGCATAAAGCATTACCGCTACCCCGGCAGTCAATAGGCCTGACGATAGGAAGTATGCATCGTTAAGTGTTGCTCCGACAGTCGGCATATTATAAAGCATGGCGATTCCGATGTTAATAATAACCATTAAGAAGGTGATAATACGTGACCATTTAACAATTTTTTCGTCAGACCAGCCTTTCCTCTTATACCATAATGGCTGGAGAACGTCGTAGGAAACGTTCATGGCGGAAACATTACTGTAGTTAGCTACAGTGGACATACTGTGGGCGGAAAGCAGGAAGATCAGTAAAGCTTTGACCCACGGTGACATATACTGGTTGATATAAACAGATATTACGTTATAACCACCCTTGTCTCCCAGAACTTTTGCCGCATGTAAAACACCGTCTTTAACTTCAGGCTTGAAAATAATCAAGCCGAATATCCCGATAATGGAAGAACAGGCCACAATCAGAGTGGTATTGTAAATAAGGCTGTATATGGCTCCCTTGCGAGCTTCTTTGGTGCTTACAGCAGCCTGTGCCTTCAACCAGAAATCTTCAGCAGCTCCCCAGCCGGGTACAAGGCCAAACATGATTATCAACGGGAAGGATAAAGATACAAAAGCAAACAGGTTGGTCGCTTTGGCTCCCTCCTGATAAGGATAAGCCATTTCGTTGATAATTGCCTGTTGTTTCAGCATTTCCCAGATAGTTGTATGGTTTTCTGCCGCAATTCCGTGCGCAGTGAAATACATGGCACCCGCCGTTACAACCAATATGATGGCACCCATGAAAAACTGAATAATGTTGGCATTTATTACCGAACGGAATCCACCCATGTACATGTACAACGCGATAGGAATTGCATATATGATAATCATGGCATTAACAGAGATATCCAGGGCCGGCGCCATAATTAGAGCCGCAGCATACAACTCCGCCGCAGACCACAGTGTATAGGAGAATATATTTACCATGGCAGCTAATGTTCGTGCCGGTAAACCGAAACGGTTTTGCAGCATCTCACACTGTGAAATTGCTTTAATTCTCCTCAACGGACGCGCCAGAGCAAACTGAAGCAGGTTTGACAGAAACCACGGTATAGCCACAACCCAGAGCCCCGATAGACCCTGGTCGTAAGTGGCCCATGTCATCCAGGTAATCATGCCTATTAACATCCATCCGGATGCAACAGACATACCCACCATGTAAGCAGGCTGTGAACGGCCGGTAATCCAGAAATCGTGGTGTTCCTCTTCCGCACTGCCGGCACTTTTTTGTTTTTTGTAGGCATCCCATCCGAGATAAACCACAAACAAACAATAAACCAGTAAAACGGCCCAATACCATAACGGACTGACATCGTTGCCCATTAATAATCACCTTCCTTGCTAATATTAAGTTATTACATGTAGGAAATTATAAAGCAAATAAAGATTAAAAGCAAAACTTTCATCTTGCATTTAATTTAAGCATTAGTATTCGAGAGACTTACCCACTTGCAGAATTTCATCCCCGTGATTTTCAATCCATTTCATCACCCGGACGTTATGCTGCAAATATGCCAGGTATTCATAAACATTCAGGTCACTGCCTGTATAAAACGCCGTAACTGTCCAGTTGATCAAATACATGTTGGCCGCGGCTATCATGGTGGGCAGGTAGTGTATTTCCGTCTCATTCAGAGGAGCCAACCCATTCAGTGCGCTTAATGTTCGTTGATACGATTCCAGAAAAATACGGCATTTATCAAGCAATAGAACACCGTCGCTCTCGTCCAGCCACGAACAGCATGCATACACCATGGCCAAGGCCACATCAAAAATACGCAAATCTATTTTACACCAGTCAAAATCAAAAATACCCACCACCCGGTTGTCCTTGAACTTCAGGTTCCCCGGATGAAAATCCGAGTGTATAGGATTTAGCGGCATTTTATCCAGGTCCTCTTCGGGGATCCGGGTCCTATTAATTGTTTCCAGAAATTCCGGTAGATTCTTTACATAATAAACGTGAAATTTTGATTCGTTCTTCCGTTCGGCAAATTCCTTAAATAACACCGGAAGCATGGGCAAAAGCTCCATAATCCTGGGTTCTACCCTTTCCCTTCCCTGGGGGTCAAAGTTCCTGGCCGCATTGTGGAAGGTAGCCAATGCCTCTGCCATGCTGACATATTCTTTATCATTCAGGGTGGGATTGTCCCAGGTATACTTATCTTCGCCCGGCAGAAAATCATATACGGCAAAGAAACGGTCAACGGCCTTGCCATTATTGTCTTCGCTGATTTTCACGTAGGTTTTTTGGTTGTGAGTGCGGATTAAACCGGCAGCAATATCCAGACCATTGGCAATACAAAAATCAATCAGGGAATGCTCCAGTTGTATCTCTGATTCTGTAATACCGGACTTATACATCCTCACAAAATACCAGTGTTTTATCCCGTTCTTTTCCGTACAGACTCCATAACTTTTGTTAACGTAACCCCCCAGCATTTGATAAACGTCGGTTACTGTACCCAGGTCATAATGGGTGAAAACGCTGACAATCTGGCTGTAAACCAACGCTCCCTCAAGAAGCTCACTGAGTTTGATGGCAATGTTTTTCAGTTGCCCACTCTGCGATACCAGGGACAATGTCTGGTCAGTATCTAACGGCGTAAGGCGATGCATATTGGATAAATTCATAACATCCCCCTTTTTCCGACTGGGTCTGAATTTTTTGAATCCACCCCCTTTTTCTGAATTTTCTTATCCCTCCAGGGTATTATTAAATTAATGCAAAAACCATGCCATCCTCGGAACCTGACAGGCCCCTTTTTCAAGTTTACCCGCCCCCATGGCTTGCTTGTCCGGTTTTTTGACGTATTTTGTGTTTTTTTATGCATATTTTGCGTTCTTTTTTGTGGTCCGCTAAAGTCCATATTGACTTTTTTTAAGTCATTTTTTATCCTCCTGGCAAAGTATGCATTAACTCATTATTACAGAAACTGTAATTCAAAAATGACTCATTTTTTGTCTGCAAACAGAGGAATATGGCGAATTGTGTCGAATGCTTAAAATTAAAAGAAAATTTGCATTATACAGAATATGTGATGCCAATCAGCATATTTCAATGGGGGAGGATGCTATGGCTGACGAAAAAATACCGCAGTTAGATTATGAAACCCTAAAAAAAATTTTGGATAATTCCCATGATGAAATTTACGTTACCAATGCAGACGGTATAGTAATTTATGTTAACAATGCCTGCGAAAGACATTACGGTGTGAAGGCTTCAGACATTATTGGAAAGAAGTCGGAAGAATTATCCAAAATGAACTACTGGGCACCTCGGGTAAGCCCAATAGTGTTAAAAAGAAAGCGAAGCTTTACCCTCGAACAAAAAACCTGCACGGGTAAAACTCTACTGACCACAGCCACCCCTATCTTTGACAGCAACGGTAATATAGAATATATCGTAGAAAATTCACGGGATATTACAGAGTCTGAAGGAATTCGTCATGAACTGGAAAAAAGTCTCCGCCTGCTCAAACGCTATAAAACAGAGCTAGAAGTGCTCCGGAAAAAAGAAATGGCTATTCCTGATATAATGCATCAGAGCAAGCAAATGGAAGGCATCCTTCGTTTGGCAAGACGCGTGGCTGCCGTTGATTCTATTGTCTTGTTGCTTGGAGAATCCGGGACCGGCAAAAGCCTCCTGGCAAAATATATTCACAAAAACAGCCCCCGGAAAAACGGGCCTTTCATCACCGTCAACTGTGCTTCCATCCCGCAGGAATTGATGGAATCGGAACTGTTCGGTTATTCCCGGGGAGCCTTTACAGGGGCCAACGAAAAAGGCAATATTGGTCTGATCGAGTTGGCAGCGGAGGGGACTCTTTTTCTTGATGAAATCGGCGAACTTTCTCTGAAAATGCAGGCCAAACTTCTCCAGGTGTTACAGGATAACCAGTATTTCAAAGTGGGCGGCCGGGAAATCAAAAAAGTAAACTGCCGGATTATAACTGCCACCAACCGGAACCTGCAGCAAATGGTGGAAAAGGGAGAATTCCGGGAAGACCTGTATTATCGACTCAATGTTTTTGAAATCGAAATACCGCCCCTGCGTTTCCGCAAAGATGAAATAGAGCCTCTGGTAAATTATTTTTTGGAGAAATATAACAAAAAATATAAACAGAACCACAGAATTTCAGAAAAATGCATGCAGGCCTTTTTAAATTACGACTGGCCGGGCAACGTCCGCGAACTGCAAAACTTGATCGAACGCCTGGTGGTTGTGAGTCCCGGGCCAGTTATAGAAGACATTGACCTGCCGAAAAGTTTTCAAAGCGTCCAGAAGTCTCTGCCTCCAGACTTACCCAAAAATTCGTCATCCCTGGGTGAGGCAATAAGCCAGCTTGAGAAGGAAATAATTCAAAAAGCATACCAGGAACTGGGAAGTTCCTATGAAGTGGCAAAGGCCCTTCACATAAGCCAAAGCAAAGCCAACAGACTGATAAGAAAATATTGCTCAGGCCAAAAACAACTTAAAACCAAATCAAAAGTGACTTAAAAAAGTATGCCCCGGTATCACCGGGGCTTCAGGCTGTTAGCAAAGGTTAACTTTGTCTTCAATCTGAAGCCCCGGTATAACCGGGGCTTACTTTTATGGCATAAAAATTGCATTCTAGAGATAAATGAGACACTTCATTAAATACCGGTCTGTCAGGGGTAATTATCTTTGGAAGGGGGTGAATTCAGTCCTCTCGACTCTTTCATAGGCAGTATATTTTAAAATTTCGAACTATTTCGGAGGTGAATTTCTTGTACAGAGCTTTACATGCCGGTTCCACTCGAATGGAAGGAATCGGGCTAAAAATGTTTACAGATGATGAACTTTACGACATCCACCTGGCTACACTGGATGTACTGTGGAACATTGGCGTAAAAGTTGAAAGCGAAAAGGCCCGGGAAATTTTCTACAGTAACGGTTGTGTTATCGACCCGGAGACGCAAATTGTTAAAATCCCTGCACACCTTGTAGAAGATGCTCTGCGCACTATTCCGAAAACTTTCCGGGCTTGCGGAAGAAATCCGGAAAATGATTGGGTATGCGAAGGGAACAGAACCGGATTTGTTAACTTTGGTGAGGCAGTCCAGTTGATCGATCCCTACACCAAACAAATTCGGAAACCCACCAAAAAAGATGTTGACGATGTAACCAGATTCTGCGAAGCTATGGACCAAATTGTGGTTTTCGAAAGAGCCATTGGCCCATCAGAAGTAGATCCTGACGTTTCTCAGGTGCATATTGCAGAATCCTTCTACAACTATAGCACAAAACACGCATATATTGGCATGAACCGCCCGGAGAACATGCGGGCTGTTGCCAAAATGGGTTACGTTGTAGCCGGGGGCGAGGACAAGTTCAGGCAAAGACCCCTTTTTTCCCAGAGTACTGACCCGGTAAGCCCATTGGTACATTCCAAAGGCGCTACCGACACCCTCCTGCAGGCCATTGAGTGCGGTGTACCCGCCAAAATCAACTCCATGGGTTTGGCCGGCGGTACAACCTGTGTGCACCTGGCAAGTACTTTGGTAACCCACAATGCCGAAATTCTCAGTATGTTTGTATTGAGCCAGTTGGTCAAGAAGGGCCATCCCATGGTGTACGGTACTTCCACCACTATGATGGATCTCAGGACCACCGTTGCCTGCGTTGGCAGTCCTGAATTAGCCCTTTTCAGCGCCGCTGTCGCCAAACTTGCTCAATTCTATAACATTCCAAGCTGGGTTGCCGGTGGATAGACTGACAGTAAAGTTCCTGATCCCCAGCAAGCTTTCGAGTTTGCCCTTACCGGAATTATACCAGCGTTAGCAGGAGCTAACATGATATATGGTCTGGGCCTGCTCGAAGGAGGCTTGACCTGGGACTACGCAACTCTGGTAATGCAAAATGAATTTGTCAGGATGATTATGCATACCATTAAAGGAATTCCGGTAAATGATACCAAGATGGCATTGGAAGTAGTCCGTTCGGTAGGACCCGGCGGGGAATTCATTAGCCATCAGCATACTTACCAGAATTTCAAGGAATTATCCAGAAGCGAACTGATCGACCGCAAGAATCGCGATGGTTGGATGGCTGACGGCGGTAAGGATATCGTCCAGAAGTCCTACGAAAAAGCCATTGACATTCTTGAAAACTTTAAAAATCCAAGTCCGCTTCCGGAAAATATCCAGCGTCAACTGAAAGAAATTGTTAAGGAAGCCGAAGCAGAAACTGCTGAAATTAAAGCAAAGGAGAAAGAAAAGACCTTTAAGAAACCTAAATTCTAAAACGAAGAAGGGACTGGTAGGCGCCAGTCCCTTCTCTTATGGCCAGTTACTATAAAGCAGGGACTGCCCTTTTTGGGCAGTCCCTACGCAACTTATGCACCAATCAGTTCTTTGCAAAGATCGGTGGCAGACGCAGCGTCAGGAGCAAAGCCGTCAGCGCCGATAGAATCAGCAAAATCCTTGGTAATAGGAGCGCCCCCAACGATAACTTTTACTTTGTCCCTTAAGCCTGCTTGTTCAAGGTACTCGATAGTTTCCTTCATGGCCGGCATGGTAGTGGTAAGCAGCGCAGACATGGCTACAATCTGAGGTTCGTGCTCTCTCACGGCATCGGCAAATTTTTCGGGAGAAACATCTATCCCCAGGTTAATAACTTCCAATCCGCCACTTTCCATCATCATGGCAACCAGGTTTTTCCCAATATCGTGCAGGTCGCCTTTTACCGTTCCAAGAACTACTTTACCTTTACTCTGTACATCGTTGTCAGCGATTAAAGGTTTTACAATCTCAACACCTGCTGCCATGGCCTTTGCACACATAAGTACTTCCGGAACAAACATATCTCCAGCTTTGAACCGGGCGCCTACTACGTTCATACCCGCAATTAAACCTTCATTAATAATTTGTAACGGGTTGGTACCCGCATCAATTAAAGCTTTCACCTGCTCCTTCACCTGAGCTTCCTGACCGGCAATAACACTTTGTGCAACACTCTCAAAACTTGCCATAATTTTCTTCCCCCTTATGTTTTTGATAATCTGGTAAACTAAATTCAGTGAAATTGTTGGTTAATAATATGCTTCCCCTGTCCCTCCTTTTTGAAGTTTTGATTTATTTTGTTATTAAAGGTTAAACTGGTGCTTTAACCTAAAGATTAGACCCATAGAATTGATTTAAACCTGTAGCCGAATACTTTTCCAGCTTCCATTCGGGAACCCGGCAAGCCCTACAGATGCCAAGGTGCCACTTGTTTCTCAGCCATCTGGCCGCCCGGCTATTTCTGGAATTACGTACAATGAAGCGTTCGTTGCAATGGGTGACAATTTCCGCAGTATTACCACGGATGGTAATAGTTTTAATCCCGTGCAACGTGCCAGAACGTGAAGGCCAAAGCTTTATCTTTTCAAGAAGTTTGAAGAACTCCACGTTCTTACGGTAATACCTCTTTTTATCTTTTGCATCAAGCGCCTGTACTTTTTTGGTGTGACCCTGCTCCTTTTTGCACATACTCCAATTGTTCATCTCCAATCTTCTTTATCTGATACTTAAGCCTGTTTACATACGTCATAAATCATAGTAGCTACCCCTATTTCTAGGGGATCGTGGAGCAGTCGGTCGGCTACCTCCGGAAGCGCTTCACCGTCAACCCCCAACGGTATACCGGGTGCGGCAATAAAAGTGTCCGGGGTTATGTGCTTTTTATGAATGAAACTTGGTGTGGGAGTAGCATCGTAAATAATTTTATTGACCAGCAAAGCCCTATCAAGTTTCTCTTCTGTTCTTACCGTGATACCTGTCTTTTCGCGTACTTCTTCTGCAAGTCTGTTACTGCACCCTGGTTCAACATCATATACCGATATTTTGGCCCCCAGCCTGGCCAGAGCTAAAGCGGCTCCCTTTCCAACGGGTCCGGCGCCCAAAATGAGGACATTTTTGTTTCTCAGGCCGCCGGTCATCAAATCAAGGGCAGCGGCATATCCCCTGCCGGTGGCTTCTCCGTTATCAGATACTCGCCCTGTAACGCGGTTAATTGCCACGAACTTGTCGTCATCGGCCATCATTAAGATTTCGGCGCCTTTTTCCACCGCTTCAGCCACTCCCCCGGCATCGGTATTTTTAGTAACAAAAGAGTTAAAGCCCAAAAAACCGGTTATACTGGCAACAGTTTGCGTGAAACCTTCTATTATTCCCCGCCCACAGGTAAGGGGTATCACGGCCACCTTAAAATTACGGCAAACCTTTTCTTCTCTGGTTTCTGCCGCATAGGCGGCTATTTGTCCCAAAGTGGCACCCGTTTTGGCAATTAAGTCCCTGTTATATTTCTCCAATGATGCCTTAATGTGACAAATGTCTTTTGTTTTTAGCCTTGTCATAACAGTTACATACTCCTTAATTCAAATAAACTTTTCTCATAAGGCGACGTATCCAGGTAGCTGCTGATACCCATTTCTTCCCTAATGCGCTGGATTACCTGGCACCGTTTGTTCCAGGCTTCCTGTCTGTTTTTTCCGGTAACGATTAAAGTTGCCACCCAGTGTTTTTTACCGGGAATATAATCAGTAATCACTTCATCAGCGCCAAATAATCCATTACATAATTGAAGGTTTTCGGCGCCGGCCATGATATGTTCGCCTGAAATTTCTATACGGTATGGAAAAACGTTAATATGCTCGTAAACCACTCCCCGGTTGTCCTCAATCTCAAAAGTTTTCCATGGCTGTCCCTTGGCAAAAGCCTCCCCGATAATCTGCAGCATGTTTAGACCGGTTGATTTATATACAACCGTGGGCGTTTGGCTAGGTAACCGGGCATCAATTTCGATTACCTTCAGTTGACCTTTGTGTAAAATGGCTTCCACATCCATAATGCCGTTTAACTGCAACTTACGGGCAATTTTTAGCGCCGTTTCTACAAATTGTTTTTTTAGACCCCTTTCAAGTCTGGCAGGCGCCAGAACTCTTTTACAATCGTAATTGCCATCCATTTGCAGTTCTGTAACCTGCATTGCCTTATATTGACCTGCAAATCCTATTACCTCAATGGAATAGGAAGGTCCTTCCAGATACTCTTCAATTACCCATGGGTGGTTTTCCTTTAACAACGTTTTCTGCAGATTAAGTTCAGACTGGTTGCGTATTTTCAGTACTCCCTCACTGCCGCTGGCATCGGAAGGTTTAACTATTACGGGAAATCCGCATTTCGGCCATGGTACAGGCGCCGGCACGCCCAAATCGGCAAAAAGTCTATTCGACCGGATCTTAGACGAAGAAATACTGTAAGCGCCGTCATCGTAAAGCATAGGAATACCTGTTAATTGACTGGACAAAAGAAGACTGGCCAGAGCTTCTTTGTTTTCGAAGGCGGGAATTATCAGTTCACATTTATTTAAAACCTTGACCAGTTCGTCCTGTCTCGTGACATCAAGACATCGAAACGAATCACACAGCCGCGCAGCAGGAACTGTTTTGTCCTTATCAATCAAAATAACTTCCCATCCGGCCTTTTGGGCCAGGTACGCGGCTTCGACTCCCTGTAATTTACCTCCTACAATTGCTACCCGCATTTTTTTATCCCCTTTACCAGGCGAAAATGCCGTTCTGCTTATCAGTAACCCAAGCGCTATAATCATCCCTTGATGCCGTGGTCAAGTTACACTCTTCCAATACAGGAATGATACTACTGACGGTCCGCTTACCTTCCTCGATATCCAGCGAACTTTGTGACACACCGGCCAATCCCGCACCCGGAGGTATTATTGAAGTAACTATGTTAGCGCCGGCATTCAGCCTCTGTTGGAGGCCGCTAAGCCCGTCCACATCCAGAGATGCCGGAATCAATCGGTTGGGGAAACATAAACGCATTACAGCAATAATCAATAATTCCCGAAGTCTGGGAACAACCGGCCAGGGATACATGGGTGTCCACTCCTGTGAAACAAAACTCATCACCCTTACCTGTTCAGCGCCTATTTCATTCATTACTTCGAGAGAATGAGCTATGTCTTCAGCCGTATCCCCCACGCCGGTCATAATACCTTCTTCGATCAAAAGACCCACCTTATGAGCAAAAATCTTTTTTTCCATACGCGTATCGTAACTCTGTTCCAATCTGAGATTATTGAATAGATCTAAGTTATGGGTCTCCTGATAACAAGCATACCAGTCAACACCGATTTTCTTAAATTCCCTGAGGATTTCTTCGGAAACCACGCCGGGAGAAATCATAAGGGGTATTTGCGTAGCCTTTTTGATGTTCTCCACAGTCCTAATCAATTTTTCGAATCCTTCGCAATTGTTAGAAAAATACGCCGGGTCTTCCCCCATAGTCAAATCAAGTAAATGAACTCCCGATTCTACCAATCTGTTAGCTGTATCTAATATCTCCGCTTCAGTCTTACGATAACGTTTAAAATTACGGTTGGACCTGCGATACATACAAAAAGCACAATTATTGCGACAATAAGTTGAAAAATATACAAAGCCGTAAAGAAACACTTTGTTGCCAAAATATCGCTCCCGTAAAGTCCTGGCCGTCTGAAAAACTAGATTTATCCCTGCCGGATCGGTTAATGAGAGCAGATATATCAAGTCCTCTTTTGTTAAAGGTGTTTCTTTAAGAGCCTTGTTCAATATATCATCCAACCTTTGGTCTGTAGCTCCCCTTACCATGTAAACACCTTCTTTTACTTTTAAACAACTACACAAACCCTTCGGGAAAAACAACTGCGAAGACAGACCAATATAAAAATATTGCAATTTTTATGCCAGAGTAGGGTTCCCCGGCCAAATTAACGATAGAAGGTCAAATTATGCTTGAAACAAATATTTATTTTGAGAGAGTCCGGTACAAATTCCATAAACCCAAATCAGATTAAGTCACAAGTTACTTTTTTAAGTCAAACTTAACTCAAAAATGAAAGGTCCGATATTAAATCGGACCTTGATCTACTTGTTATAAGCTGCTAAAGCCCTATCGAGGCTACCATTGTTGATTAACGCGTAAGCCCTGTTAAACCTGTTCAAACCATATGGCCAATATTCTTCGTGGGGCTTTCCGGTGGCAATCTGCAGAACTGCCCAGTAAGACCATAAGGCATCACATAAAAACTTGTTAATAATTAAGGACCCGAATTGTTTCTCAGTTAACTCTCCGCCGAAGTATTCAGTCAGCAGCAACTTTTCTTGTTCCTCGTTTAATTCAGCTTCCAGGCACAAGGCCGCCAGGTCAAACATGGGGTCATTCATACCACAATATTCCCAGTCAATAAGATAAAAGTTCTTTTCATCATCCAACCAGTTTTCACAGAGGGGGTCATTATGACAAGGCGCCAGTTTCGGAGGATTCTTTTCCAGAGCTTCTCTCACTTCTTCAATTTTTTGTTCGAACAGTTCTGCGCCGTCATAGAAGGCAAAGTTTTTCTGGATAAGCAAGTTTTTATAGGAATATGTTTCTTTCAACAAATCAAACCTGGAAATAAACTGTTTCCCTGACTGATGGTATTTTTTAAATACCTGGGCAGCTTTTTTGATATATTTCTCTTCCTGCATATCAGGTATATGCAAGGTTTTTCCGTGGATATAAAGACATACCTGGCAGCCGGTTTTTTCGTCATACCAGATTACCGGAGCGTTAATATTGAGTTCGGCCATTAAGGTAGCTGCATGTTTTTCGGCAGGGCGATTGAGGTATTCTTCGGTACCAGGGCCGGCTATCCTTACGGCATAAGCCACATTATTGACGGTCACCTTATAGTTGCTGTTAGTTAACCCGCCCGGCAAAACTTCAATACTGTTGATTCTGGCCTTTTTTTCTGCAAAAAACGGGATGTTGCCGATCATTTGGTAAATGCGGCCAATGTGGTCCAGACTGATGGAATTATCAAAAGTAACCTGTTCACTCATGTATGCTATCTCTCCTTATCTGTTTATATTTTTTTATACTTTTCGGACTTTTACAAAAACAACAGTTACTCAACCTTCGTGGCTTTTTCACCCCTCCCCTAAAAAAGATTAAAATACTTTTTAAGTAAAATTCATTTATATATTTAAACGTACGCCATTAAGGTAAGAGAGGCTTCTTCCAATGCTTTGCACATTTTGGGTACCTTCCCTGGCCATCAGAAGCCTTTCCAGACCGAAGCCAAAACCTGCCCAGGGATCAATAATCCCCCAATTTTCGTCCAGCACATGAGGGCCCATGGCCCCTGAGCCCAGCTCAAAGCCTTTTATTACGTCCAGAGTATCACCGTAAACATTGGAGCTTTTGGTGACCAGCCGGTAATCAGTTATTCCGGCAGTGTCCATAACCAAAGAAGCTATATCTTCCAGCCACTGGTGGCGCTTGTTTTCAGGCAAGCCCAGTTCTGTAACGTTTAACATGGTAAATTCGTTTAAATGATAGGCTCCCTGTGATTCTTTGCGGTAGCATGTACCAATTTCGAATATGCGGATAGGTTTAGACCATAAACGCACCAAGTCTTTCCACAAAGTATACAGGTTAGGCGCCAGCATAGGACGCAGGCATCTCTTTTTGTCCAGCCAGAACACCTGAGAAAATAACGGATGGTCATCAGTAATGGACATCTTGGCAAGAGAAGCTTTAGAGATAATTGTAGGCGTGATGACCTGAACAAAACCCTTTTCGGTTAAGGCTTCAACTAATTTGCTCTCCAATTCGCACAGAGAAGGTCGCCTCTGAACCTCTCTGAATTTCGATAACTTTTTCTTGGCTTGATTTACCAGTAAGCGCTCCTGTTGTTGAAAAGCCCTATCCCGGTCAGCATGGCTCTCAAAAACCAAATTTAGTTGCTCTTTTGATGCGTTTAACTCTTTTAAACGCTGTTTCTGAACCTGTGTCCATTCAAGGGCCAATACCGCTACCTCCTATAATCTTTTTGGCGGGGAGTCCGGGAGTTTCACCCGGCTGCACGAATTTAGAGTCCGTGTGATCTATCCGATCCACCCCCCAAGACACTATTTCATTTATGCAAATTCTATACCAACCATTTAAACGTAAATTAAACTTCTTTTCCAATCTTATTGGACAAAATTTTGTTGTGAATATCCAGCTCCTTCAAGCACTTTTAGCCTAATAAGTAAGTCGTCCGGGACTTTTGGGTCAGTCATTTTTAACTTAAAAAGGCCATAAAAAAAACGAAGGGGTTCTATCTTGTTTAAACAGAACCTCTTCGTTTTTGCCTACACCAATTTATTTCCCCAATAATTCCACAGCTTTCGCATATTGTTTATCGTACCGCAATATTATTTGAATTAAAGCTTCATTCAATTTCTGCTGGGTAATAAAATCTAGGACCCCATAAGGATAAAGCCCCTTGTCTTTTTGGAACTTCTTGATAGCGGCAAAAGTTTTGGCATCTAAATTTGTATCCGGTTTATCAAGGTTATACCCTAACAGAATTAAGATTTTTTCAGCGTTATATACTTCGTCGCTTTTGGTATGCAAAGTCATTTTTGTTTTCTTGGAAAGTTTTTGGATGTTCCGTACATCAATGCCGTTTGTAGCTTTATAATCGGGTACACTTACGTCGGGTACCAGTCCTACCTGGTTAATTCTTTTACCCCTGGGAGTAAAGTATTCACCGATAGTTATTTTTGCCCAGCCGATAATTTCATCATCTGCCGGGATAATTTTATACTGTTGCATTAAATCTATAGCACTTACCGTATCTGCATTATATAATTTTTTGTATTTTTGATAAGCTTCCGGTGTCAAAAGGGGCACCATCTGCTGTACTTTTGATTTGCCGAAGGTTTTCGTGCCCACTAAAACCCCCGCTTTGGTATCCTGAATGGCGCCGGCTAGAATTTCAGAAGCGCTGGCCGTAAAGCCGTTTACCAATACAGCCACTTCATATTTTTTCTCTTTTAAATTGGAATAATATTCCGTATCCTGTTGTTTTTCCGATTTATAATCTAATTTGGTAATTAACCCGGTAGGCACAAAGTTTTCCGCCACAGCCACCGCCTGAGACACTTCACCGCCCGGATTATCTCTTAAATCTAAAATTATTTTTTTAATATTTCGCTTATCCAATTCGCTTAAAGCTTGCAAAAAATACTTATTTGTATTTGCATTAAAAGTGGTTATAGCTATGTATCCGATGTTACCCCTTATATCATATATAACAGGGTTAATTTCAATTTCCGAACGTGTTAATTCTAAGTTAATCAGCGCCTTTTGCCCATTTCTTTTCAGGGTTAATTTAACTTTTGTCCCTTCCGGACCTTTGATCATTGCTGAAATTTCATCGGAAGAAAGACCCGCAATATTTTGGCCGTCCACAGCGACTATTTCATCTCCCGCAATTATACCCGCTTCGTCGGCCGGAGAACGGGAGAAAACATCGGTAATTATAACAGCCGCATCGGTTTTAACAAAAGCAATCCCAATGCCTTTATAATTTCCCTCTATAGAATTAAAAAAATTTTCTGCGTCCTTTAAGGAAAGGTATTCGGTATATGGATCCAAATTGCCGAATATACCTTCCAAAACGCCTTCCGAGAACATATCAGCCTTTATTTCTCCGCCATAATTTTCTTTGATAAAATCAAAAACACTTCGCAGATAATCTAACTGTTCATCCCGGGTTGCCTCGTATGCTGCTGCGTTCTGACCGGGTATAAAACACATAATCAAAAATATAAATAAGAGGACCTTGGTCAACTTTTTCATAATATCGTGCTCCTTTTCATTTTTTTGAAATGCGCAGCATGCCCTGCCGTGTTTTTCCACAGTATAGTATTTCGATAATTAACCGCCACTCCCTGCCTGTTAAAACAAAAAAAGGATTCCTGCCTGTTATATCAGGAATCCGTATAACCACTAACTCCTGTTCAGCATTTTATAAATCAGTTGCCGGGCAAAGGGGGAACTGTCAAACCCAACATATATGACACTACCGTCTTTCTTTACTATTTTGCCATAGTATTCAACTTGGCCATAATTTTCAGGCATTTTCCCGTTTACCGGCTGCTTCTGCCTCGCCATAAAAGCGTTTTCGTCCTCTAAACTGCACCAGTCCAGGAGAACCTTTATCTTCTTTTTATCCTTCACTTCCATAGTCTCACCAGAACGGGTCTTTTTAACAATTATTGTCGATACATCGGCCGGGTCCAGGAACAGCTCTTTCAGATAACCGTATTTCGCCAAAAAGGCCTCGAAATTTTTAAATTCAGCATAATAGTTTAAATTATAAACCGGTCCATTCGGCTCTGTATCTTTTGTTGGTATAAATTCAATAATTGCCCGGGTTGCCACCTTACCTTCCATGGCAGCTTCATAGGAGACCTTTAAGACATCTTTCCTCAGAGCCGTAAGGGCTTCTTCTATTTCTGTCCGTTTATAAATACGGATGTTTTTGCCCAAATGATGGTTGTTTACGTTTAGCTGGTCAATTTTCCCCGCATCCATTTTGAAGAGTCGCCCATACATAACCTGTTTTGCTTCCTGAGAGTTGAATATGGGGTATAGGAATTCACGGTACAGATACATATCGATATAATATGTTCTCTGAACCTTCTCGCCACTGTCTAAAACATAGGTTATGTCTACCGACCTCATGCGCATCGGGTCTACAGGCCCCACAGCGCTATTCATTTGCTGCCCATAAAATGCCTGTTCACGGACTTTGTTCTCCTTCTCCATCTTTATAATCTGCCGGTGGAGCTGACGAACCTTCCCAATATTGTCCTGCCCGGTAAGTCCCTCAGTAGCCATGAGGCCTTCCATGTTTAGAGTGCTGAGAAATACCTCTTTTACCCCACTCTGGTCCGGAACATATCTTTCATAGCCAACAAGGTCCAATTTGACAGAGGAGATAAGTAAAATGAATATGGCGCCAAAAACAGCCATCCCTTTCCACCGTTTATAGAAGTGGAAAGATTTATAAGCAATCATATCAGCAATGATGTAGCCAAGTACCGCCCCAATAAAATATCCCAGGTATAAAACGCCTATACTCCGTTCATTGAGCGAACTGAAGTAAAGACCGCCTGTCAAGGCAGCACATACCGCCACTCCATATTTGAATATCCAGCGTATCCAATCTGCAGCCAGGGTCTCTCCCGCGGCCTCCGCAGGCCTTCTTTTATAAAGGTAAATACTGATAATACATAATAGGACAGCTATCACTAAATACCAAACGTACCATGTCATATCTGTAAATAGTAACCGATAGTTCTGATTGTTCAGATAGCTGACCAGAGGCGACAACCATTCTATGTTCCTTCCATTGATTCCTCTGGGAAATCCATATAACAGCTTCCATAAGTTAAATTTTATCAGCAGATATAGTCCCAAAGGCAGAAACAAACCGATAAATGTTAGGGCCCCCTGAAGCAAGACATTGCCGGTAAGCATGCCGATAAACACTGTAAATACATAGAACAACCCTGTCATCAACAGATTCAAGAACAACCAGTAGGCCATCACCTGCCATACGGGAATGATGTTAGGACCGTTACTGTTCATCTGTTCCATGGCTGGGCCGTATACGTTTGGGTCATACCACTGCCCTTCAGTCACTCCGAAGGCAGCAAAAATCACATATATAAGCAGCCCGTTAATCAATATGGGCAGCCAGATTAAAGTTAACCCGGCAAATAGGTTCTGGCAATAGTGGGATGCCCGTTTAATTGGCAGGCTGTGAAAGAATGTACTTGCTCTGTCCGTTTGCAAATAGTGAAAAAGTATCAATCCAAAGATTACCGGAACAATGATGTTAACAAAATGTTCAATTGGGTGAAAGAGTATTTGCGGTACAAAGCTTTTATTGGCCACCTCGGTCCAAAGATTTCCCTGCAGAGATTTTTGTTTGCTGAGCTCCATCCACAAAAGCAGTGGGACTTCCAGAAACAGCGCCACCCCATACAGGATGCTCAGCCATTTAAACCTCTTTAGAGCACCTTTAAATACGACCCATTTCCTAGAGGATGTTCCGGATGTCATAGCCTATCCCTCCCATCTCATATACAAATATTTCTTCAAATGTTAACGGAAGCACATCCAGCAGCAGAGGCCGAAACTTTTGCACCTGAGCTTTGATATCCTGTTCGTCTCCCCGCATAATTAAAAGATGTACGCTGCCTCTCTTTTCATGATACAGAACGTTTCCGGCCCTTGACAGTTCCTCTGGTAACCCTTCCGGGAAAGCTGTCTGAACCTTACTGATTCCTTTCTTTAAGGCATCCAATTCGCTCTCAATAATGATCTTGCCGTCATGCAGAATTCCCATGTAATCGCATATGTCTTCTAATTCCCGAAGGTTGTGGGAGGAAATGATAATGCTCATCTCACGCTCTGCCACATCTGCCATGAGCAGCTTCTTTACTTTGCTGCGCACCATAGGGTCAAGCCCATCCAGAGGCTCATCCAGGATCAGAACCTGGGGTTTTACAGAAAGAGCAAGCCAAAAAGCAACCTGCCGTTTCATCCCCTTGGAAAGCTTGGTTACCCGGCGTTTCACATCTATGCCGAATACCTTAAAAAGCTCATCAAACCTGTTTTCATCCCATGTAGGATAAACCTGGCGGAAAAAATTCGCCGTCTCCCGGATAGAATAATGGTTAAAATAAAACAGTTCATCAGGGATAAAGATAATGTTTTCCTTTACGTGATTATTTTCAAAAACCGGTTGCCCATCTACCATGATACTACCACTGTCCGGTCGGTAAACACCGGCCATCAGCTTTAACAAAGTGGTCTTTCCTGCGCCGTTGGATCCCACGAGTCCATAAATCGACCCTCTGCGTACATTTAGGTCCAGTCCTTTCAATACTTCAAATTTATCAAACTTCTTAACCAACTGTCGTACTTCGATCATACGCCGCTCCCTCCTTTTTTCGTTTTTTCAATAATCTCCAAAATTTCCTCGATAGGGACCCCCAAGTATACCAATTCGGCCACAATTTTTTGCAACTGTTTCATCAATTCTTCCTTTTGCGGGCTATTTTCAAGTTTCTCTCTCGGTTTCACAAAACTCCCTTTCCCCGGAATGGAATAAATATAGCCCTGGCGTTCCAGTTCACGATAGGCTTTCTGAATGGTATTGGGGTTTACAGTCAGCTCCAGGGCAAGTTCCCTGACCGAAGGCAACTGTTCGTCGTTCTTCAGGACCTTATGGATGATGAGCTCTTTAATTTTTTCAGTCAACTGCTCATAAACCGGAACCCTGCTCCTGAAATCCAGTTGTAGCATTCTTTTTTCACTCCCTTCCTAACACTGTTAACTGTGTTAGTACACATAATACGGTTAGCTATATTGTATCATATTTTTGAAATTTGTAAATAGAAAAGTAAGGGGTTTGGCAAAATAATTGTCAAACCCCTCTTTCTTAACGTTATACTTCTAATCCTACCTGCCGGATCATTTGCTTATCTTCCTCTATCTTGTTCCCCACTGTTGTCAGGTAATCGCCTACAAGGGCAGCATTTACTCCGGCTTTAAACCCTTGAATTTGTTTTTCACCGAGGGCTGTTCTTCCCCCCGCATATCGGATATAAGCCTTCGGCAGGATATACCTGGACACCGCTATTGTCTTTAATATCTCGATGGGAGATAAAACTTTTCTGTTTTCCAAGGGGGTACCCTTGATTGGATTTAATATGTTTATGGGTACGGACCTGGCCCCAAGTTCTTTTATATCAAAAAACATCATAACTCTGTCTTCCGGAGTTTCTCCCATTCCGATAATCCCTCCGCAGCATATATGCAGCCCGGCTTTCTGCGCGTTTTTTATCGTATTTATTCGGTCCTCGTATGTATGCGTCGTACATATATTAGGGTAATATCTCCTGCTTGTTTCCAAATTATGATGGTAGGTACTTACACCTGATTCCTTGAGGCTCTGGGCCTGCTCGTAGGAGATAATGCCATGGGATGCGCAGAGCTCTAATTTGGTCTCCTTTTTAAGTTTCCGGTAAATTTCTGTCAGCTTTCTCAGTTCTTCATTACTAATTCCTCTACCGCTGGTAACGATGGAAAACCTTGTTACTCCTTTTGCTTCAGCCTCTAACGCTTTTGGCAGAATTTCCTCATGTTCTAAAAGGGGGTATTCTTTTACATTAGTATTGTAATGAGCCGACTGGGCACAGTATTTACAGTTTTCTGAACATTTCCCTGATTTTCCATTAACAATGGCACATAAATCCACTTTCTTCCCAACAAATTTTTCTCGAATTTTATTGGCTCCCTCGAATAGCGCTTCGAGACTTTTCAAATCCTCCTCATCAATATTTATCATTTTTAGGGCTTCGTCAAAGCATACCCCTTCCCCACCTAAAACCTTGGCTGTCATTTCTTGAACAAATTTTTTCATAAGCTTCTTCCTCCCCAAAAGATTAAATTGGACCAATTGTTTTTTTAATTGTATAAATTCTCCACAGTATTGTCAACATATTTTTAGCTACAGGTTAACAATTGTTGCGCAAAAAATTGTCCTGCAATGAAAAAGGGATTCGGCACCAATTGCCAAATCCCTTTTGTTATATACAATATGGCGGAGAGAGTGGGATTCGAACCCACGAGGCAGGTGTTATCCCGCCTACTCGATTTCGAGTTAGCACTTCCGACCAGCTCAGCCATCTACGGCTGTTGAAAAGCTTCGCCTGCCTTCGTCACCCCGCCAGCCCTCATCCTCAACGTACCTTACAGGTACGCCTCCGGTGTGGGCAGTCGGGCTTCCTTGTCATGCTCGCTTTTGAACAGCCTACCTACCGCCGGGCTGAGCCGGTCGAAAGCCGTCAAAATCAAACAAGGGATTCCTGCCTCAAAAGGCTGGCATCCCTTGACTCATATTGCTTTATGGCGGAGAGAGTGGGATTCGAACCCACGAGGCAGGTGTTATCCCGCCTACTCGATTTCGAGTCGAGCGCTTTCGACCAGCTCAGCCATCTCTCCGTGCCTACATTACCCCGCTCGCCTGGCGGCTCGGGGGTCTCATGGTTGGTTTGCTCCGCAAACCTTCCAATTTTATTTTCTCAATCTCCGGAAAAACGCTTTCATCAATTTACTACACTCTTCCTCAAGCACCCCGGCTACTACCTCGACCCGGTGGTTTAATCTAGGGTCTTGAGCCAGGTTCATCAGTGAACCCATAGCTCCCGCCTTTGGGTCAGCGGCGCCGTATACCACCTTTTCTATGCGGGACTGTACCATTGCTCCCGCACACATGGGACACGGTTCTATGGTGACATAAAGAGCAGCGTCCTTTAAATACCGCCAGTGGCCCAGTTTTTGCACAGCTTCTTTAATAGCCACCAATTCTGCATGAGCGGTAGCATCTTTCCACTGTTCCTTCATATTGTGCGCTCTGGCCACTACATCATCGCCAATCACAATAACAGCGCCTATAGGAACTTCCCCTAATTTAAATGCAGCCCTGGCTTCCTCCAGGGCTAATTGCATATACTGTATATGCTTTTCATTCAAACAAATCATCTGCCAATTGCTAATTGTTCATTGTAAACTATATATTCATTGTCAATTGTCAACTGTCAATTGAAAAATGGTGCCCTCGCCAGGAGTCGAACCTGGATTTACCGCTTAGGAGGCGGCCGTACTATCCATTGTACTACGAGGACAGGGTTACGGCATCTGAAAAGCTTCGTCTGGCTTCGTCAGATGTCTTGCCGGCTCCTCCGACGTACCACCAGTACGCCTCCGTCGCCGTCAGGCCATCTTCCTTGCTATACTCGCTTTTGAGTTGCCTCTGATTTGCGACTATTATCGCCAAAAGGATTGTCATTGAAAAAGGCGTACCTGAGGCACGACTTATTGTTTGCTTAAATTAAATGGCGCGCCCGGCAGGATTCGAACCTGCGACCACCAGATTCGTAGTCTGTTACTCTATCCAGCTGAGCTACGGGCGCGTATAATGGCGGAGAGAGAGGGATTCGAACCCTCGATACGGGTTTTGGCCCGTATAATCGCTTAGCAGGCGACCGCCTTCGACCTACTCGGCCATCTCTCCGTTTGTAGTTTACAGTGACAGTAGATTTGCTCTACTGCTAACCGCCATCTGTTAACTGTTTAACTGTTAACTAACAAACCGCCATCTGCTAAACTGTTAACTGTTAACTGTTAACTGCTAACTGTTAACTGCTAACTGTTAACTGTTAACTAATAAATGGCGGAGGAGGTGGGATTCGAACCCACGGAACCCGTAAGGGCTCAACGGTTTTCAAGACCGCCTCCTTAAACCGCTCGGACACCCCTCCGTCCGATACATACTAGAGTATAACACGAAGAAAAAATATTGTCAACCAAAGAATATACTTTGCCAGTATCTAGCAATTATAAGTTGATCTTGTCCACTCCCATATAGGGCCTTAAAACTTCGGGAACTACTACCGAGCCGTCTTCCTGCTGATAGTTTTCCAAAATCGCTGCCACAGTCCGGCCTACCGCCAAACCCGAACCATTTAAGGTATGCACAAATTCGGGCTTGGAACCAGCTTCCCGCCTAAAGCGAATATTGGCCCGGCGAGCCTGGAAATCCAGGAAGTTACTACAGGAAGAAATCTCTTTGTAAGCCTGATAGCTAGGCAGCCATACCTCTAGATCGTAGGTTTTCGCCGAACTAAAGCCCAGATCGCCGGTACACAGGGTAACTACCCGATATGGCAGACCAAGTAACTGTAGTACTTTTTCTGCATTAGCCGTAAGTTTTTCCAATTCTTCAAAGGAATCCTCCGGTTTTGTAAACTTCACCAATTCTACCTTATTAAATTGATGCTGTCTGATTAACCCCCTGGTATCACGGCCATGGGCCCCTGCTTCAGCCCGGAAACAGGCGCTATAAGCAACATGATATAAAGGAAGTTGTGCGCCGTCCAGGATTTCTCCCCGGTAAATGTTGGTCACCGGTACTTCAGCGGTGGGGATAAGAAAATAATCAACACTGTCTATCCTGAACATATCTTCTTCAAATTTGGGCAGTTGGCCTGTCCCAATCATACTGTCCCGGTTGACCAAAAAGGGTGGAAATATCTCCGTGTAACCGTGTTCTCTGGTATGTAAATCAAGCATAAAGTTGATGATGGCCCTTTCCAGCCTGGCGCCGAGGCCTTTATAAAAAGTGAAACGGGCTCCCGTAATCTTAGCCGCACGTTCAAAGTCAAGGATGTCAAGATTTTCCCCGATATCCCAGTGGGCCTTGGGTTCAAAGGCAAACTGACGGGGCTCGCCCCATCTCCTTATTTCCTGGTTATCGGCATCACTGGCTCCTACCGGAACAGATTCATGAGGTATATTTGGTATCGTCAGCAGAGCGCCGGCAAGATTCTCTTCAACCTCTTTAACCTTTTCATCAAGTTCTTTAATCTTTTGGGAAACCTGGCGCATTTCCAGGATCATTTCTTCCGGATGCTGCCCCTGTTTTTTTAATTTCCCTATTTCTTCAGAAACAACGTTGCGTTTGTTTTTCAGTTGTTCAACTTCTACCAACAGTTCCCTGCGCTGTTCATCCAGCTTTAAAAAATTATCCAGACCCAAAACAGCGCCACGCTTGGATAGCGCTTCTTTTACAGCCTCAGGATTGCTGCGTATAAACTTGATATCTAACATATTATCCTCCTCTCAGGTTTGGAGTAAATAAAACCTCTCATCACTGATAGACATTTCCATCAGGGATGAGAGGTGAATAAGACATATCACCACTCCGGAAAAAGTTCTTTTCCATTCCCCTCCTGATAATTATACATCATTGTTCGCTGTTTTTGAAGTTTTTACCTCAATAGTTTAGCCTCAGGAAGGATTTTTTATTAATTTTATAAATATGCTTCAGTGGTGAATAACTGCTACCTCATTTAAAGGGTAATCATTCTAACTTCTTCTACCCCGTCAACTTTGGCAATTTCAGCGAGCAGAACATCCGGAAGAGGGGTATCTACTGCCAACATCATAACAGCCTTGCCGCCAATTTCCTTCCGGCCTACCTGCATACCGGCAATATTGATATTGTTTTCCCCAATGATATTGGCAACGGGACCGATGATTTTCGGCTTATCAATATGAGGAACAAATACAATATTGCCTTCAGGAACCACATCAATGCGGAATTGATCAATTTGTATGATTCTTGGATCATCTTCTCCGAAGAGGGTACCGGCTACTACCCTGTCGTTAACCTTCACAGTAATCAAAGCAGTATAATCGCCTTCTTCGGCAGATTTGGTCTCTTCTACAACAATGCCTCTTTCCTTGGCGATGACAGGAGCATTTACAAAGTTAACAGAATCTTCAACCTGCGGGGTCAGGAAACCCTTGAGGAAAGCAGTTGTTAACGGGGTAACTTCTACTTTGGCCAGCTCGCCTGAATAAGTAATTTTTACATTATTAACATTTCCGGCAGCCAATTGTGCCTGAAATTTACCCAGCTTCTCAGCTAAATTCAGGTAAGGCTTAATGGCCGCAAGCACATCTGGCTTTATAGGAGCAAGGTTTACAGCATTTTTGGCCATTTCACCCTTAACCAAAACATTTACAAATTCTTCAGCCACGTCTAGGGCGACGTTAATCTGAGCTTCTTTGGTAGAAGCCCCAAGGTGCGGCGCTACTACAACGTTGTTCAGCTCAAAGAGCGGGCTTTCAGTAGTAGGTTCTTCTGCAAATACGTCCAGTGCAGCTCCGGCAAGTTTACCACTCTTAACTGCTTCATAAAGGTCTTGTTCATTTACAATACCACCACGGGCCACGTTGATAATCCGGGCGCCGTCCTTCATCATAGCAATGGTATCTTTATTAATCAGGTTCAAAGATTCTTTTGTCTTTGGAATATGTAAACTTAAGAAATCAGCTTCTCTTATCACATCTTCTAACGGCTTAAATTCAATGCCGTTAGCAGCTGCTGTTTCCGGAGAAACCATGGGGTCATAACCAATGGTCTTCATTTCAAAAGCCTGAGCCCTTTTGGCCACAGCAGTACCAATCCTACCGAGACCTATCAAGCCCAGTACCTTGTTCCGCAATTCAACACCGGTGTAAAGTTTACGGTTCCACAGACCTTCTTTCAGGTCCTTATGTGCTTGCGGCAGGTTGCGGGCCAAAGCAAGCATTAAGGCCATTGTTTGCTCTGTAGCGGCAATTGTATTGCCATCGGGAGCGTTGACTACCAGGATACCTGCATTGGTGGCGGCAGGAATATCTATGTTATCAACACCCACGCCGGCACGTCCGATAATTTTTAAGTTTTTGCCGGCAGCAATAACGGGAGCAGTAATTTTTGTGGCGCTGCGAACGATAACCCCATCATACTCGCCTATAATATTGCAAAGCTCTTCTTCAGTCATCTTGTCGTTATTGACTACGGCTTCTATACCGCCTTCTGTTAATATTTTTACGGCCTTTTCCGATACGTTATCAAGCACCAAAACCTTCATTGACATATTCTCCTCTCCTTATCAGTAAAATGTTTTTTCAGGTCTTAATTTATTAAGCCTTTTTAGCCTGGAATTCTTTCATGAATTCGGCCAGTTTCCGGCAGCCTTCAACGGGCATGGCATTGTAAATGGAAGCCCTGATACCGCCAACTTCCCTGTGTCCTTTCAGTCCTGCCAAACCTACTTTAGCCGCTTCAGCTACAAATTCTTTTTCCAGGTCTTCGTTAGGCAGCCTGAAGGTTACGTTCATCAGGGACCTGCTGCCCACTTCCGCGTGTCCTTTATAGAAGCCGTTGCTGGCGTCAACAGCATCGTACACAATTTTCGCTTTCTCTTCGTTTCTCTTTTCAATGACGTCCAGGCCGCCCTGTTCTTTCACCCACTCTAACATCAGCTTAATCATATAGATGGTGAAGGATGCCGGGGTATTATAAAGGGAGTTGTTTTTGGCATAAGTATCGTATTTTAACATAGTAGGCAGGTTTTGGTTAGATTTCTCAATCATGTCATCACGAATGATAACTACCGCTGCACCGGCCGGTCCCAAATTCTTCTGAGCGCCGGCGTAAATTAAAGCGAATTTAGAAACATCTATTTTTCTGGATAAAATGTCGCTGGACATGTCAGCTATTAAAGGAACATCGCCTGTATCAGGGAACTCTTTCCACTGGGTACCAAAAATTGTGTTGTTGGAAGTGATATGCAGGTAGGCTGGATTTTCGCTCATCTGAATTTCATCCAGGTTAGCTACCCGGGTAAAGTTAAGGTCCTTGGTTGAAGCAGCAATATGCGTAGGACCTACTTTTACTGCCTCCTTATAAGCTTTGTTGGCAAAACTGCCGGTTATAACATAGTTACCGATTTTTCCATCTACTATGTAATTCATGGGGATCATATCAAACTGTCCTGTTGCTCCCATACCTATAAACAGAACCCTGTAATTATCAGGAATTGCCATCAGTTCTTTAAGTAAAGCCTCGGCGCCAAGGATAATAGCTTCAAAATCCTTTGACCGGTGACTGATTTCCATAACGGACATACCTGTTCCGTTATAGTTCAGCATCTCCTTTTGGGCCTTTTCCAAAATAGCTAAAGGCAAGGTTGCCGGTCCCGGGTTAAAATTAAATACTCTTTCTGTCATTTTTTAATCCTCCCTATTTTTTATTTTTTTAAAAACTTTTTTCTTAAAATAATATTCTTTTTCAAAAAAGCCTTTAACAGTGAACTAATTTCTAAAACCTTGAACTGCTTAGACTGACATATCACCTCCTGCGGCAAATACATTCGGTACAAATAAAAAACCTCTCGCCCTGTTGCATTACGAAAATGCCTCAGGGACGAGAGGTTGTTTTCCCGCGTTGCCACCCTGTTTGACCGCCTATAGACGGCCCTCTTAATTAGCTGTAACGGGCTTTCCCGGAAAAGCCTAAGCCATTTATTTAATGGGTTCGGCCTTTCTGCTCCAAGGTGGATTTCAGTAAATTACTTCATCGGTTCGCACCAACCACCGACTCTCTGTAGAAGCCAATTCACCTACTTGCCTTTTCATTGCCTTAGTTTTGCAATTATTTAAATATACAACAGAGGTCAAACAATCTGTTTGACCTCTGAACAAGCAAAGAGAAACAAATGTCTTAAATGATTAAAGACACTTCCCTTTTCTCTGTCCTTTTGCCTGAGAGATTGCCCTATACAATAAGGGTTGCTAATAAGGGTTGCTCCTTCGGCGCTTGTTTACCACAAGTCTCTCCAGAGGTCTGTCCTGTTACAGTAATCATACTTTTCAGTATACCTGAGAGATTGGGACTTAAATGGGAGTTTTAAGCCCTTGCCCCTTCGGCGGATTGCAACAATCCTTTTCCTGTAACATTCATTCAGTTCATTTGAAGTTTACATGTTCTAATTATGTTCTAATTATAGAAGTTAGTCTTCCTTTTGTCAATTGGTTTGTGAAAAATTTTACAAAAATATTATACGTTTCTGGTATACCCTCTATTCCACCATATTCAAAAAATATTTATGAATACGCAAATCATCAGTTAATTCGGGGTGAAAAGCAGCAGCTAAAAGGTTATTTTGCCGGGCAAAAACAATCTTTCCTTCTACTTCCGCCAAAACTTCCACATCGGACCCGACAGATTCCAGGTAGGGAGCCCGGATAAATACCCCCGTGAACAGCGAATCAAAACCTGCTATTTTCAAGGGCATTTCAAAACTGTCCACCTGGCGGCCAAAAGCATTCCGCTTGGCCACAATATCCATAACTCCCAGGCGCGGCTGATTACTGCCCACAATTTCTTTAGCCAGGACAATCATGCCTGCACAAGTGCCGAACACAGGCATACCCTGCTCAATCTTTTTCCTTAATGGTTCCATTATATCGAAATCAACAAGAAGCTTTCCAATAGTAGTACTTTCTCCGCCCGGAATAATCAGGCCTTTTATATCTTCCAACTGATCCGCTTTTTTTACCTGAACAGTATCACAACCACAAGCCTTTAAAGCCTGCTCATGTTCCCTAAAAGCCCCCTGCAGGGCCAAGACACCTACTTTCAATTGCGCTTCCTCCTAAATTACCATCCGCGTTCTTGCATTCTTTCAATTTCCGGCAGTGTAGAGATATTGATACCTACCATGGGTTCTCCCAGGTCACGTGATATTTCCGCTAAAATTTTCGGGTCATTGTAATGTGTTGTTGCAGCTACAATAGCTTTTGCACGGGCAGCGGGGTCACCGGATTTAAAAATACCGGAACCGACAAATATACCGTCACAGCCCAATTGCATCATCAATGCGGCATCAGCAGGAGTAGCAATACCGCCGGCAGCAAAATTGACTACCGGCAACCGACCCGTTTTTGCCACTTCTACAACTAAGTCATAGGGAGCGCCCATTTCTTTAGCAGCTGTCATAAGTTCTTCTTCAGGCAGGTTCTGCAGCCTTCTGATTTCGCCCATAACAGTACGCATATGCCGAACTGCCTCAACAACATCACCGGTCCCAGGTTCACCTTTGGTTCGGATCATTGCAGCGCCTTCTCCAATCCTCCGCAGGGCTTCGCCAAGGTTTTTGGCGCCGCAAACAAAAGGAACCTTGAACTCATGTTTATTGACGTGGAATTTATCATCTGCCGGAGTCAATACTTCACTTTCATCTATGTAATCCACACCAAGAGCTTCTAAAATTTGCGCCTCAACAAAATGGCCGATCCGGCATTTGGCCATAACCGGAATAGTTACTGCGTCCATAATTCTTAAGATTACACTGGGGTCTGCCATTCTGGCCACACCACCGGCAGCCCTTATATCAGCCGGAACCCTTTCCAGCGCCATTACGGCGCAAGCTCCAGCTTCCTCAGCGATCTTCGCCTGCTCCGGAGTAGTAACATCCATGATTACTCCGCCTTTTAACATCTCCGCCAGACCTTTCTTTACCCGCCATGTACCCTTTTCTTCCACGGTTATTCCCTCCTGTATACTAATAAAATTTATAAATAATAAACACCTTTTTCAAGATACTATAATATTTTACTACAGTTTTTAGCAATAAACAAGAGTTTTGCCCGGTAGGAGACTACATAAATGTTTTCCAACAGAAAAAAGGCCAAATGTTTTTTTTACATTTGGCCTACTTGATTAAACAATCCGAACAATCAACTTTAATCCTCGTCCTTAGTAACTACCTTAGCCACTGCAACAACATGGTCATTTTCATCCAGGCGCATTAACCGTACACCCTGAGTAGACCGGCCCATGGTGGAAATACCGTCAACATCAAGCCTGATAATGATTCCTTCCGCAGTAATTAACATAAGTTCATCTCCTGGCTTGACCACTTTAATGCCGACCAGGTGTCCGTTTCGCTTGGTGGGGCGAATAGTCATAATGCCTTTACCGCCTCTGCCCTGGCGGCGATAATCATCCACATGGCTACGCTTGCCAAAACCTTTTTCTGTGACAACCAGTACATCGGCACCTTGTTCAATGGTATCTATGCCGATTACCTCATCCTTTTCGGAAAGGGAAATGCCCCTTACCCCCCTGGCTGCCCTGCCCATACTTCTGACTTCTTCTTCGGCAAACCTGATGGCCTTGCCTTCTTTGGTGCCTATAATGACTTCGTTTTTTCCATTAGTAAGTTTCACATCAATAAGTTCATCGTTTTCATCCAGGGAAAGGGCAATAATACCGTCTTTTCTGGTGCTTCCGTATTCCACAAGGGGTGTCTTTTTAATAATTCCTTTCCGGGTAATTGTCAACAAATACTCTTCCGTGTCAAAGGACCTGACAGGAATCACCGCTGTAATTTTCTCATCACCGGAAATGTACAACAGGTTTACTATGGCTGTGCCTTTAGCTTGCCGGCCAGCCTCCGGAATATTATGTACCTTCAGTTTATAGACCTTACCCTTATTGGTAAAGAACAGGAGGTAATGGTGTGTAGTCGTAATAAACAGATGTTCTACAAAATCTTCTTCCTTGGTGCCCATGGCTGTAACTCCTCGACCGCCCCTTTTCTGGTTACGGTAAGTGTCCAGGGCAATTCTTTTAATGTAACCCAGATGAGTTATGGTGATAACCATATCTTCTTCCGCAATCAGGTCTTCAGTGTCAATATCTACATCCTTCATGGAAATTTCCGTTCTTCTGGGGTCGTTATATTTTTCCTTAATTACCAGCAGTTCTTCTTTTATTATCCCCAAGACCATGTGTTCATTAGCCAGAACAGCTTTTAAATATGCTATTCGTTCCAGAAGATTTTTATACTCTTCTTCCAGCTTCTCTCTTTCCAAACCGGTCAGTTTCTGCAACCTCATATCAAGTATAGCCTGCGCTTGTTTTTCTGACAGACCAAACTTATCCATCAAAGCATTGCGTGCTATTTCAACTGTTCTGGATTCACGAATTGTTTTAATAACTTCATCGAGATGATCCAAAGCAATCTTTAGGCCTTCTAAAATATGCGCCCTGGCTTCTGCCTTGTCTAATTCAAAGCGGGTCCTCCTGGTAATAACATCCTTTTGATGTTCCAGGTAATAGAACAGGGCATCGCGCAAATTTAATACCTTTGGCTGGCCGTCCACCAAAGCCAGCATTATAACACCAAAGGTCTCCTGCAGTTGGGTATGTTTGAATAACTGGTTTAAAACAACCTGCGGGTTGGCATCCTTGCGCAACTCAATAACAATCTGCATACCCATTCTGTCAGATTCATCACGTAGATCGGTAATTCCGTCAATTTTTTTATCTCTGACCAATTCGGCAATTTTTTCTATCAATCTGGCCTTGTTTACCTGGTAAGGTAACTCGTGGACCAGTATCCTGGACTTGCCGTTGGACATAGTCTCTATAGTGGTTTTTGCCCTGATCCTTATGGCGCCACGACCGGTTTTGTAGGCGCTTTTGATACCTTCCCGACCCATAATAATACCGCCGGTTGGAAAATCGGGACCTTTTACCGCCATCATCAGTTCCTGTGGCGTAGCATCAGGATTATCTATCAACATAATTACCCCATCTATAATTTCTCCCAGGTTATGGGGTGGAATGTTGGTAGCCATACCCACTGCGATACCCGAAGAACCGTTGATGAGCAAATTAGGAATTCTTGCCGGCAAAACAACAGGTTCTTTTAAGGTGTCGTCAAAGTTAGGAACAAAGTCTACCGTATCCTTATCAATATCTGCCAGCATCTCCTGGGTTATTTTAGCCATTCTGGCCTCGGTATAACGCATGGCCGCTGCAGAATCGCCATCGATAGAACCAAAGTTTCCGTGCCCGTCTACCAATGGATAACGGCAGGCAAAATCCTGCGCCATACGCACCATGGCATCGTACACTGCGGTATCGCCGTGCGGATGGTATTTACCAAGAACTTCACCGACCAAACGCGCCGATTTTTTATGCGGTTTGTCGGGAGTCATGCCCAATTCGCTCATGGCATACAAAATACGCCTGTGTACAGGCTTCAGACCATCCCTGACATCAGGCAGAGCCCGGCCGACTATAACGCTCATGGCATAATCAAGATACGAGTTTTTCATTTCATCGTTGATATTGATGGGCAATATTTTGCCATGCTCAAATTCAGTCAAATTCTTCACCTCTTAATCCCTCTACATAATAATTAAAACATGCGCTGATTCGCATGTTCAAACCTGCCGCGCCCTTTTTTCCTTATAAAGGTATTATACCAAAAACATGCTAAATATGCAATCCAGGTCATTTCGGTGATGCCGGCAGGCTAAAAAAATCACCCCTGAAAATATCAGGGGTATTTGTTATATATCAAGGTTTCTAACCTCTTTGGCATGGGTTTGGATAAATTCCCTGCGCGGTTCAACTTTATCACCCATTAAGATAGTAAATATTTCGTCCGCTATCATGGCATCCTCTAAATTTACCCGCAAAATGGTTCTTGTTTCAGGATTCATGGTAGTTTCCCACAACTGCTCCGGATTCATTTCACCCAGGCCTTTGTACCTTTGCAGGGAAACACCTTCACGCCCGATCTGATTAAGCAGCTTCTCCAATTCATGGTCTGAATAAACATAATTGTCAATTTTGTTCTTCTTAACTTTATATAAAGGCGGCTGGGCTATATAAACATAACCTGCTTCAATGAGTGGCCGCATATATCTGTAAAAGAAAGTTAACAATAAAGTCCTGATATGGGCGCCGTCTACATCGGCATCGGTCATAATTATCAGTTTATGATAACGGGCCTTGGATATATCAAAATCATCTGAAATTCCTGTACCCATAGCCGTTATCATTGCCCGAATCTCCTCATTGGCCAGTACCTTGTCGAGCCGCGCCTTTTCAACATTGAGTATTTTTCCACGGAGGGGCAATATAGCCTGAAATCTCCTATCCCGGCCTTGTTTTGCAGAACCTCCTGCAGAATCACCCTCAACCAGGTACAGTTCACATACAGCAGGGTCCTTCAAAGAACAATCGGCCAGTTTACCAGGCAATGATGTGCTTTCCAGAGCATTTTTGCGCCTGGTCAATTCACGGGCTTTTCTTGCCGCTTCCCTTGCCCGCGCTGCATTTATAGCTTTTTCAGTTATTCTTTTGGCAAAGGGCGGATTCTCCTCCAAAAAAGTACCGACACCTTCGACAACTACAGCATCAACTATACCACGAACCTCGCTATTCCCCAATTTAGTTTTTGTCTGCCCCTCAAACTGAGGCTCCCGGACTTTAACACTTATTATAGCCGTTAAACCTTCACGGATATCTTCGCCGGTGAGATTATTTTCATTCTCCTTCAAGAGGTTGTATTTACGGGCATAATCATTGACAACCCTTGTCAACGCAGTTTTAAACCCTGCTTCATGAGTCCCACCTTCATGCGTATGGATATTGTTTACAAAGGAAAAGATATTCTCTGTATATCCATCATTATATTGCAAGGCTATTTCTACCATTACGTCGTCTTTTTCGCCTTCAAAATAGATTGGTTCCGGATGCAGCACATCCTTGTTTTTATTTAAATGTTTAACAAAATCGATGATACCTCCCTCATGCTGGAAGGTTTTTTCATTGCCGTCTCTTTCATCTTTCAGTATAATTGTTAAACCTTTATTTAAAAAAGATAATTCCTTCAAACGTTGCGATAATGTTTCAAAATTGAAAACAAGGTCCTCAAATATTTCATGGTCGGGCTTGAAAGTAATTTTTGTACCTGTAGAGTTACTGTCTCCTATTATTTTTAATTCAGTAACGGGTAAACCTCTTTCGTATCTCTGGTGATATATATGGTTATCTCTTTTTACTTCGACTTCCAGCCATTCGGACAAGGCATTAACAACTGAAACACCGACACCATGTAAGCCGCCGGAAACCTTATATCCGTCTCCGCCAAATTTTCCTCCGGCATGCAGAATGGTTAAAACTACCTCAACAGCCGGTTTACCTATTTTGGGGTGAATATCGACAGGAATACCGCGCCCGTTATCAATAACTGTAATGCTGTTATCATGATGAATTATAACCTCAATTTTGTCACAAAATCCGGCTAAGGCTTCATCAATACTGTTATCCACTACTTCATAGACTAAGTGGTGCAAACCCCTGGTGCTGGTACTGCCTATATACATGCCGGGTCTGCGCCTCACAGCTTCCAAACCTTCAAGAACCTGAATCTGGCTGGCCCCATAATTGTGATTAGTATTTTGTTCCATGCCTGTCCTCCGTTCCTGTAATTCATCCAAATCCAAATTATACCACAATACGGATGTTTTCTCAAGTTGATAGATATTTTCTCAAGTTGATAGATACTTTGGTTGATGTCCGGAAACCATGCTTTGAGGTTATTCACAATTTTACCTCAAAGCACAATTTCCTAGATATTCAAAAAGTGAAACCGTGGTTAACCACGGCTTGTATTATTCTATGCTGCATTATTCGATACCTAAATTTTCTTCGGACCTCTTTTTTAAGGTCAGTGAAGATATAGGAGAAAAGAAAACATGGTTTGAAGTTACAATAAAAGATTTTGCCTTTGATTTTTTCGTTATTTCAAAAATTAATTCTTCATTTTCTGCCTGATCAATAAATTCTTTATTATTCTCTGCTTTTTTTGCAGATTGCATGTCAATAATTGCAATTACTTGTTCCTTAGGAATTATTACATCTCCTCCCAGATGAAGAAACATTACGCACCTCCTAAAACTGTATTATCCCTTCTCTTATTGTAAACAAAGATGCATTTTTTTTCAGATTCTCTGCCAACAAACTTGCATCAGTTGTTGTAATAAAAGTTTGAATTTTACTTTGTACAGACTCCAATAAATATTGTCTTCTGTCTTCATCCAATTCAGACATTACATCATCCAGCAACAAAAGAGGATATTCCCCTGTTTCTCCTTTCACCAGTTCCAGTTCCGCCAGTTTTATACTGAGAGAACAGCTCCTTTGTTGACCCTGAGAGCCGTAATGTTTAACTTCCTTACCGTTAATATAGAAAACCAGATCGTCCCTGTGGGGACCAATAATGGTAATACCTCTGTCCAATTCTTCATCCCTGTTTGCTGCTATTTTTTCCAAAAATAATTTTTCTATTTCCTCTAAACTCAAGTTATCTTTATCTACAACGTTGGAAATATACCTGGTTTCCAGCTCTTCTTTACCGTTTGTAATTTTCCTATGCATTAAGCGTGTTAAAGGAGTGAGTTTTTTTAACACATCTAGTTTTTTATAAATCAATTTGGCCCCAAATAAGGCCAGTTGCCGATCCCATACAGGTAAGTTATCGGCCAAATTCTTGTTCATCTTAATATCCTTCAGCAAAGCATTTCGTTGGACCAGAATTCTTTGGTATTTTAATAAATTATAATAATAACCCGGACTTATTTGCGAAATTTCTGTGTCAATAAATTTACGCCTTACAACCGGACTTCCTTTCACTAACGTTAAATCTTCAGGAGAAAACAGTATCACTTTTACTGTTCCCAATATATCTCCTGTTCTTTTTTTTTGCACACCGTTTAATTTAATTTTCTTTTTTCCTTCTCTGTTTAAACCAATTTCCAAAACAAACCTACCATGTAGATTTTCGCCGCTAATTTTTAGGATAAAGTAGTTTTCGTTCCATTTGATCAAATCTGCATCTTTATTGGTTCTGTGTGAGCGTCCGGTCCCGGAATAATAGATTGCTTCCAGAATATTAGTTTTTCCCTGGGCATTATCTCCCACAAACAGGTTCAGTTTATCATGAAAACTTAAAGTAAGCGTCTGGTAGTTACGAAAATTCAGCAGGGCTATTTTATCTATTAACAAAGGTGAACAACTCCTCTGCTACCGCAAGGTAACCACCTTAAAAGTGCCAAAACCGGTAACTTCAACAATATCTTCATGGCGCAACTGTCGCCCTCTGCGCAATTCAATTTCCCCGTTTACTTTGATTGAGCCACCGGCTATCATGTTTTTTGCTTCCCCGCCAGTTGACACAATGGTAGCCCATTTTAAAAACTGGTCCAGTTTTATTGTCTCTGTTTCAATAAAGATATTTTTGACCTGCAATGTACTTACCCCTCATGTTAAACTGTTCGCACAGGTAAAATCAGATATAAATAATTATCTCCTTCTACAGGTTTTACAATACCGGGGCTAAGAGAACCTGTTAGCTCCAAAAATACTTCTTCAGCATCAATTACCCTTAATACATCTATCAAATACTTGGAATTAAACGCTATTTGCGTTTCCTCTCCTTCCAAGACAATAGGAAGTTCTTCATGAATCGTACCAATATCAGGGCTATTGGAATTAATTATTAAAGTATGGTTTTGCACCGCCAACCTAATTACGTTGGAACCGTCTTTGGCCAACAAAGAAGCCCTTTCAACGGCATCGAGAAATTCCCTGGTGTTTAACCGAATTTTAGATTTGCATCCCTGGGGTATTACCTGTTTGTAATTAGGAAACTGCCCTTCTATTAAACGGGAAATTAACCGAATGTTATCCAGTTCCATAACGACCTGGTTGTTACTAAAAATAATTTTTACTTCTTCATTTTCGGGTGGCATAATTCTCACAATTTCATTTAAGGCCTTGGCGGGTATTAAGGCACTGGTTTTTTCACCGCTGTAACCATGACTTCCAATAGCTCCAATGCGTAAAGCCAGACGGTGTGTGTCAGTAGCCACCAAACGCAGTTCATCGCCTTCTACCTCGAAGAGCACGCCTGTAAAAATAGGCCTGTTTTCATCAGCGGCTGTAGCAAAAGTTACCTGTTTAATCATGTTTTTGAAAAGTTCCTGCTTGATAACATATGTAGTTTCTCCATCCAGGGACGGCAATAAAGGAAATTCGTCAGCGGGATAACCATGAATGGTTGTTTTTGATTGTGCGTATTTCAGAGTGGCCACATTGTTTTCTTTTTCAACACTGAATTCAATCAAAACATCGGGTAGCTTACGGACAATTTCGCTCAGGTACTTGGCCGGCAACACAACAGAACCTTCACTGGATCCATTTACCGGAACAGTGCATTCAATACCTAACTCCAAATCAGTGGCGGTCAGGCAAAGGTTATTGTTTTTCAGTTTCATCAGTATTCCAGACAAAATAGGAAGCGGATTCTTCGATGAGACGGCTCTTTGTGCCACCTGCACTCCGTAAACCATGTTATTCTTGTTCGAAGTAAATTTCATTTGTGTCCTCCTGTCCACAAGTATTTGTTAATTGATGCTCAAGTAAGCATATATATTATAAGTTAAATAAAAAGAGTAGCTATAGTAACAGTGCCTGTGAAAATGTGGATATCCGATTTAATTATTAAAACACAAAGGATAGGCAAGTGTTAAAAAATTGTTGATAACTTTTGAAAGTTGTTCACAAATCACTATCCGTTTAATATCCTGTGCTGTAACTCTTTGATAATAGACTGAAGTTTAATATCATTATTTAAGTCGTTGGAAATTTTTTCGTGGGCATGAATAACAGTGGTATGGTCTCTTCCTCCGAATTCTTCGCCTATTTTTGGCAGAGAGTTGTCTGTAAGTTCTCGGCATAAATACATGGCGATTTGTCTGGGAAAAGCTACAGCTCTTGTTCTCTTTTTTGCCTTAAAATCTTCCACACGCATGCTAAAGTAGTCAGCCACAATTTTTTGAATGATTTCTATGTTAATTTGTTTCGGCGCCTGCATAGGAATTATATCTTTTAATGCTTCGGCAGCCAAATCAGTTGTAATTTCGCTATTGGTTAAAGACGAATAGGCCATTACTCGAATCAGGGCCCCTTCCAGTTCTCTGATATTTGACTGAATGCGGTTGGCAATGTACAGCATAACATCATTAGGTACCATCAGGTTCTCCAGTTGAGCCTTTTTTCTTAAAATTGCGATTCTTGTCTCCAGGTCGGGAGGCTGTATATCTGTAATTAGCCCCCATTCAAAGCGCGAGCGCAACCTATCTTCAAGAGTAGGTATTTCTTTAGGTGGGCGGTCACTGGAGATAATAATCTGTTTGTTTGCTTCATATAACGCATTAAAGGTATGGAAAAATTCTTCCTGGGTACGTTCTTTTCCGGCCAGGAACTGTATGTCATCTATAAGAAGTATGTCCATGTTCCTGTATTTGTTGCGAAAATCTACGGTTTTGTCGTCCCTGATAGAATTGATTAATTCGTTGGTAAATTTTTCGGAAGAAACATAAACTACTCTGAGGCTGTATTCCTGTTCAAGTATATAGTGTCCAATGGCCTGCATTAAATGTGTTTTACCCAAACCGACGCCACCGTAAATGAAAAGTGGGTTATAAGCTTTAGCCGGGGCTTCAGCAACTGCCAAAGCGGCTGCATGGGCAAATCGGTTGCTGTTGCCTACCACAAAGGTATCAAATGTATATTTGGGGTTGAGATGGGTAGATATGGACAAATCTTCATTGTAATTCTTTTTTATATCAATGTTGTATTCCGGCAAATAATCAGATACATCAATTATTTCATTGGGCAATGAAAAAGTAACACCGACCTCTTTGTTCAGAATATCGGAGAGAATGGATTTTATCAGATCAGTATACCTGCTTTCCAGCCAATCCTTGGCGAAATCATTTGGTACCTCTATAATCATCGTTTCATTGACAAAATTTACAGGTTTAATATATTTTAACCAAGTTTCAAAAGAGGGTTTACTTACTTGTTTTGCTATTGCATTCAAAGTTTTTTGCCATATTTCGTGAAATTCTGATTTTATCATATAGTAAACCTCCCCAGAATTTGCTGCAATAAGTATTATTCGCTAAAAGTTATCCACAACCTCCATATTATTTATAAAAAACCATCGTTTATAAAATTTATAATATTAAAAAAGTAATCTAAATCTTAGAGCGACAATAACTCCAAGTGTTCTGAAAAAAATAAAAAACAAAAAATATAGGTAAATATAAGTATTGATAAAAGCCATAAAAAAAAGAAATATCAAACTTATCCACAGGTTATACACATGCCCAAAAACTATAAATTTAGCGAAAAAAAATAGAAATAATTTACAATATCTATATTTGTCATAAGAAAAACCATTTCAAAAATGGTTATGCACAATAATAACATTAAGTTCACAATATTTATCCCAAAGAGTGTATAACCCTTCTACCAGTAGAAAAAGTAGGATTTTAAACTCATTTAAGGTATTTTTATAATAACAAATTTAACCGGGTTAATCAACTTGAAATTTACCTGTTATCCACATGTGTATAAATTTAAGAAAAAAGTTATTAACATGGGGATAATTTCTAAGGTGTTATGAGGTGTAAGTATTTTGCTTGACGTTGCCATTTAATTACTATATAATTTTATATGTATGTCTCGCGCTCTAGATAAAAAGGGGGTGTTTAGACTTGAAAAGAACCTACCAACCTAAAAATAGAAAGCATAAAAGAGTTCATGGATTTTTGAAGAGAATGAGCACAAAATCCGGGCGGAACGTGTTAAAGAGACGTCGATTAAAAGGAAGGAAGAAGCTTTCAGCATAAGGCCGCAAAAGTGGCCTTTTCATTCTTTTAGTAAGTTTTTAGTTGTGGATAAAATTAAAAAATATGGGTTAGAATATGGCTAGTTTAACCATAAATAACCAAAAAAACGGGGGTTTCAAGTATTGGCCCTTGATAAAATAAAGAAAAGTTCAGAATTTAGAAAGGTTTACGTTAGTGGGAAATCTGTTTCCAACAGGTATCTGGTATTGTATTACCTGAAAAATGGCCAGCCTAATTCAAGAGTTGGCTTTTCTATCAGTAAAAAGGTCGGTAAAGCTGTGGTTCGAAACAGAATTAGACGCTTATTGACTGAAATAACCAGGTTATCCTGGCATAAAATTAGCGAAGGTTGGGACATTATCATTATTGTGCGCCCGCGTTTTGTTGAAAAACTATGCTATACCAGTTTGGAGAAGGCATTTATTAATTTAATAAAAAAAAGTGGTTTGAGTAAAGAGGAAGTTGGCAACAAATGAAGTACATATTAATTATGTTTGTTAAAATATACCGGACGTTTATCTCGCCGTTAAAGCCGGCAACCTGTCGGTTTTATCCAACTTGTTCAGAGTATACTATACTGGCTTTGGAAAGGTATGGGGTTATGCGTGGTGGGTTTAAGGCATTGAAACGGATTCTTAAATGCCATCCTTTCCACCCCGGTGGATATGACCCTGTTTAAAAAAATATGATTATTGGGGTTAAAGGAGGGAAAGGTTTTGGCACAGTTAACGGCAGGGATGACTGCGCTGTTAGAGTTCTTTTATAAACTGACAGTAAGTATGGGCATCCCAAATTATGGTTTGGCTATAATTTTGATTACTGTATTGATAAAAATGCTGCTGCTGCCTTTAACAATCAAACAAATGAAGTCGTTGAAAATGACGCAGCAGCTTCAGCCAAAGGTAAAAGAAATTCAGGAAAAATACAAGGATCCCAAACAGGCTCAGCAGGCCATAATGGAATTATATAAACAATATGGAGCCAATCCTTTATCAGGATGTTTGCCTTTATTGTTACAAATGCCTATAATTATAGCCTTGTATCGGGCATTAATGAAATTCCCATATACAAATGAAGCTCATGCCAAGTTTTTATGGATCAGCAATTTAAGCCAGCATGATAAAATAGTATTACCTATTCTGGCGGTACTGACTACATATTTGCTGCAGCGAATGACTACCAATCTGCAAGATCAAACACAAAAGACAATGTTAATTGTTATGCCGCTGTTTATTGGCTGGCTGAGCATGTCTTTTCCGGCCGGACTTGCTTTATATTGGGTGGTGACAAACCTGGTCGGCGCCATTCAACAGTACTTTATTAATAAGATGCCACTTGACATTCCGGTAAAGGAGGAAACGGGGCCTAATGAAGCAGGTAGAAAAAAGCGGAAAAACGGTTGAAGAGGCTGTAGAGGCCGCTTTGGCGGAACTGCAAGTCACCAGAGATCAAGTAGAGGTGCAGGTTCTCGAAGAACCGACCAAAGGCCTATTTGGTATTTTAGGCGGTAAGGCAGCCAGAGTATTGGTAATTGTCAAAGATAATCCTGTTGAAAAAGCTAAAGCTTTTTTAGCCGGGATATTCGAAAGAATGAATATAGAAAAAATAGAAATAGAAGCTTCAAAGAAAGAAGATTATATTGTTATTAATTTTAAGGGACCGGATTTGGGCGTATTAATCGGTCGCAGGGGTGATACTCTGGATGCGTTGCAGTATTTGGTAAACTTAGTGGCTAACAAAAACAGCAAAGAAAGAGTTAGATTTATTTTGGATGTAGAAGGTTACAGAAAAAGAAGAGAAGAAACCCTGGGTAAGCTGGCTTTTCGGTTAGCTGAAAAGGTAAAGAGAAAAGGCAAAGATGTAGTTTTGGAACCAATGAGTCCGCATGAACGGAGGATAATACATACGGCTCTCCAGGACCACAAAGAAGTTTTTACCTATAGTGAAGGTGACGAACCATTCCGTAAAGTTATAATCGCACCAAAAAAATAAATTTCTTTCAACCCAGTAATAATATTACTGGGTTTTTCTAAAATTAATGGATTTTTTACGTTTATTAAATTTGGAGGCTTTTAATATGGATGATACCATTGCAGCCATAGGTACCCCTATAGGTGCTGCCGGAATTGGCATAATCAGAGTGAGTGGGGAAGATGCAATTGAAATAGTGGATAGAATTTTTCGTTCTAAAAATAAAAAGAATTTACATCAAGTACCCAGTCATAATATAGTGTACGGCCATATTGTTGATGAAAAAGGTGAAGTTATAGATGAAGTTTTAGTAACGGTAATGTTGGCTCCGAAAAGTTTTACGACCGAAAATGTGGTGGAAATTAATTGCCATGGAGGAACTGTGGCTGTTCGGAAAACGTTGGAGGCTGTGCTGAAAGCCGGCGCCAGATTGGCTGAGCCCGGAGAGTTTGCTAAAAGAGCTTTTTTAAACGGCAGGATAGATCTGGCCCAAGCAGAGTCCATAATGGACCTTATTAATGCAAAAACTGCAGCCAGCTTGCGCGTAGCCGTTGGACAACTTGAAGGAAAACTTTCAGCTCAAATCAAGGACATTAGAGCTAAATTGCTGGAATTGAGAGCCCATATTGAAGCAGGAATTGATTTTCCTGAGCACGATATTGAGGACTTAAGCAAGGAACAAATTAAGTTTGCTACGGTAGAATTAAAAAGCAGAATTGATAAGATACTTGAATCTGCTGATTCTGGCAAAATATTGCGGGAAGGTTTGAAAACAGTTATAATCGGAAAACCAAATGTAGGAAAATCTTCTTTGTTAAATGCTCTGGTCAAGGAAAAAAGGGCTATCGTGACTGATATTCCAGGTACTACCCGCGACGTGATTGAGGAATTTGTCAGCGTCCGGGGCATTCCTTTAAAAATACTGGATACGGCTGGAATCAGGGAAACGGAAGATGTGGTTGAAAAGATTGGTGTACAACGTTCCAAGGAAGCTCTGGAACAGGCTGATTTTTTTCTGTTTGTTGTAGATATTGCATCCGAAATTAGCAGTGAAGATATGGAAATAGCAGCGCTTCTGAAGGGTTTAAGCGGGATTATCATTGCAAATAAAACCGACCTGACGGGTGGTTTAAATAGAGATTTACAGAAAGAGTTAGGTCTTGATGTACCTGTAGTTGCAATGTCGTTGCTTAACGGGCAGGGGTTGGATGAACTTGAAGAAAAGATTGTGGATATTGTTTATAATAATGAATTTCATTCCGTTGATGAAATATTGGTCAGTAATGTCAGACACGAAAGGGCATTAACAGCAGCTTCTGAATACTTGACCGGAGTTCTCGAAACTTTGGAAAACAATATGCCAATGGACTGTGTGACTATAGATCTGAATTCTGCATGGGAAGAATTGGGCAAAATCACGGGTGAAACAGTGGGCGAAGATTTACTGGATCAAATTTTCAGCCAGTTTTGTATAGGAAAATAATTAGGAGGAAGGTCATGGAATACCTTGCGGGGACATATGATGTAATTGTTATAGGGACAGGTCATGCCGGCTGTGAAGCTGCTTTGGCAGCGGCCAGGTTAGGATGCAAAACACTGGCGGTAACCTTAAATATGGATAATGTTGCTTTTATGCCCTGTAACCCGGCAGTAGGAGGTCCGGCCAAGGGGCATCTGGTACGGGAAATTGATGCTTTAGGCGGCCAAATGGGTATAAATACGGACAAGACCCATATTCAAATGCGCATGCTAAATACCGGTAAGGGGCCGGCAGTTCATGCTCTGAGAGCTCAGGCAGATAAAAAACTATATCAGATGGAAATGAAAAAAACCCTGGAGTTAGAACCTAATTTAGACGTCAAACAAGCCCTGGTTGAGAAAATTATTTTGCAAGGAAACCGAGTTACCGGTGTTGTCACCAATACGGGAGCAATTTTTCAAGCAAGGGCCGTTATTATCACTTCCGGTACATTTTTAAGAGCCCGCATAATTATAGGCGACGTTAATTACAGTGGAGGTCCCAGCGGGCAGTTTCCGGCTCAGAAACTTTCCGAGAGTTTAAAGGAATTAGGATTGGAGCTGGGACGTTTTAAAACGGGTACTCCTGCCAGAGTACATAGGAAATCCGTCGACTTTTCCAAAATGATTATCCAGCCCGGTGATGATTATCCCCATACCTTTTCTTTCATTATGCCAAAAATGAAACGGGAACAGATACCCTGCTGGCTTACTTATACAACAGAAGATACTCATAAAATTATTTTGGCAAATTTGCACAGGTCTCCTCTTTATACGGGAAAAATCGAGGGTACCGGTCCAAGATATTGTCCCTCTATTGAAGATAAAGTGGTACGTTTTGCCGACAAGCCCTGCCATCAAATCTTTTTAGAACCGGAAGGTAAAGATACGGAAGAAATGTATGTGCAGGGTTTTTCCACCAGTTTGCCCGAAGATATACAAATACAAATGCTGAGAACGATTATAGGCCTTGAGAAGGTTGAAATGATGCGACCGGGTTACGCTATTGAATATGACTATGTGGTACCAACTCAATTAAAACTTACATTAGAGACAAAAAATATTGAAGGGTTGTATACTGCCGGGCAGATTAACGGTACATCGGGATACGAGGAGGCTGCTGCCCAGGGGTTAGTGGCAGGTATTAATGCCGCTTTAAAAATAAAAGAAATGGAGCCTTTTATCCTTAAAAGGTCAGAGGCCTATATCGGCGTCCTTATAGATGACCTGGTTACCAAAGGAACTAATGAACCGTACAGAATTATGACTTCCAGAGCGGAATACAGGTTGTTGCTAAGGCATGACAATGCCGACCTGCGTTTAACGGAAAAGGGATATAAAATTGGTCTGGTCGATGAAAATAGGTATCGAATTTTTGTGCAAAAGAGAGATGCTATAGAAAAGGAAATTTCCAGACTGGCCAATGAAAATATATCTCCCAGTGAGGAAACACAGAGGGTTATTAATTCCGTGGGAAGTACGGAGCTGAAACAAAAAATTAGTGCCTTTGAACTTTTAAAAAGGCCGGAGATTACTTATTCTGTACTGGAACAGTTAGGTGCCGGAATAGCAGATTTAGATGAAGAAGTAAAAGAACAAGTGGAAATTCAGGTTAAATATGAGGGCTACATAAAAAAACAAATGGCCCAGGTTGAACGGTTTGTAAAAATGGAAGCAAAGACCATTCCCGAATGGGTAGAATATGAAAAAATACAGGGATTATCTACAGAGGCCAAGCAGAAATTATCAAGTATCAGACCCGCATCAATTGGACAGGCCGGCAGGATTTCCGGTGTTTCACCGGCTGATATTTCTGTACTAATGGTTTATATTGAACAGCAAAGGAGAAAACGGGGTTTTCCGGAGGACCGTGTAAATGAGTAAAAACTTAACTTTTGCAGAATTGATAAAGCAAGGCGGACAAGAACTTAATTTGAACTTGGACAAAAAAGCAGTACTACTGTTCGAAACTTATAAGGATTTATTACTGGAATGGAACCAAAAAATTAATTTAACCTCTATTACTGATGTTAACGAAATAGCCATCAAGCATTTTCTGGATAGTTTGATTATACTTGGGGAAATTGAAGTAAAAGTTCAATGCCGAGTGGTTGATATAGGAACGGGGGCTGGTTTTCCGGGCATTCCGTTAAAGATTGCCAGACCTGACTTAAATGTAGTATTGGTTGACTCTTTGCAAAAGAGAGTAGCTTTTTTACGGGAAGTTATTGATAAGTTACAACTCAAAAACATTGAAGTCTACCATGGTAGGGCTGAGGAACTGGGACATTACCCGGAATTCAGAGAATCCTTTGATTTGGCTGTGGCCAGGGCTGTTGCTAAAATGCCTGTTTTAGTTGAATATAACCTTCCTTTTGTCAAAGTAGGCGGACAATTTGTGGCTTTTAAAGGGCCGGAAACAGACGAAGAAGTGAAATTGGCTGCCAATGCCGTTTTCGAACTTGGGGCAGAACTTGAGGAAGCAAAAGAAACCTACTTACCTTTCATAGAAGACCGGCGTTCTTTGATCATTTACAGAAAAACAAAACATACTCCTCCAAAATATCCGAGAAAACCGGGTCTTCCGGAAAAGAAGCCTTTAGGAGTTTAAAAAATTATTGTCAAATAATGGCTTAACAAATTCCAATACCACTTGCGAAGATGAAAATAATCTTCCAAGTGGTATTCATTTTCTATTTGTGTGCGAACAAATGTTCTCATCCTATTTTGCCGTATACAGGGCGAAAATGTGAAGCCAAAGGATTTCTATGCTATGCATTTTTTACCCTTCTCCAGGGCAAAAAAAAGCGTCTGGTGGTAATTGGCATAAAGAGGTAAAATAGAACCTTTAATTCAAACTGTGAAATTGCCGCTGAAATATAAAATTAGAGAAGGAACTAACATCTTTCTGTGGAATAAATGAAAAACAACAAAAAAAAGGTGTGGTTTCAATGGGAAAGGTTATTGCCGTGGCCAACCAAAAAGGTGGCGTGGCGAAAACTACTACGGCCGTTAATTTGGCTGCGTGCTTGGCTTTAAATGATAAAAAGGTGCTTTTGCTCGATATTGACCCGCAAGGTAATGCCAGCAGTGGATTGGGAATTGAAAAGGATGAGACTCTACATTGCATTTATGATGTGATTATTAATGGTGTACCTATTGAAAGTGTCATTGCAAAAACTGAAATAGAAAACCTTGAAGTGGTTCCGGCCACGATCCAATTGGCTGGAGCTGAAATAGAGTTGGTTTCCGCTATATCGAGAGAGTCAAAGTTAAAGAAAGCCCTCGCACCTATACGTGACAGGTATGATTATGTTTTGATCGACTGTCCTCCTTCTTTGGGATTATTAACCCTTAATGCCCTGACGGCTGCAGACTCCTTGATAATACCTATACAATGTGAATATTATGCCCTGGAGGGCTTAGGCCAGCTAATGAATACCATCGAACTGGTGCGCAAACATTTGAACGCCAACCTGGAAATTGAAGGTGTTTTGCTGACTATGTTTGATGCTAGAACAAACTTATCAATTCAGGTGGTTGATGAAGTAAAGGAATATTTTAAGGATAAAGTTTATCGGGCAATCGTGCCAAGAAATGTCAGATTAAGTGAAGCGCCCAGTCACGGGAAACCGATAGTATTGTATGACCCCAGGTCAAGGGGTGCGGAAGTTTATCAAGAGCTGGCAAAGGAAGTGATTGAACGTGAATAAAAAGGGCTTAGGCAAGGGTCTCAATGCCCTGATTCGCAGTAATAATGATTTTGAAGATAGAGTGGGTATAGTAGAACTGAATATTTCCGACATTGTGAGAAATGCCAAACAGCCGAGGCAGGAGTTTGATCAGGAGAAGCTTGAAGAGTTAGCTGCTTCTATTAGACAGTATGGGATTATCCAGCCTGTAATAGTAAGAAGATTAACTAATAAGAAATATGAGTTAATAGCCGGTGAAAGAAGGTGGCGCGCTGCCAGACTGGCTGGATTAGATAAAATTCCGGCCGTAATCAAGGAAGTGTCAGATCGGGAGATTACAGAACTTGCTTTGATCGAGAATATACAGAGAGAGGATTTAAATCCTATTGAGGAAGCGTTAGCCTATAAGCAGTTGATGGAGGAGTTTGGGCTTACACAGGAGGAATTATCTAAGCGTGTTGGTAAAAGCCGTTCCTTTATTGCCAACAGTGTCAGATTGTTGAATCTTCCACCGGAAGCACAGCAAATGGTACAGACGGGCCAACTTTCAGCCGGTCATGCCAGGGCTTTGTTGGTTATTGAACGGGCAATAGACCAGGCTAATTTAGCCAAAAAGATAGTGGAAAAAAATTTATCAGTCAGACAAATTGAACAACTTGTAAAAAAAATAACTTCCGAAGGTAAGAAAAAAATTCCAAGAAAAAGACGGGAGTCAGAGTCTTTGATAGTTAAAGATATAGAGGAACAGATGCAGGGCAAGCTTGGCACAAAAGTACGTATTAAACATGGAAGTAAAAGAGGAATGATTGAAATTGAATATTACAGTGATGATGACTTGCAGAGGATTGTAGACCTTATTTTAGGGCACAATTACAGTTGAAAGTAGTGATAAAAAGTGTGTTATTGAATAAAGTAACAATAAATGGTTTGTTTCACGTGAAACAATGCCTATAAAGTTGAATCGGCCTCCTATCGGAGGCTTTAATACTAAAACCACTGCAACGGGGTATCTGGTACCCAAATGTTATCAAAGGGCGGTTTCAAAATTTCCGGTCGTGATTATCACCGAAACGTTTAAACAACTGTTGGAAACAGTTTACCACAGAGAATTTACTATTTGAAATCTTTTGTTTTCCAGGTATACTTTGTAGTTTTAGAAAATTACTACAGCAGACGCCGAGGATACAGAGGAACCACAGAAAAAAAAAAAAAAAAAAAAAAAAAAAAAAAAAAAAAAGAAGAAAATTACACGCGATTAATTAAAACTCCGACCAGAGAACACATAAACTTTACTTTTACAATTAATTTTCAACTTAAAATTAATTACCAGAGATGATACAACCTGTTCTTTTTAAATAATTCTCCATGTCCTTTGCGTATTCAGTGGTTTAAAAAATGGCGTGGCTCCCGGTCGGTTTTTTGGTAATGGTGAAGGAAAAAGTGAACAACTTATTGTTTCATTGCTCCTGCGGTGTTAAAGGGTAGATGTACTGACCGTTCCGCGTTCCTAGTGTCCTTAGTTCACTCTCTACCATCTGCGGTTCACATTATGGGCAAATAGTAGGCGCTGGGCACCTGTAAAGGGACTGCGGCAGACGCCACAACCAGCGCATTGGCCAGTGGGCTTTCGGCAGTTTGCGTGACCTGCTGGCATATAAGCTCTAACGTTACGGCGTTGAGCTGATACCGGTGGATGAACGCAGTACCTCTGGTACCTGCCCGGTATGCGGGGAATACACCAAACAAACCGGGCGCGTATACCGGTGTGGCAGTTTTTCCTCCGGGTTCACCGACATCCACCGGGACGTGCAGGGAGCCAGCGGCATTCTGGATAAGTGCGTAACCGGCGGATTCACCAGTGGCCGTAAGCTGCCCGCAGTGGTGGATTACATGTGGCCAATGGTATTAATGCCAAAAAAACCGCTTAAACGTATCTACGTATCCTTTTGGCGAAGTAGTAGACGCCCATGGACCGGGCCTCTCGGATAAATGCCGGGATGTAGCTCACGAGGAAAGCGTGAGACCTGCACTTTAGCAGGCAGCATTCCGATGACTTGAGAAACCTTCGCGGAGAAGCCTCCGGGCTTGTCCCAGAGGAGGTTCACAACGGACGTCACAAATGTTTCACGTGAAACATGCTGTTAACAATTTTTTGACTGAAGTGGTGAATAATATGACTGATTATATCAGTGAAGAACAAATTGCCATGTATTTGGAGCACAGGAAACCTGATAAAAAACACTATGCTGATGTTCTGAGCAAAGCTGCAGAAGGCAAAGGGCTGCTTATAGAAGAAACGGCTGTTCTATTATCTCCTCCGGATGAAGAAACAAAGCATCTCTTGTTTAATACAGCGGGGAAAGTTAAGCAACAAATTTACGGTACCCGGATAGTGTTATTTGCACCTCTATATTTATCCAACTACTGCGGGAATAACTGCCTTTACTGTGGTTTTAGAAAAGACAATAAAATTATTAAGCGCCGGAAATTAAATAAGGAAGAAGCGCTGGAAGAAGTAAAATTACTGGAAAAACAAGGCCACAAGAGACTGCTATTAGTTACCGGCGAAGCGTCCGGAAGCGGAGTAGAGTATCTTGCGGACCTGATAGGAGACATTTATGCCCTCACTGATATCAGACGCGTCAACATAAACGTAGCTCCTTTGACAGTGGATGAATTCAGGATGGTTAAAGAAGCAGGGATTGGCACTTATCAATTGTTCCAGGAAACTTATCATCAACCTTCGTATAAATATTATCACCCTTCCGGAAAAAAATCTGACTACCAATGGCGAATATCCGCCTTTGACCGCGCTATGGAGGCGGGTATAGATGATATAGGCATGGGCGTGCTGTTTGGGCTCTACAATTATAAATTTGAAGTTTTAGCTCTCTGCCAGCACGCCGAGTACCTGGAAAGAAAATTTGGCGTTGGACCACATACAGTATCAGTGCCGCGACTAAAGAGAGCGCCTGGCGCTGAAATACAGACCACGCCATGGATGGTAGACGATGAGGAACTGAAAATTATAGTGGCTGTTCTGCGCCTGGCTTTACCATATACGGGTATTATACTTTCTACCAGGGAAAGTCAACAACTGCGAAATGAATTATTGGGCCTTGGGGTGTCGCAAATCAGCGCCGGGTCATCGACTTCTCCAGGCGGATACAGCAGCAGTGGAGACAATAATGTACAATTTGAAGTTCATGATACGCGAAGCCTCGACGAAGTTGTAGCATCATTATGTAAAGACGGGTACATACCTAGTTTTTGTACAGCATGTTACAGAAGACACCGCACAGGTGAAGCGTTTATGTCTTTGGCTAAAGTGGGCGATATTAAGGAGTTGTGCCTCCCTAATGCATTGCTTACCTTTAAGGAGAATTTGCTGGATTATGCAAGTCAGGAAACAAAAAAACTAGGGGAAAACCTAATTGGTAAAGAACTGTGTCTTTTAAAAAACGAAGCCCTCGTCAATGAATTAAAAAGCCGATTTGAAAGAATGAACCGGGGAGAACGGGATTTGTATTTTTAGATAACAGCAGGCTGGGTGTGCAAAATGGCAAGAGAATTTTATCTGATTTTATGCCCGTCAACATCACATATGCTCAGAAGTCACAAATTACTGACCGGGCACGGTATACCTGTTATCCAGGTACCGGTCCCCCCTTCAGCAGGTACTGTATGCAGCACTGCATTGAAGTTAGAAAGTATTTATTTAAAACAGGCCCTGGAAATCCTGCGAAAAAATCATGTACTCACAGATAAACTAATCAAGGATGATAACATAGGAATAGAGCGCCTTTTGGGCAATCTCAGGCAAAAAGTATTTCTGACCAAAGTTTTGCGAAAAATTGTCAATGAACTGATATATGAAGAAAAAGACTTGGAATACCTGCTTAAACTTGAGGATAAGGAAGATTTGACAGGGCTTTTTTCTGCAGCAGATAACTTAAGAAGAGCAGTAATTGGAGATACGGTAGAAATAAGAGCCGCCATAGAATTCTCTAATTTTTGTCAAAAGAACTGTTTTTATTGCGGTCTGCGCAAACACAATTGGGCTTTAAAAAGGTACCGGATGACCTTGCCTGAAATAGTGGACCAAACCTGTCGCCTGGCTGCACTGGGCATAAGGACAGTAATACTGCAGTCAGGTGAAGACTATCGATATGATCAGGATTCACTAGTTAGATTAATAAAAGAAATTAAAAATAAAACAGGTATGCGTATAACGCTGAGCCTGGGCGAAAGGCCATGGCGGGAATACGCGGCCTTCCGCAAAGCAGGGGCTAACAACTATTTGTTGAAAATTGAAACCACCAATGAAGATTTGTTCAAAAAACTCCATCCTGATGACGACCTGCAGGAGCGGATGCAGCACACCCTGTGGTTAAAGGAATTAGGGTATATAGTGGGATCAGGGAATATAATCGGATTGCCCGGTCAGAATGCATTGGATATTGCCCGGGATATCCTTTGGTTTAAAAAAATGGAAGTGCACATGATTGGTATTGGGCCTTTTGTTCCTGCGCAGGGGACTCCCCTGGCAGACGCGCCGGCCGGTGATATTTTGGATACCTTAAAAGCAATGGCCGTGGCCAGGCTTGTTTGCAGAAATTCTTTTATACCTTCTACTACTGCACTGGCGACATTGAACAAAGAAGCCCAGAAAACTGGACTAACAGTGGGAGCAAATACTATAATGTTAGTATCGACCCCCATGGAGTATAAAAAGGATTATTGTATCTATAGTAACAAAGTTGATGTTAATTTGGAATGGGCCTTGAGTATGATACAGGAATTGGGGAGGGAAAAGCCCCGTTATTTAAAGGAGGTTTAAAATGCAGGGTACTCCCAGAGCTGACCGTATACATATAGCTATTTTTGGCAATCGTAATGCAGGAAAGTCCAGTCTCATCAATGCCCTTACAGGACAGAACCTGGCTGTGGTTTCCGATTATCCTGGGACCACAACGGATCCGGTATATAAATCCATGGAACTGCTGCCCCTGGGACCGGTAGTTTTAATAGATACAGCAGGATTGGATGATACCGGAGACCTGGGGGAGTTACGCAAAGGAAAAACCCTGGAAGTTTTGCGAAAAGCGGACCTGGCCTTAGTTGTGGTCGATGCCGGTTCCAGTAACCAGTCTGACGAAGATTTGTTACATAAAATAATGGAAAAGAAAATCCCAATCATTGGGGTTTTAACAAAAATAGATAAGTTTGGGGTTCCTGAAGACAATCTTTTTTCGAGAAAAGGGATACCGTGGACCCCGGTAAGTTCAAAAACGGGGCAAGGTATCCACGAATTAAAAGAAACTTTGGGGAAAATGAGTAAACTATTAAACGATGATTCGTTTGGTATTCTGGATGGTATTCTGGGTCCTCATGAAATGGCTGTGCTGGTAGTCCCGGTAGACACGGGCGCTCCGAAAGGACGGCTCATTTTACCTCAGGTCCAGACAATCAGGGACGTTTTGGACAGGGATGGTCATGCGGTAGTGGTTAAAGAAAACAACCTGGCAGAAGTTCTGGCCAAGGTGAAACCTAAAATCGTCATTACCGATTCACAGGCCTTTGGTGTAGTGGGCCCACTGGTGCCACCGGATATTTTGTTGACAGGGTTTTCTGTTTTGTATGCCCGGTATAAAGGGGATTTGCCCTTTCTCGTGGCGGGAGCGAAGGCCATAAAAGGGCTAAAACCTGGGGATCGGGTGTTGATTTCCGAAGGATGTACTCATCACAGGCAGCCTGATGATATAGGACGTATAAAAATACCCCGCATTGTGAACAAAATTGTTGGTGGGGAAATAAACTATGAGTGGTCGAGCGGTTACGGTTTTCCGGATAACCTGGAGCAATTCAAACTGGTGATACATTGCGGGGCCTGTATGTTGAACAGAAAAGAAATGTTATACAGGTTGAATATGCTGAAAAATTTAGGCATACCAACCGTAAATTATGGCGTATTGCTTGCTATGCATTTTGGATTTTTGGAACAGGCTTTGGAACCGTTCCCGGAAGCTTTGCAGGTGTGGAAGGGAGAAGAATAAATTGATATATTTGGATAACGCAGCTTCAAGTTGGCCAAAACCCGAACAGGTAATCCAGGCGGTAACCGATTGCCTTCGCCATACCGGCGCTAATCCCGGCCGGGGCGGGCATAAAATGTCCCTGGCTGCCGGCAGGATTGTTTACGAAACAAGAGAACTGGTTGCGCAGCTTTTTAATATTAAAGACCCGTTGCGGGTAGCCTTTACCTCCAACGCAACAGAGGCAATAAATATTGCCTTAAAAGGGTTGCTGCAGCCCGGAGACCATGTAGTAACCACATCCATGGAACACAATTCGGTGGTCCGGCCGTTGAAAGTTCTGGAAAAAAAAGGTATAGAATACACTGAGGTTACCTGTTCTAGGGAAGGTTTCCTGGATGTCGGTAAGCTTACGGAAGCTTTAAAGCCCAATACAAAATGTATAGTGATGACGCATGCCAGTAATGTAACGGGAACACTGATGCCGGTTGCCGAAGTGGGGAAAATAGCAAAAGAAAAAGGCATTACCTTTATGGTAGATGCAGCCCAGACGGCAGGGGTTTACGATATTGATGTTGAGAAAATGAATATTGACCTGCTTGCTTTTCCGGGACATAAAGGGCTTTATGGTCCACAGGGTACCGGTGGGTTATATGTTCGCGAGGGGGTTGATTTAACGACGTTAAAAGAAGGCGGTACAGGCAGCAACTCCGAATCTCCCTGGCATCCGGACATTATGCCCGACCGGTTAGAGAGCGGCACACTCAATACACCGGGGTTGGCCGGACTGGGCGCGGGTATAAGGTTTATCATGGATAAAGGGCTCGATGTCATTAGAAGACATGAAAATCACCTGATGCAGATGCTCATTGACGGGCTAAAAAAAATAGATGGTGTGATCCTTTACGGTCCAGCCGATGTAAACAAGCAGGCCCCCGTTCTCTCTTTTAACATAGAAAAGCTCGGTTCGTCTGAAGTTGCCTTTATGCTGGACAAAGTCTTTGACATTGCCTGCCGGAGTGGGTTGCACTGCGCCCCCAGGGCGCACCGGACAATGGGAACCCTGGAACAGGGAACGGTCCGGTTGAGTGTTTCATATTTTAATACGGAGAAAGATATTGAAGCAGCCGTGGCAGGTATCAAACAGATTGCTGAAGAAGTTTGATTTCACCGGTAGTCGGTAGAACATAGCTGGTTATGCTCTGTGGCAAAAATCACCACAGAGGGCCCAGAGAGCACAGAGGAAGCTGGTTGAGAAATTTATTAAGAGCTGATTGAAACTTCATTACTGGATAACTCATAAACCTTACTTTGATAATTAATTCTCCGTGTCCTCTGTGTACTCCGTGGTAACGGTTTTGTCATTACCTAAGTAAAGGGACATGGCAACCGATTTGGCCTGGTCATAAACGGTTTTGGCCGGAACCCCGTGTTTTACGGCCAAAAGCCGGCAATCTTCCCATTCTGGAGCGATATTCCATACTTTTTGGGTAGCGGGGCACTTTCCAAGTTTAACCATTACCGGGCCAAAAGGAGTTTCCACCGCCTTTAATTCCCGCTTCAGTTTAAACCGTGTCTCTTCTCTCACCCTTACGCCAAGGGAAGTAGTTTCCCGCAGGATGATATTGGCGAGATGATTTAATCTATCAGGCGGGCAAAGTACGGTTAGCTGTTGGCCGGGCCTGTTTTTTTTCATCTGCAACGGAGTAAGTGTCACGTCAAGGGCTCCGGCGGTAAAAAGCCTGTTCATAACATAGTCGTAAAATTCCGGATTCATGTCGTCGATAGTTGCTGTAATGACTGACACTTTATCCTGCTGAAAGGGAGCCGCCGATTGGGTCTGGCCTAACACAACCCGCAGCAGGTTGGGAATTTCTCCGTTCCTTGTTCCTGCTCCATATCCAACGCCTTCAACACTCATAGCGGGGAAGGGGCCGAATCTTTTAGCTAAGTTTACTGCAAGTACAGCTCCCGTTGGGGTAACCGTTTCCCCTTCAATATCCGTTTCTGTGACCGGGTAACCATGTAACAGTTCCAGTGTAGCCGGAGCAGGCAGGGGAATAATACCGTGGGCACATTGCACAAAGCCTTTTCCCATCGGTAGAGGAGAACAGATGATTTCTTCAACAGCCAGATGCTCAAGGCAGATAAGGACAGATAAAATATCAATTATGGAATCTACGGCTCCGACTTCGTGAAAATGTACCTTATCAGGTGTTATGCCATGAATTTTGGCTTCCGCTTCGGCCAGGTGAGAAAAGATTTTTTTGGCCTGTCTTTTCACAGAAGCGCTAAGGCCGCTATTATCTATGATATCATGTATGTGGTACAGATGCCGGTGCTGTTTTTCGGCAACTATGGTAAACACTGAAAACTTGGTGCCGGTAATGCCGTTCTTGATTACTTTTTCAGCCGCAATTTGGTAGTTGTTAACAGGGACAGTTTGTAACTGCTCCTGAAGGCTTTTAAAATCAACGCCTAAATCCAAAAGCGCACCGACAAACATATCGCCGCTTATACCGGCGAAGCAGTCGAGAAAAAGCGTTTTCATGCCGAAGACTCCTTTAAGCGTAATATACTTGAAGCCATGGCGGCAGCGCCAAAACCATTGTCAATATTAAAAACGGCTATTCCTGCAGCGCAGGAATTCAGCATGCCCAAAAGGGCGGCAATACCGCCAAAACTTGCGCCGTAGCCCACGCTGGTGGGTACAGCCAAAACCGGTTTATCAACCAGCCCACCCACTACGCTGGCCAATGCACCTTCCATGCCGGCGACCACAATTATTACGGAAGCCTGGGAAAGCAGTTGATGATTATCCAGCAGACGGTGAATACCGGCTACTCCTACGTCGTAAAGCCGCAGCACTGTATTTCCCATTATTTCGCCTGTAACAGCCGCTTCTTCTGCTACAGGCAGGTCGGCTGTTCCGGCGCTAATGACCAGTATGGAACCAGGCCGTTTGGGAAGCTCTTTTTGCCGCAGGGTAATACAGCGGGCTGCGGGGTGGTAAACGGCTTGAGGACAGATTTGTTTTACAGCCTCATACATTTCCTGCGAAGCCCGGGTGGCCAATACGTTTTTGTTTTTTTCGGCCAGTTTGGCAAAAATAGCAACTACCTGTTCCGGTGTTTTTCCCTGCGCAAAAATTACCTCGGGAAACCCATTGCGTAAATTACGATGGTGGTCAACCTTGGCAAAGCCTAAATCTTCGTATTTCAATACCTTTAGTGAATCTAAAGCCTCCTCAATACTGACTGTTCCGTTTCTGACTTTTTGCAGCAGATCTTTTAGATATTGTCTGTCCATAGCTTATGCTCCTTACTGATAACTTCATTCATACTGCCGCTTCGAAACCCGGTCAGGTCCAAAGTTATGTATATATAACCCAATTCCTTAAGTTTACGGAGGACAACATCTTTTTTAGAAATCATACTGGTAAATTGGTCAGGTAAAATTTCTATCCGCGCAGTAGGCCCATAGTCCCGTACCCGGACAGGCACAAACCCCTGAGACAATAAAAATTCTTCGCTTTTACCAACTCTGTCCAGGTTTTCCCTGGTTATTTTTGTGCCGTAAGGTATGCGTGAAGCCAAGCAGGCCAGTGACGGTTTATTCCATGTGGGAAGGTTTAATTCCCTGGATAAAGACCGTATTTCTGCTTTAGTTAAACCGACTTCCTGCAGGGGACTACGAACACCTAATTCCTTGGAGGCTTTTTGCCCCGGGCGGAAATCATGGCGGTCATCGGCGTTAGCGCCGTCCAGGATTATTTCAATGTTTTTGCTGCGGGCCAATTCACGGAGCTGGGACATCAGTTCTTTTTTACAATAATAGCATCTTTCCGGTGGGTTGGATACGAAATCAGGGTTTTCCAACTCATTGGTATATATAATCATATGGTTAAGTCCCAAAGAATCAGCCAGCTTTTTTGCCTCTTCGATTTCAGCCTGCGTATATGTTGGAGATACGGCGGTTACGGCCAATGCCTTAGAACCCAAAACATCATGGGCCACTTTGGCTAGCAAGGTACTGTCACATCCTCCTGAGAAAGCGATAACCGCGGAATCAAATGCAGCGACAATATTTTTTAATTCGGAAAGTTTGTTGTTTGTAGCCATTATTTACCCCCCTTGAGGATTTGATTTCATTGTAATATGGGGACTTTTTCTTTGTCAACTTAAGGGGGTCAGGCAAAGTCACAGAAATTTTCTGTGCCAAGAGGATTTTATATTGGATTGTTGAATTTATATTTCCTGTAACCCATCGCAGTAGAGGTGAAATTATGGAGACTTTGATACAAGTTGTTGAAATGAACGGACCTTTTTTGTTAATTTTTAGTATTGTATTAGGGACGTTAAATTTAGTACTGTTTTTTATCTTATTGGGCCGGTACATAAATTTAAACAAAAGGTATAAAAAGCTTGTCAGGGGCATGGATAATAGGAATCTGGAAGATATTCTCCATGCCCATATGGAACGGGTGGCTGAAGTTGTAAGAGAGATGAACGGAATTGCTGCTATTTGCAGGGAGCTGAAAAGCATAACTGAGAAGTCCATCCAAAAGGTTGGCGTAGTCCGTTTTAACGCCTTTGCCGACACGGGAAGCGATTTGAGTTTCGCTGTTGCCCTGCTTGATAAATTTGGAGACGGAGTGGTATTAAGCAGTATTTTTGGCCGGGATGACCAGAGAACTTATGCCAAGCCGGTAAAAAACGGCAATTCTACATATCAACTTTCCGACGAAGAGCTGGAAGCTATAAGAATAGCTTTACAGCGAAAATAACCAGAGTGGTTTTTTGTTTAAATTTAATTGTCAAGCGAATTTTGGAATATTCCTCTACCCTCCGTGAACATAATAAAATTGCTGACTAAATAAGGAGGTTGGGGGATATGTCGCTTAAAGTTGCAGTCCAGAAAGGCCTTTATGAAACGGAACGGGTTTTGCAGGATTCCGGTTATGACGTGGTTAGTCTTGAGGAAAATGAAGAGCCCGTAGATGCTATTGTTTACTCCGGAGTTTCCAATGATTTGACCGGCTTTGACTCCGTAGACTATTTTGGAGACGGGACAACCATGGGGATAAACAGCCCATCAGGAGTATTGCTGATTAATGCCCAGGGATATTCGCCGCATGAAGTTGCGGGCATATTAAACAGTAAATTCAGCGGGATGGGGGAATAAGTAATTGAGGTACCGGGATCGGCAGGAGGCTGGCAAACAGTTGGCCGAATTACTGAAAGATTATAAAAACGAGGATTGTATTATACTGGGTATTCCCCGGGGAGGAGTGATTGTAGCTGCGGAAGTGGCTGAAGCTCTTCATGCCCCCCTGGACATAATCATACCAAGGAAAATTGGCGCTCCTTTTAACCCGGAAGTAGCTATTGGTGCCATTACCCAGGATGGGACTATGATCTGCGAAGAACGACTGATTTCCATGCTGGGCATTTCCGAACAGGAATTGGTGGAAGAGGCAGGCCTGGTGCGGGAGGAAATTTCCCGGCGTATGGAGCGGTATCGGGGCCAGAGGCCCTTCCCTGAATTGTCTAATAAAACTGTTATCTTAGTTGATGATGGCATAGCTAGCGGTTATACTGTCCGGGCCGCCATAAAATCAATCAATGGCCGGAACCCAGGGAAACTTATTCTTGCTGTTCCTGTAGCTCCTAAAGATACTTTACTCTCTTTGGCCAATGAATTGGATGAAATGGTTTGTCCTCTTACTCCTGATGATTTTTATGCTGTGGGGCAATATTATATGGTTTTTGACCAGGTCACAGACTATGAAGTTATGCGGGCTTTAAGAGAGGCCGCTTTAAACAGCAAGTAGTTAATCCACTGTAAACAGCTTACTCCATATTTTTCAAGTCCGGAGTAACATTGGTTTCATCTAACACAGCCAGCACTTCATCTAAACTATCCACGTATTTTGAATTAAACGTATTGATTTGTTGTTGAGAAAAGATCGGGACTTCCTGAGCATTTTTTATTTTGGAAGTCAACCGGTTTTTTGTTTTATCAATGGTCTTCTTATTCATACAGTTTTCCCTCCGATCAGCCGATACCGGTTAAAAATAAGCTCCCATTTCTTTTAAAATGGCCACGGCCTTATCCAGATTATGTTCGTCTGTAACTACGGTCAGTAAAAAAGCTTTGCCGCCTGCCACTCCATAATCATCGGCGCCAATTCCGCTGACAGAAGGGTCGGTAGCCATAAGAACACGGGCATCGTTATTTGTGTACTGGTCTGTGTCGCTGGAATAAAGTGTAAGACCTGTTATAGTATCCGCCTGTCCGGCTATAGGGTTATTAAATTCGCGGTCCAGGCTAACTCCAAAGCGGCTGACTCTGTCCAATTGTATTTCACTGATTCCCTCTTTTTTTAAAGCAGCCATAGCTTCTTTCGCTGTGGAACTGCTGGGAAAATAAGCCAGTATGGAACGTTCGCCGGAAGACAACTGCATAATCATTCCCCCTTTAAATCGCTGTCTTTAGTTTGTTCCAACAGCAGGGAAATCATGCAAGCGTATTTCTGCAGCTCATCACCAGGCCTTCGCTAATAAGTTCAGCCATTTTCATAACGGTGTTAAGACGGGTATTTTGTAGAACAAAATATTCCATGAAGCCGCCAACGTTTACAATACCGGTAATATGTAAATCGCCCACTGCAGGCAGGCATTTATTTACACCGGCGCCGGGTTTTAAAGAGCCTTGGCCTATATTGATGAACCCGACACTGTCCAGATTACCAAGACAGGCATCAACGGCCATAATAACGGGGTTATTCATTGTTTCCAAAATTTTGAGGTATTCAGCGAGGTTGCTGGCGTGTACCGGACTTTCCAGGGAACCCATTACCTGGAAAGGGTGGTCTTTTTTTCTTAATAAATTAGTGCCCACCAGAGGTCCCAGGCTATCGCCTGTGGAGCGGTCAGAGCCTATGCAAACCACTACTTTTGGTCTCTCACTAAAACCAGGGATTTCAGCAAAACAGGAATTTAAATAATCACTGATTTTTTTGCTGCCTTCGGGGTCTTCCATATGGATCCGGCAGGATAAAGCCCGGTTGTTACTGTTAAAAAAAGGTTTCAGCAAAGACATTACAACCTCCTGAAGTTGTTAATGCTCCAAATATTTATATGTAGGCTAAAGGAGATTTATACACGCTGTGGTGAAATTAATATAAGCATGTAGAAAAGGAATTATGCGAATATTGTCGAAAAATTAAACATTATATCACCTGTTTCATATATACGGTTGCAGATTGTTGGCGCCAATATACGCAGGTAGAGGTGAAAAAATATGTCGGTTGTTACGACAATAAGTGAGAAGTGTCAAAGGTGTTACGCCTGTGTCCGCAACTGCCCGGTTAAGGCGATCAAAGTTGACAGGGGACAGGCCAAAATTATAGAAGAAAGGTGCATTGCCTGCGGATCTTGCGTGCGGGTCTGTGCCCAAAAAGCAAAGAAAGTTGCTTCCGATATCAGTAAAGCAGAATACTTTTTGGCTGTTGAAAAGGAAGTTATTGCTATTGTTGCGCCTTCTTTTCCGGCAGCCTTTCCGGAATTTCACGCGGATAACGTATTGAGCGGGCTTTATGAATTGGGCTTTCACGATGTTGAGGAAGTTTCCCTGGGGGTCCAACTGACCATACCGGAGTATAAAAAGCTGATTGAAAAAGCGGAATTTCCGGTCATAAGTTCTTTCTGCCCGGCCGTTGTCGGTTTGATAGAAAAACACTATCCTGATTTGATTAAATATTTGGCGCCCATAGATACGGCCATGATTGCCTGCGGCAAATACATTAAAAAGCATCGAAAAAAAGCCAGAGTAGTATTTATTGGGCCCTGTGTGGCCAAAAAAGAAGAAGCCCGGTTAAGGGGCCGGGGTGTTATTGATGCGGTTCTGACTTTTAAAGAACTGAAAAAAATGTTTCACGAAAAAGGCATCGATCTTAAAAAGATTAAATCAAATCCCAACATTCTGCACAACGGCAAGGCCAAGCTTTTCCCCTTACCTGGGGGGTTGCTTGCCAACCTTGGCTATAAACTCGACCTTTCTAATCAGGAGTTCTTTAATATAGAAGGAAGGGAAAATTGTTTTGAAATAATTAAAAACTTAAGTACCGGTGCAATTATGCCCCGATTTGTAGATATCCTGTTTTGTAACGGATGTATAGATGGACCGGAAATCGATTCAGATGTTGATCTCATTACCAGGCGCAACCTGGTGGGCGCTTATGCGCGAAGGTTTGGTGAACAGGCAAAAATATCCGCCGCCGGGCTGGATTTAAAAACCTGCTTTGTGGACAGGCATGTTGATTATCCAGTACCAAGTGAGGAAGAAATTAAAGAAATTCTAAAATTAACGTATAAAATAAGGCCTGAAGACGAGTTGAACTGTGGATCCTGCGGTTATGATACCTGTCGGGAACAGGCTATAGCTGCTTACCAGGGACTGGCGGAGATTGACATGTGCTTCCCCTACCTGTTGCATAAATCGCGCGGAGAGATTGAGTATTACCGAAACCGCCTGAATATGCAGCGCCGCGAGGATTTACTTGATGCAATTATCGGTGAGAGCTTAGCCATGAAAAAAGTGAAACAGTTGGTTGAAAGGGCGGCGGCTACTAACTCTACCGTGTTGGTAATCGGGGAAAGCGGTGTGGGGAAAGAGGTAATTGCACAGGCCATTCATAACTTAAGTTCCCGCCGGGACAAGCCATTTATCGGAATAAACTGCGCTGCTTTACCGGAACTTTTACTGGAATCAGAATTGTTTGGCTACGAAGAAGGGGCCTTTACCGGGGCCAGAAAGGGTGGCAAACCGGGTAAATTTGACCTGGCTCATGGGGGAACGATTTTACTTGATGAAATAGGCGATATGCCCCTTAATATGCAGGCCAAATTGCTGCGTGTGTTGCAAGAGCGCCAGTTCGAGAGAATAGGCGGTACAAATACCGTAGAAATGGATGTCAGGATTTTGGCTGCAACCAATAAACCGTTGAAACAGCTTGTACAAAAAGGTAAGTTTAGAATTGATCTTTATTACCGGCTTAATGTTTTAACCATTTATGTTCCGGCCCTCAGGGAACGCAAAGAGGATATTCCGCTTTTAATCGGGCATTTTATGGAAAAGATGTCGATAGAAAAACGGGTTTCTCCCAAAATTATTTCCGATGAGGCTATGGAAGCCCTTGTGGCATACGATTGGCCGGGAAATGTGCGGGAGCTCGAGAATGTATTAGAAAGGGCTATGATTATTGCAGACGGCAACATTATAAAATTAGAACATTTACCGGCGCAGGTAAGAGTCAATTCCCGGCCCGGTGAAGAAGTTAAAATTAAACCTCTAAAACAGGCAGTTCAGGAACTTGAAAAAAGTATGATCGAAAATGCACTGAAACTTACCAATAACAATAGGGTAAATGCGGCTGAGTTGTTGGGCATACCCAGGGCTACCTTATACCAGAAACTAAAACAGTTTGGCCTGCTTTAACCGGATTTCACTATTTGGAGGGATGGGGATGAGGCGGCTCACCCGGCGGGAATTTTTAAAATTGTGTGCAGCCGGCGCTATAGCTGTAGGTGGCAGTAGCACGCTATTTGCTATCGCGGCGGAAGCTTTTCAAAAGTCCAGGCAATCGGTAGTATGGGTCCAGGGCGCCGGCTGTGCAGGGTGCAGTTCTTCGATGCTGAATACTGTTGAACCGGAAGCCCGTGAATTACTGAAAAAGCTGATAAATCTGCATTTTCATCCTGGTTTGACAGAACTGCAGGGTTTAAAATCAATTGTTAAACAATATGCCTTTGCCCGGGAGAATCAGGGTAGGTTTATTCTAGTTGTGGAAGGTGCGATACCGAAAGCAGAAAAGGGGCAATATTTTGTTGTGGGCGATGACGAGAATGGTTTGCCCGTTGCCCTAACTGAATTTATAAAAAAACTGGGTGATATGGCCCAAAGTGTGGTAGCTTTGGGCTCCTGCGCCTGCTACGGCGGGCTGTTGTCGGTTAAGCCTAATCCCCTGGATAATACCGGGCTGGATAAAATATTTACCCAAAATAAAGTTATCAATATTCCCGGTTGCCCGCCTCATCCCGACTGGGTGGTCGGGACACTGGCACACCTGATCCTATATGGCATGCCAGATCTGGACGATTATGGTCGGCCACAGGTCTTCTACCGAGGTTTAATCCATAACAACTGCCCTCGCCGCCAATATTTTGATAACAGCATTTTTGCCACGTCTTTCGGTGAGGAGGGATGCTTGCTCGAACTGGGGTGCAAAGGTCCTTTGACGCACGGAGACTGTTCAGTTCGCTTGTGGAATAACGGAAAGAGCTGGTGTGTACAGTCCGGTTCTCCGTGCATTGGGTGCACGGAACCCATCTTTCCCAATCTGACAATGCCTTTTTATACCAGGATGCCCCGGATTGACCTGCCGGGCATAAACTCAACTGCCGATACAATAGGACTGACATTAGGGATAGCTACCGGGGTCGGGCTTACAGCTCATTTAGCGGGTAATGCCTTGACAGGACGGTTGGCCGGATGGCGAAAAAAGGGCGGTGAGCCCGATGAATAGGTTTACCGTTAATCCGATAAGTACCGGCAACCAACCTTTATCCGTGGAACTGGAATATGAGGGCGCTCGTATAAGGTCGGCGAGGGTCGGCATAAGGGGGTACTGGAATTTTGAAAAAATGCTGGTAGGCAGGCATCCTTTTGATGCCTTGCAGGTGGCTTTAAGAATAAACAGCCACTTATCAGTAGCGCATGGGCTGGCAGCTGCGAAAGCTCTGGAATCAATTAGTGGCATGGAAAAAACCTTTAATGGCATGCTGGCAAGAAATATTTTGCAAGGGTGCGAATTTATTTACTACCATCTGTATCATTTTTACCAGGGGATTCTTTTCGCTTATATTCCGGGACCAAAGGATGAAGATATGCTACCCGGTCCAGCCCGTATCCCTGTGCAGCAAAGCAAGGTATTAATTGAACATTACTGGCAGGCAATACATTTCCGGACCCGGCTTCAGGAGATGATGGCCCTGCTTGCCGGCAGGGTTCCGCACCAGGTTACTGTTGTACCCGGCGGACTGAGCGAGACCCTTGATACGCGCAAAATACTGAAATTACTCGCTTATTTGGAAGAAATAAAAGGGTTTGTCAGTAATACTTACATAAATGACGTTAAGATTCTTATGCAGTATTACCCGGAATGGGCTACCACTCCTGTTGGCCAGAACAGGTACCTGGCAGTGCATTCTTTTCCCCAGAAACTTCTCAAGTCTGGCCAAGAGGAAGGGTGGTATTGGCGCGGCAGCTCATTGGATGCCGTACAACCGGAGGATATTGAGCTGGACGACACTTTTAGCTGGGATCCACATGGTGATACAGATAAAAATGGCGATAAAGCTGCTGCTTATTCCTGGCTAAAAGCCGGCAGGTACCGGGGCAATGTGGTGGAAGTTGGTTCCCTGGCCAGGGCGATAGCAAATGGCAGGTCCATTATGATGCAACCGAATGAAAGAATGAACAGTGTCTTGGGTAGGGAGCTCATTAAGGCTGGCGAATGCATTGACCTTTTGGATGCAATAAAAAACTGGATAAATTACCTTAAACCGGAGAAAGCTTTAGCCGGCTCTCCTTTGATTGTTCCCAAGGACGGAACAGGGGTTGCCGCGGTCGAATCTCCGGCCGGGCCGGTATTGCACAAAATCATTTTAGAAAAAGGGCTGATTAAGGAGTACCTGATAATTGATCCGTTCGTTTTCAATTATTCACCCAAAGATAAATTGGGCGCCAGTGGTCCCGTGGAACAGGCGTTGATCGGATTGACAGTGGCGAACCTGCAGTACCCCATAGAAATAGTAAGAGTTTTGCGGGCTTTTGAGTAAAATCACGGTAAAATTATTAAGAAAAAAGAACGTTAATGTATAAATAATATACATGTATAAAAAATATACAAACTATTTTAACCGGACTAATTACATGTTAATATAAAGGAAAAGGATGTTTGACAAGGCTATTGGTGTATAAAAAATAAACATTATTTACATTTTCGTCGTCCTGACTTTATTTTGCATATTGCTGGAAAAAGGCTTAACCCTAGAAACCTTTGAGGTGGGCCTTTTTTTGTTTAATTAAACAGGAAACCGGATAATTGGCACAAATATTGCATTTTACTGATGGCGCGGTTTAAAGGAGGGCTAAAATGACTTATCTGAGCAAAAAGGATTTCAGCCAGTTATGTCTTGGTTCATTGGGTGAAGGCGGGATTTCACAAATATATATACCCGAAATTGTACGTACCCTGGAAGAAGTGGCAATGGGATGTCCCCCGGTTATCTGGCTGCAGGGGGCATCGTGCGGGGGATGTTCCATATCACTGTTGGATAATGTTCATCCCAAGCTAAGAAATGCCTTAATAAAAATTAAAAGCCTGGCTTTTCTGCAACAGCCTGTGGCCAATAAAAATGATTTTGTAGAGAAAGTGCTTACCATTGCCAGGGATTATAAAGGCCAGTTTTATCTTATTATAGAAGGGGCTATCCCTACAGGGGCAGATGGCTTGTACTGCATTGTGGGTGAAGATGCTGACGGCCGGCCAATTTCGCTACTCAACCTGGTCAAAAAGTTGAGCGCTTCAGCCAAAGCGGTTTTAGCTTTGGGAACCTGTGCGGCTTTTGGTGGGGTTCCGGCGATTGAGCCAAATCCAACAGGCTGCCAGGGAGTTAGCAAAGTACTGGCGGGCCAAACAGTTATAAACATCCCAGGGTGCCCTCCCCATTCCGATTGGGTTATTGGTACTTTAGTACATGTTTTGCGCTATGGAATACCTGACCTCGACGGGGATTTGCGGCCAACCTTATTTTATGAGGGTCTGGTTCAGGGGGAAGAACCGTTAGGTTACCTGACTGAAAGCCTGAAAAAAACCTCCTTTTCTTAAAAGAAGAGAATATAAAGAGGGGGTGATAATTCCGGCGATTTAGGAAAGGAAGAAGAACGAAAAGGAAGTCGATTTTTAAGAGAAAAAAACGGGCAAGGCAATTAAGGCGGGATATTTTAATCAGATAACCAGGTAGAAAGGGATGCAGTTCTTTAGCGTTAAAGGCATTCTGCCTTCAATAGTAGCAGGATATCCGTTGAGCAATGATGAATAACATAATAAGAAAATAGTTAGCCTAAACTTTTTTTGGGGGTGGCAGTAATTGCAGCCATTGATTCTAGTTCATACCAGAACCGCCAGGTTTTTACACTGGTTCAATATGCTCTGCATTACTGTGCTCATATTGACTGGATTTTATATCCATAGTCCGCTGAGGTTCAATATTTTCCCCAATATGGACGTAGCCCGAAAACTGCATTTTATATTTATGTACCTGGTAATTTACGGTGTGATAATAAGACTGTATTATTCCTTTTACAGCGGAGACTATAAAGAAATAATGTTTACACCGGGGGATATAAAAGGCTTTCCGGCTTTGGCAAAATACTATCTGTTTTTGAGCAAAGAAAGCCCGAATTTCGGGAAATATAACCCCGGACAAAAACTGGTTTATTCTTCTTGGGTTATTTTATTAGGGGTTCAGGCGCTGACAGGTTTTATACTGTATTTTTCGGGGTTGGCCTGGTTGGGAAATTTACTTGGTGGAATTGTGACGATGCGGCAGGTACATTATCTGGTTACCTGGATTTTTGTATCTACCGTAGGAATTCATGTATATTTAAGCTTTGTAGGCGGCAAACACGTTCTTAAATCGATCATAACCGGCTGCATGCCGGCAGGCGCGAATTTCCAGCCGGCTTCCCTTGAGCAAGAAGAAGTTTCATTTTAGCCAAACCGCTGACTAAAGTATTTTGCGTTTTCGGAAAATTGCCTATAGTGCGATTTTATGAAGAAGCTTCACCCGTAATGAAACGGTGAAGCTTTTTGACCTTTGTCTGCGGGCATGGTAAAATGTAGCTTGACGAGGAGTTGTTGTTATGCACGAAATGTCATTAATGGCCGGTGTATTCGACGTGATCAACAAGAGTATTGCGCCTTATCCCAATGCTAAAGTCACTAAAGTAATACTGGTTGTTGGGGCTTTAACCAATGCGGTTCCCGATGCACTGCAGTTGGCTTTTGAAGTCTTTGCGAAAGGTTCGCCTGTAGAAGGAGCCGTTTTGGAAATTCAGGAAGTACCTCTTACATTAAAGTGTGATGAGTGCGGGTGGGAAGGGCCTGTTGATATATACCAGTCTGTTTGTCCCAAGTGCCGGTCTTTTAATGTTCGTGTAATTGCCGGCAGGGAATTGTTAATCAAGAGTCTGGAGGTAGAAACTGATGGAGATTAAAGTGAATACGGGAATACTGGAAGCCAACGAGGCAACGGCCAAAGCCAACAAAGAACTGTTAAAGGCAAAGCGGGTTTTTACAATAAATGTCATGGGTTCTCCGGGGGCGGGGAAGACTACACTCCTGGAAAGGACCATAGAATTGCTCAAGGACCGTATCAGGATGGGCGTCATAGAAGGTGATATTTATACTGCCAAGGATGCCCAAAGAATTGAAAAGCATGGGATCCCGGTAAAACAGATCAACACCGGCGGGGCTTGTCACCTGGATGCCAGAATGGTTGAGAAGGCGTTAAACTTTTTTAACCTGGACGAACTGGACCTCATGATTATTGAAAACGTGGGAAATCTTGTCTGTCCTGTGGAATTTAACTTGGGAGAAGATCTGAAAATAGCTGTTTTAAGCATTACGGAGGGCGATGATAAACCCCTCAAATACCCGCTTATTTTCAAAGAATCTGCGGCAGTTCTGATAAATAAGGTGGATATGTTAGAATTCACAGACGTTAATTTGGAGACTCTGGAGAGAGATATACGCCTTATCAATCCGCATGTCAAGATATTTTTTGTATCTGCCCGTACCGGGCAAGGAATAAGGGATTGGACCGACTGGTTATTGCAGCAGGTAGAAAATTAGAATCGGACCTGAGGGCAAGGGGAGGTTAAATGTTGCCCGGAGCGGGGCTATATTTTAATGCGCCGGCTTTTTCATGGGGGGTTGGGTGGGTTCTCAGGCTACCGTTAAGGAGCGACTGCGTCCGCAAAACTGCAGACAAGAAGGCAGGAGGTTCCCGCATGTTTGAAGATGGCGAAGGCCGCCGGAGAGTCCGGCACTCAGCTCAAGTTGAGTGCTTGGACGGGAGGCGGCCTGGCTTTTAAGGAAATCAACATGAGCCATCGAGTTCGGGAACGCTGCCTTCTTGTCAAGGTTTTGCAGCATAAAGCTCCGTGGTAGCGGAGAACCCACCCAACCCTCCAATAGACTGGTTAAGAACTATCGGAGCGGAGGATTCATTTTAGAAAATGTTGTCGCTTATACAGGAAATTGCATGTAATAGGTGGAAATATTAAGAAAGTAATATGAAAGGGGGAGCGGGTATGAACTTACTGGACCTACTATTGTCTGCCGGACTGCTTTTGGCAATTTTTAGAGGATACCGCAAAGGAATGCTGGTCAGCTTTTTTAACTTCCTGGGTTATGTTGTGGGTTTTGTATCGGCGCTGTTATTTAGCGAAGTTTTAGCAAAGGTTATAGACCGTTCTTTTGGTATAACGAAAAAAATGATGCCCTGGCTTCTGGACAATGCCTCCCTGCCAGCCACGGTAAATAAGACCCGGATTGCCGACATACCTTTTGAAAAAGCTCAGGACCTGGCTGCCAACTTGTCAGTGCCGGAAACTTTCCGGGATGCTTTTATTGATTACCTTGGGCAGATAGCTGAAATGCCTGCTACTAAAAATATACATACGCTCGGGGATGCCTTGGGGTACCTAATGGCCATGTTTTTGCTGACGGCCATCTGTTTTGCTTTCATTTACTTTTTGGTTTCGCGTTTCCTTGGTAAAACCATTCCCGGTTGGTTCAAAAAAACATCGCCGGCCCCGGTTACTTTCTTGGACCATTTGGGAGGGGCGGTTCTAGGGCTGCTCACAGGCATAATAGGCCTGATGATAACGATAGGCATGTTGATTCCTCTGGCGGCCGCAGGCGCTATAAAGGGTACGGATACAGGATTACTGGGCAGAATGGCTGAAATAATCAACAGTTCTGTTTTTATGACCACGTTTTCGGATACCGTAATAAGTTTCCTAAGCTAGAAAAGGTTATAATTTGGCGATTATAAAGTAAAATATTATATATTCAACTTTCGCAAAATATAAGCAACTAATTGGAGGAGCGAGTTTATGAATAAGAAAGAAGAAACCAAATCGCCCGGTGAAAAGTTGAAAGAAGAATTATGCGCTGAGACCCAACTCGTGTGGGACAGTATTGATAAGAAGGAAAAAGAGGAGGTTATGCGGTTTAACGAAGACTACAAAACCTTCTTAAGTAATGCAAAAACAGAAAAACAAACGGTTAAAGAAATTATCCAACAGGCCCGGGACAAAGGATTTGTAAGCCTGGAGGAGATGTTCAAGGGCGGCAAAAAGTTGAAACCGGGAAACAAAATTTTTATTAACTATAAGAATAAAAGCGCCATTTTAGTGGTGGTTGGGAAGGAACCACTTTGGGAAGGGTTGAATATCGTAGGTTCCCACGTTGATGCCCCCAGGCTGGACTTAAAACCTCAACCTCTTTATGAGGATCAAAACCTGGCTTTAATGAAAACTCATTATTACGGAGGAATAAAGAAATATCAATGGCCGGCAATTCCGCTGGCTTTGCATGGGGTAGTTTATACAGCCAGGGGAACCGTTGCCGAACTGATGGTGGGTGAAAAGGCCGAGGAGCCTGTTTTTACCATTTCCGACCTACTGCCCCACCTGGCCAAGGAGCAGATGGGCAAAAAAATGGGGGAAGCTATCAAGGGAGAAGATTTGAATATTCTTGTAGGCAGTATTCCTGTAGAAGATAAAGAAGTTAAAGAACGCGTAAAATTAACTGTCCTTAAATTGTTAAACGAGCGTTATGGCATTACGGAAGAAGACTTTATCAGCGCTGAACTCGAGTTAGTCCCTGCCGGACCGGCCCGGGATGTGGGACTTGACAGAAGTATGGTGGGGGGTTACGGACAAGACGACAGGGTATGTGCCTATGCTTCTTTAAGAGCTATTTTAGATGTGCAAAGCCCCATATATACCTCAGTAGCCATTTTTGTCGACAAAGAGGAAATTGGCAGCACCGGAAATACCGGGATGAAATCGAGATTTTTTGAAAATGCTGTAGCTGAAATGCTGTACCTGGTTGCCGGCGATTATAACGAACTATACTGTCGCAGGACTCTGGCCCATTCCCGCGCATTGTCGGCAGACGTCAGCGCCGGGATGGATCCCAACTATCCTAATGTCCTGGATAAATACAATGCAGCCAGGTTGGGGTATGGTGTGGTTATTACCAAGTATACGGGTTCCGGCGGAAAATATTCCACCAGCGATGCCAACCCCGGCTTTATTAACCAGGTGAGACGTATTTTTAAGGAAAATAAAGTAATATGGCAAACGGGCGAACTGGGCAAAGTGGACCAGGGGGGCGGCGGCACGATCGCCCAGTATATCGCCAGATACGGTATGGAAGTCCTGGATTGCGGCGTGGCCCTGCTGGGTATGCACTCTCCCTTTGAAGTGGCCCATAAAGGCGACATTTACATGGGATACAAAGCTTATAAAGCCTTTTTTGAACAAGCAGGTAATGAAAAGTATTGATAAAGAGACCAAATGGCAGAAAGTTGTTCAGCCATTTGGTCTTTTTTCTGCAGTACCGGCAATGGTGAAAAAGAGGTTAATTTGTCGGCAGGAAAAACCCGGTAAGCGTCGAAGTTACTTGGCGAACGGGAAAGGCAGGTTGATATTCAAATGAATTTGCCCTTAATTGGTGCCCTTGTTTTTGTTTTGATGTTAGGGGTACTGTTTCTTTTGGCGCGAAGTAATAAATCGTTTTCCGGTAATGAATACGGTTCCATAGTGAAATCGGAGGAAAAAGTTCCCGTTGACAGCGAAACTTTGATAAACCTCTTAAAAGAAGGCAACGCTAAAGAAAAAATTGCGGCCATAGAAAAGCTTGTTGAGCTGGCTCCGCCCGGTTGTGGGCAGTTATTGGTGGAGGCCATGGCCGATAAAAACGAGGAAGTTAAAATAGTGGCCGCGGAAGCGCTGCTGAAAATGAGGGATGTAGAAACCATTTCCTTATTAGTTGAAGCTCTTCGCAATCCGGGAAAATGGTTGCCGGCCAGGGTGGCAGAGGTATTGGCGGCTATTGGAGAGCCGGCCGTGCCTGTTTTGACGGAAGCAGCAGCGGATGTTGATGAAAAGGTACGCGCCTATGTTATTCAAATTTTGGGTATGATAAATGCCAACGGGCTGGAACCGGTATTTCAAAAGGGTCTGCAAGACTCCTCGGTGGAGGTGCGGAGGGCAGCGGCGTCAGTTTTAGCAGAATTAAAGCCTGCCGGGTTGCAGGAAGACTTGTTGGCAGCCGTAAAAGATTCCGATGCTAGGGTAAGGATCCACGCAATAAAAGCCCTGAGCCGTTTTAAGGATAAACGGGTACTTGAGCGGTTGGCAGCAGCGACCGAAGACGACGAGTGGACCGTGGTGGCAAGCGCTATAGGAGCTTTGGCTGGCATAGGAAATGAAGGAGAAGAGATTTTATCGCGAATAGCGGGAGATTTGCATCACCCGGGACAGGAATTGGCCTTGAAGGCTTTGCAAGCTAAAGGAAAGAAACGTGGTAAAGTTGTAAATATATTTTATGGTCAGAATGACGGTTAGGGGGACTTCTATGGACAAACTGTTTGAACGCTGGGCGCAGAAAATTCCTTTTGTTACGGCGGAAACCCTAAAAGAAATTTTTACCGTTGCATATAAAATCATTGGTATTCTTATCCTGGCAAAAATTGGTTTGATGGTGGGTAATTTCGTAATAAATAAATTTTTTGGATCGGTAAAACGAAAGCCCTACTTTGATGAACGCAGGATCAATACCCTGCGTACCCTGATGAAAAGTGTAATTCGCTATGCCGCTTATTTTCTGGTAATTATAGGTATCCTGCAGATATTACTCGAGGCCCTGGGCACAGATATCAAAACTTTTTTGGCCGGTGCCGGAATAATTGGCGTGGCGCTGGGTTTTGGTGCACAGAGTTTGGTAAAAGATATTGTTACAGGTTTTTTTATCCTGCTGGAAAACCAGTATGCTGTGGGTGAATACATTACTACAGGTCAATACTCGGGATTTGTGGAAGAAATGGGCCTGCGGGTTACCAAGCTCAGGGACTGGGGTGGGGAACTGCACATCGTCCCCAACGGCATGTTAAATGCCGTGACCAATTACAGCCGTGGCAGTATGCGCGCTATGGTAGACATGAGCATTGCCTATGAGGAAGATATTGATAAAGCTATCAATGTTATGAGCAGAGTAGCCGGCGAAATTGCAGAAGAACTACAGGATGTAATAGTCGAAGGGCCTGAGATATTGGGGGTTGTAGCTTTTGGACCTTCGGAAGTAATTATCCGCTGTGTGGCCAAAACTAAGCCGATGGAACAATGGCGGGTGGAAAGGGAATTGCGGAAAAGGTTCAAAGAAGCCTTTGATAAGGAAGGCATCGAAATTCCCTACCCAAAACAAGTATATATTAGTGAGGATAAGCGAACAGAAGCCCCGAAGGCGAAAGAAGGAAATTACTGATTCCTGTTGAATGGAGGTGGTGATATGCACAAATTCAGAGTAGGGGATATAGTTAAAATGAGAAAACCCCACCCCTGTGGCGGTTACGAATGGGAAATTACCCGGACAGGGATGGACTTTCGGATAAAATGCCTGAAATGCAATCACCAGGTTATGCTGCCGCGGCCCAAGTTTGAAAAAGGCGTTAAGGCCGTGGTTAAGTCTGTTGTCGAAAGTGAAGAGAATTAAGGCAGGCTTGCACCCCAATATTAACTGGGGTATAATTTTTGCGTGGAACTAAATAGAAAGGATGAAATACATATGCAGCTTGGTATCGTAGGTCTCCCCAACGTCGGCAAGTCGACGTTATTTAATGCTATTACCCGAGCGGGTGCGGAAGCAGCCAATTACCCTTTCTGTACAATAGACCCCAATGTAGGAGTAGTTGAAGTTCCGGACCCAAGGCTGGACAAGCTGGCAGAAATGGTTAATCCCCAGCGGGTTGTTCCCACTGTTACCCAGTTTGTGGACATTGCCGGTCTGGTCCGCGGGGCCAGCAAGGGAGAAGGTTTGGGAAACAAGTTTTTGTCCCATATCAGGGAAGTGGATGCTATCGTCCATGTGGTCCGTTGTTTCCGGGATGATAATGTTACCCATGTTGAGGGCAGTGTCGGCCCGACCAGGGATATTGAAACAATAAACATGGAACTTATTTTGGCTGACATGGAGACTCTGGAGAGAAGGCTGGACAGAAGCCGGAAGCTGTTAAAAACAAATGATAAAAAAGTAGCGGCAGAAGTGGAATTACTGGAACGGATTCACGCAGCTTTGGATGCCGGCAAGCCTATTAGAGGCCTGGGCCTGAATCCGGAAGAAGCGGCCATAATCAAAGATGCTAATTTTCTGACCGCCAAGCCGGTTTTATACGCCGCCAATGTTGGCGAGGAAGATTTACCCGACGGAAAGGGAAACCCTTATGTGGAAGAGGTGAAAAGAATAGCGGCAGCGGAAAATTCTGAAGTTATCGTGGTCTGTGCCAAAATAGAAGCGGAAATAGCTGAACTGGATGACGACGAAAAAGCGGAATTTCTTGCGGACCTGGGATTGGAGGAATCGGGGCTGGATAAACTTATCCGGGCAGGCTACAGGTTGTTGGGGCTGATGACCTTTTTTACCGCCGGCCCGCAGGAAGTCAAGGCCTGGACTATCAAACAGGGAACCAAGGCGCCCCAGGCAGCGGGGAAAATTCATTCCGACATTGAACGAGGTTTTATCAGGGCGGAAGTAGTTTCCTATGATGACCTAATGGCTGCCGGTTCACAACTGGCGGCCAGGGAGAAAGGCCTGGTCCGGCTGGAAGGAAAAGATTATGTGATGCAGGATGGGGACGTTGTTTACTTCCGTTTTAATGTATAGGTCCGATAGGATTTGCGCATCTATTTCTTGCCAGAACCTAGGTTTTTGTGTTATAATTACTCATCGAGGCCTGTGAGTCTTTTACTGCCCTGCTCTACCATTGTGGTAGGGCCGTTAGTCCATAGGGAGGAGGTGTTCGTATATGCGAGCTTATGAAGCTATGTATATCATTAATCCGGAGCTGGATGAAGAACAAAGCAATGCCATAGTGGAGAAATTCCAGGGTATTGTGACCGGCACCGGCGGTGAGCTCGTCAAACTAGACAAGTGGGGTAAACGTAAATTGGCTTATGAAATCGATCATAAGCGGGAAGGATTCTACGTTTTGATGCAGTTTAACGGTGAGCCTGCAACCGCACAGGAGCTAGACCGGGTATTCCGGATTACCGACGGCATAATGAAATATATGATCGTTAAAGAAGATAAATAGTTTGTTTGGAGAGAAGAACTCAGGTGGTGTTATTTAATGTTAAACAGGATCATCCTGATTGGCCGGTTAACTAAAGATCCGGAACTGCGGTACACACCTAACGGTAGAGCTGTTGCCGGCTTTACCCTTGCTGTTGACAGGCCTTTTAAAAATCAGCAGGGAGAGCGGGAGACAGACTTTATTAACATAGTTGTTTGGGGAGCGCAAGCCGAGAATTGCGCTAACTATTTATCAAAAGGTAAACTGGCTGCTGTCGACGGAAGGTTGCAGATTCGTTCCTTTGAAGGGCAGGACGGACAGCGCCGCTGGGTTACGGAAGTAGTAGCCGATACGGTTCGTTTCTTGAGCCCCAAAAGCGGCAGTGAGCCGGCTTCCTTTGGTGGAGCTGAAGAGATGGGTATTTCTGTCGACTTTTCCGATGACGATATACCTTTCTAGTAAACCTGTAGGAGGGATAATATGAAGCGTGAACGTGGCAGAAGACCTCGTAAAAGGGTTTGCTCCTTTTGCGTAGACAAGGTGGAAGCCATCGATTATAAAGATAGCGCCAAACTTCGGAAGTATATAACCGAACGCGGCAAGATCTTGCCTCGCCGGATTTCCGGCAACTGTGCGAAACACCAGAGACAGTTAACAACAGCTATTAAAAGGGCCAGGCACATGGCGTTGCTGCCCTTTACAGCCGAATAATAAGTTGTTATGAAAAAATGAGCGGAAAGGAAGCCAGTGCTTCCTTTTTGTTTTCTGGTGGAAAAAGGCTGCCCAAAAACTTGTTTTTAATTAGTTTTGCAGGAATAAATTGATTAATTGGGGCGGGAGGAAATTCGTAAATATATGCAGAATAGTAAAAGGACATGTGCGACCAAGGAAGGTGTTGCGAAGTGTCCCTGAATAATCAAGGCGTGGATATTGCCAAAAACATCAGAATTATAGAATGGCTAAAGGCCGAACTGACCGGTTCGGTGGCAGCTTTGTTTAAGGCGATGCTTAAAGGTACTGAGGAAATTATTGTTGAAGCTCTGGCCTCAATTATTATTACCTCATACATAATAGCGCGGCGCCTGGGCATAAATTTTTCCAGGTTAGACCTGCATATAGAAAGCAAGTTGCGCGGCAGTATTGAGGAAGGACATGAGGTAGAACGCTGGTACGGGGACTTATCAGCTTTTTTGCGCTACGTTACCGGTAAGAAGAGGTGAAATCATTTGAACCAACAACGGGCAGTCCAGCCCTTGGCAGAAGGAGCATTACTTGCTGCTTTGGCAACTTTTTTGGGAATTTTATCTTTAGGCGTACCCCCGGTGCGTTTTATTACTGATTTTTTATGGGGAATACCCATTATAGTAATAATCACAAAAAGAGACTTAAGATCCGGATTTATGGTGTTGGCGGTTTCGCTAATTTTATTGCTTTTTATGTTCGACCCTTTGACGGTGTTTCTTTTTGCCATAGAACTCTCTCCCATGGCTTTATGCTACGGGTTGTTAATAAAAAAGAAATACGCTGCCGGGAAGAGCCTTGTGGTGGGCTCTATGGTGGCTGTTGCGGCAGAGATTGTCACTATCCTGGGCTTTTTATATTTGGCGAAAATCCATATTATTCCTGCGAAGAATGAGCTCATTCGACAAGTTGACGAAGCGCTGGCATTGTATAAGCAGTTTGGACTGCTGGATATATATGCGAAAAAAGGGATCAGTGAATCTATGCTCAAAGATGCGCTTTATCAATCGGTTGAGCTAATAACACTGCTGATTCCGGCAGCGCTGATATTGTCTGCCGTGATGCGGGCCTTCCTGACCTGGGTTGTTTCGCAAAGGGTAATGAGAAGGCTTGGATTTGAGGTAAACGGCCTTCCCAGGTTTACCGAATGGCAGTTTCCCTGGTATGTTATTTGGGTCTTAATTGGGGGACTCGTATTGACCCTGGCAGGTGACCATTTCCATATCGAGAAGTTGGCTATCATCGGCAAAAATACGGTATTTGTAATATCCTTTGTTTACGCTGTCATAGGATTGGCAATTACTATACATCTGATGAAAAACTGGAAACTGCCGGCATGGTTTAAAGTTTTTATGGTTATTATAGCCATATTGAATTTATCAGGAACCCTTGTACTATTTGCTTTATTGGGGGTATTTGATTCTTTTGTTAATTTCCGCCGGCTTGGCCGTGAGATTTAGGTTTGTATTTTCGAGGGGGTATCAACTTTATGAAAGTTATTTTGATGGAAGATGTGAAAAAATTGGGCAAAAAAGGCGATATAGTCAATGTGGCTGAGGGTTATGCCCGCAATTTTCTGTTTCCGCGCAATTTAGCCGTCGAAGCTACACAAGGCAATCTGAAAAATCTAGAACAGAAAAAGCAGGCGGAAATGGCCAAAAAAGCCCAACTGTTACAAGAAGCCAAAAACTTGGCTGAAAAAATTGAAGGGCTGGAAATAAAAGTGGCTACCAAGGTTGGCGATGGGGGCAAACTGTTTGGCTCTGTTACCAGTAAGGATGTTGCAGAAAAACTCTATGAGCAGCACAAGATTCAGGTTGACAAAAAGAAAATAGAAATTGATACTATTAAAACCCTGGGAACTTACCAGGCTTCCGTTAAAATTCATCCGGAAGTACAAGCCCGGTTTACTGTCAAGGTAGTTGAGGGATAAGAAAGGTAGTTGGGGAATAAGAAAGGAGTAAGTTGATGAAAAGCTTTTTGGATAAATTTATTACCCGGACCGAAAAGCCGGACTTGTCTGCGAAATTTACTGAAGAGGACCATTTAAACAGGCAGGTAGCAGCGATTTTTAGCCTGCTAACCAATATTTACGGGTCGGACAAAATCGTACTCAAGGCCAGTAAATTAGAAGCCTTAAATCTCATACGTTCTGAAGTGTTGGAAGAAAAAGTACTTGGTTTGCAGCGCATAGTTTTTGAAGACCCTACCCTGGATATTCCGCCTTCCCTTGACCAGATACCCAAAATTCTGGATGAGATACAGGATGAAATTGCTGATGTGATAGCCCGGCGGTCGGTGGAAGACAAACTGGAAAAGAAGATTGCCGACCGCATGCAGCAGCGGCATGAAGAATATGTAAAAGAGATAAAAATGCAGATATTAAAAGAATCTGCCGGGCCGGAAAACGCCCAAACACTGAAAAAACTGGCCATTTTGGAGAAGATGGAGCATAAAAAGCTGGCTAAATCAGCGATGGAAGCGCTCCGGCCGACGTCCTTTGAAGAGATAGTGGGACAGGAGAGGGCCATACGTTCCCTGCTGTCCAAGATAGTTTCTCCGTTTCCGCAGCACATCATCCTTTATGGTCCGCCGGGGGTTGGTAAAACGACGGCAGCAAGGCTGGCGCTGAAAAAAGCCAAAGAAATTCCCGGTTCGCCTTTTGATGAAGATGCGCCCTTTGTAGAGGTGGACGGAACAACTCTGCGCTGGGATCCCCGGGATGTAACAAATCCGTTGTTGGGCTCGGTACATGACCCAATTTACCAGGGCGCCCGCAGGGATTTAGCCGATACAGGGATTCCTGAGCCCAAACTGGGTTTAGTGACGGAAGCCCATGGAGGGGTGCTTTTTATTGATGAAATCGGTGAAATGGACCCGATGTTACAGAACAAGCTCCTAAAAGTTTTGGAAGATAAAAGAGTTACCTTCGATTCAGCTTATTATGACCCTACTGATCCCAATATTCCGCAGTACATTAAAAAGATATTTGAAGAAGGTGCGCCGGCGGATTTTGTATTGATTGGCGCCACCACCAGGGGCCAGGAAGATATTCCGCCGGCTATTCGGTCCAGGTGCGCAGAAGTATTTTTTGAACCGCTGACACCGTCCGATATTGAAGAGATTATTAGAAAAGCGGCGGTAAAATTAAAAGTTCAACTGGATGACCGGGTTCCCGAAATAATCAGCGAATATACCATTGAAGGGCGTAAGGCCATAAATATCCTGGCTGATGCCTATGGCCTCGCCCTTTATAAGAGGCAGAATGCGGGGGATGAGGGGAAAGAAATCTTTATTTCTGCTGATGATGTGTTGGAAGTGCTGCAAGTCAGCCGCCTGTCGCCTTATGTGATAACTAAGGCATCAAATACCTATGAAGTAGGCCGGGTCTTCGGCCTTGGGGTTATTGGATTTGTCGGGTCTGTCCTGGAAATTGAAGCAGTAGCCTTCCCGGTTAACAAGGATGGGGCCGGCAAAATCCGGTTCAACGAAACGGCGGGAAGTATGGCCAAAGACTCGGTTTTTAATGCTGCTTCAGTAATCAGGAAGATTACCGGTGAAGATATATCCAATTATGATATTCATGTCAACGTGGTGGGTGGCGGCAAAATAGACGGGCCGTCGGCCGGTATTGCTATCCTGACCGCGATTATCAGCGCTATTCAAAACAAACCTATTCGCCAGGACGTGGCCCTGACAGGGGAAATTTCCATCCAGGGCAAAGTGAAGGCTGTTGGCGGGGTGTTTGAAAAAATTTACGGGGCCAAACAGGCTGGTATGAAGTATGTGATTGTCCCAAAAGAGAATGAAAAAGATGTGCCTTATGATTTAAAAGGTATAGAGGTTATTTTGGCCGGCAGAGTGGAAGATGTTATCGAGTTCATGTTCCCCGCCGAAGAAAAATCCCTTGTTGGTTAACCTGCTGGTTTGGGGGGATAGGCCTTGAGTTTACCACTGGAAAAAATACCTCCACAAAACCTGGACGCTGAGCAATCCGTTCTCGGAGCTATGCTCATTGATAAGGAATCCATAATCAAGGTAAGCGAAATTTTGCGCCCTGAAGATTTTTACCGGGATGCCCATAAACACATTTATGAAGCCATGCTGGACCTCAGTGAACGTAATGAGGCAGTTGACCTGATTACCCTTACTGAGGAGTTGCGGCAGAGGGGGTTTTTGGACCAGGTGGGGGGGGCGGCATACGTGGCCGGCTTGGCCACCATGGTGCCCACTGCCGCCAATGTGGAGTATTATGCCCGCATAGTCGAGGAAAAGGCCCTGCTTAGGAACCTGATTAATGTTGCTACAAGAATAGTGGCTCTTGGTTACGAAAGTGATGAGGAACCCACGGAGCTTATAGATACCGCGGAGAAAATGATTTTTGAACTGTCGCAGCGGAAAGCGCGGGAGGGTTTTTCACCATTAAAAAAGATTCTCATGCAGACTTTTGACCGGATTGAAGACCTGTACAATAACAAGGGCCAAATAACCGGTGTGCCCAGTGGTTTTGTGGATTTGGACAGGCTGACCTCGGGATTTCAGCCGTCAGATCTGATTATTGTGGCGGCCAGACCTTCTATGGGAAAGACGGCATTTTGCCTGAATATTGCCCAACATGCCGCTGTACGCAGCCAGGTACCGGTGGCAATTTTCAGCCTGGAAATGTCCAAAGAGCAGCTGGTACAGAGAATTCTCTGCAGCCAGGCTATGGTGGACCAGCAGAAAATAAGAACAGGCAACCTGGAAGAAGAGGACTGGAAAAAACTTACCAAAGCAGCGGGACCATTGTCGCAAGCGCCTATATATATTGATGATACGCCCGGTTTATCTGTAAGCGAGATGCGCGCCAAGGCCCGCCGGTTGAAAGCGGAAAAAGGGTTGGGGTTAATAGTCATAGATTACCTGCAGTTAATGTCTGCAAGCTCAAGAAGAAGTGAAAATAGACAGCAGGAAATTTCCGAGATTTCCCGTTCCCTTAAATTACTGGCCAGGGAACTGCAGGCGCCCGTAATTGCTCTTTCCCAGCTCAGCCGGGCCGTGGAGCAAAGGCAGGATAAACGGCCCATGATGTCGGACTTGAGGGAAAGTGGTTCTCTTGAACAGGATGCGGACCTGGTCATGTTTATTTACAGAGATGATTATTACAACCCGGAATCTGAAAAAAGAGGTATTTCCGAATTAATTATTGCCAAGCAGCGGAACGGGCCTGTGGGAACCGTTGAACTCGGCTTTCTGAAGGAATTTACAAAGTTTGTTAACCTGGAACGCCATCGTGCTGATTAATGATAGGTTCATTGACAACAACAGAGGGGTTTGGTAAAATATTAATGTTGGTCATTCTGTGCTTTTATATGTAGGTAAATGGAGGTAGTAATTTGGTTTTATGGCTCAAATAGATAACTTTTCAGTTTTCTATTTGGGTTATTTTATTTGCTTAATTTTTCAATAAATTGCGCAAAGTAAAATTAACTGTTAACGGCGATTGAAAAGGCTTACGCTGGGGAAATGGCCAATAAACCGGATTACAACGGGAAGGGAAAGGATAATTTGGAGGAGTGATTTTTTAAATGTCTGCTGTTGTGCTTATAGGAGCCCAGTGGGGAGATGAAGGAAAGGGGAAAGTTACCGATTTTCTGGCCGAACAGGCAGACCTGGTGGTGCGCTATCAGGGAGGGAACAATGCCGGCCATACCGTAGTGGTAGGGGATCAGGAATTCAAATTACACTTGATTCCATCCGGTATCCTGTACCCGGAAAAAATGTGCCTTATCGGCAACGGCGTTGTTATTGACCCCTTGGTTTTGTTAAAAGAACTGGAATACCTGGCTGGGCGAGGAATAAAGACTGATAATTTACGGATCAGCCCACGGGCTCATATAATCATGCCTTATCACAAGAAACTGGACGAAGTAATAGAGGAAAGTAAAGGGACTAAAAAAATTGGCACCACTAAACGGGGCATTGGACCGGCGTATATGGACAAAGCCGCCAGGGTTGGCATCCGTGTGGTTGACCTGTTAGACAGGGAAGAGTTTGAAGAATTGCTGGAAATTAACCTGGAGGAGAAGAACCATTTACTGACCAAGGTATATGAAACCGAAGGATTTGATAAAAAGGCTATTCTTGATGAATACCTGGGCTATGCTGAAGCGCTGCGCAAATATGTTGCCGATACATCGGTGCTGATTAACAACGCTTTAAAAGCAGGCAAAAAGGTGCTGTTTGAAGGCGCCCAGGGAACTTTGCTGGACCTCGATCACGGAACATATCCCTTTGTAACATCTTCCCACCCCATTGCCGGAGCGGCTTGTATAGGAGCGGGTATCGGTCCGACAAAAATAAGCAAAGTCTTGGGCATTGTTAAGGCGTACACCACCAGGGTTGGTGAAGGGCCTTTTCCAACGGAGCTCTTTGACGAAACAGGCAAGCTTATTCAAACAAATGGGAATGAATTTGGCACTACTACCGGCAGACCGCGGCGCTGCGGCTGGTTTGATGCCGTAATCGTCAGGTATGCAGCGAGAATCAGCGGTTTAACAAGTATAGCAATTACAAAACTGGATGTGCTTACGGGACTGCCGGTTTTGAAAATTTGTACCGGTTATAGGTACAGGAACGAAATAATTACCGAGTTCCCGGCCAGCTTAAAGGTCCTTTCTGAGTGTGAACCTATTTACGAAGAAATGAAAGGATGGCAGGAGGATATTTCGCAGGTAAACAGATATGAAGATTTGCCCGATGCAGCTAAGGCTTACCTGGAGCGGATCCGCCAGTTGGTTGAAGTGCCTGTATCAATTATTGGTGTGGGAACCAGGAGAAGCCAGACGATAATCAGGGAAAATATTTTCTAAATTCGGTATGTTCTGAGTCCCGTAAGCGGACATCCCACCGAATAGGATATCCTATTCGGTTTTCTTTTTGCCCGGAAAAATTAAGACGCTAGGGAGGTATAGCCTAATGTATACTTTGGACTTTGCAACCTTTGCACGGTTGGCTGAAAAAGGGAAAAGGATTCCCTTGGGCCTGGAGACAAGTCTGGAACCACAGGATAATGTGGTGACAATTGTTGAAAAACTGGGGCTTTTGGGCAAACCCCTGGTTTTACTGGAGAGCGGTAAAGGAACAGAAAGTTCGGCCCGGTATTCTTTTATTGGTTTTGAACCCTGGCAGGTGTACCGTTCTTTCGGTCGGACAGTGGAAATAAAAAATTACCTGGCAGGAAAAACAACAGAAGTGACAGCAGATCCATATGAACAATTTCGGACGGAAATGAATAACCTCTCCATGGTCCGATATGAAGGACTGCCGCCCTTTGTTGGCGGAGCCATGGGTTATTTTAGCTATGATATGGGACGTTATTTTGAAAAAATGCCGGTACTTGCGAAAGATGACCTTGCGCTGCCGGAAAGTTATTTTCTCTTTACAGACAAGGTCATTTGCCTTGATCATAAGGAAAGCAAGGTCAAGATCTTTATTTGTGCTTACATAGAAAAATCAGAAGAGAATTACCTGTTTGACCTTTATGGCCGGGTGCTGGATCAACTGCATTTGTTAGCCGAAGCTATCCGCAAAAATAAGTCCGGGCGCCGGATTACTGCCGAGGATTTAAATTGCCGTGGAAAAATTGAGCCCGTCTGCAATGTAACTCAGGAACGTTTCGAAGAAATGGTCAGGAAAGCGAAGGAATATATAAGAGCGGGCGATATTTTCCAGGTGAATCTTTCTTTGCGGCTGGGACATGCTTCCAAAGTTGAGCCATTTACTCTGTACAAGGTGCTGAGGGAAGTCAACCCGTCTCCATATATGAGCTTTCTGGACTTTGGAGATATGCATATAGTCAGCTCGTCGCCGGAGCTGCTAATCAGAATCCGCGATGGTTGGGCTGAGACCAGGCCCATTGCCGGTACCCGCCGCCGTGGAGTGAACAGGGAGGAAGACCTGGCTCTGGCCAGGGAACTTGTTAACAATGAAAAGGAGCGGGCCGAACATATTATGCTGGTAGACCTGGAAAGAAACGACCTGGGCCGGGTCTGTTCTTACGGGACTGTAGAAGTGAATGAGCTGATGGTTATCGAAGAATATTCACATGTTATGCACATTGTATCTAATGTCCGGGGTCACCTTGCTCCCGGCAAAGACCGGTTCGATTTATTCAAAGCCGTGTTTCCGGGCGGGACTATCACCGGCGCGCCTAAAATACGGTCGATGGAAATAATTGAAGAACTTGAACCCACCCGCCGGGGGCCGTATACCGGTTCCATAGGTTATTTCGGCTATGCCGGTGAAATGGAAATGAACATAGTAATCCGCACCCTGGTTGTCAAAGAGGGTATGGCATATGTACAGGCGGGGGCAGGTATAGTGGATGATTCCGTGCCTGAGCGGGAGTATTTCGAGTCCTGTAAAAAGGCGGAGGCGTTATTGAAGACGCTGGAAATTGCGGAAGCTTTGGGCGAAAGTCGACTGGCAGGGGAGGCCGAAGCCAGTGCCTGATTTTGTTTATTTAAACGATAGGATTGTGCCGGCGGAAGAAGCAAAGATATCGGTATTTGATCATGGTTTTTTATATGGCGACGGTTTGTTTGAAACCATGCGGGCCTATAAGGATACGGTTTTTTGGCTGGATGACCATGTGGATAGACTGCTTGCATCTTGCGGGATGATGAGAATAAAGCTTCCATGGACCAAAGAGGAGCTAAAAAAAGCTGTATTGGCCACTGTAGCGGCAAATAATCTGGAACATGCAGCCGTAAGGTTGACAGTATCCCGCGGCGAAGGGCCGCCGGTTCCCGACCCGGCCGTATGCCAACAACCTACCCTGGTCATTACCTGCCGGCCTGCCGCCAAACCGGGAGGGGAAACCTATGAAAAAGGCGTTGACGTTGTTGTCCTGAAGACGAGAAGAAATTATGACCAGGCATTTCCTGTATCAATTAAATCTTGCAATTTTTTAAACAACATTTTCGCGAAACAGGAATTAAAGGGTACAGGAGCATATGAAGGATTGATGCTGAACTATGCAGGCTACCTGACTGAGGGGACAGTAAATAATCTCTTTTTTGTCCGCAGGGGCACTTTAAATACGCCTGAATTGGCGTGCGGGCTTTTGGCCGGAATCACCCGCGCACATGTTATCAAACTGGCCCGGCAGGAAGGAATGGAAATTAACGAGGGCAAATTTAAGCCTGAGGACCTGCATGAAGCTGACGAAGTTTTCCTGACCAATTCCCTTTCGTTGATTATGCCTGTGCGGAAAGTGAACGACCGGGTCTTATGCTGCGTGCCCGGAAAAGTAACCGCAAAATTATCGGAGCTGCTGTTTGGTATTTTTGATTAGATTAACTTTTAAATTTGCACTTGCTGATTTCATGTAAAGCTGGTTATACTTTAGTTAAAAAGCCCAACCAATTTTGAGGGGATAATATGCCGACAAGAATGAAACTGACAAATGTTAATCTTTTGGAATCTCTTAATTCACCGGAATATGAGGAATTGAGAAAAGCGTTTTTGACGAAACAATTTTCCAGGAAAGAAATTATTTCTTTTCCCAAAGAAGAACCAGACAAAGTGTACTTTGTCAAGTCCGGGAGAGTCAGGGTCTACCTGGCTTATGAGGATAAAGAATTTACCTTGTCTATTTTGGAATCCGGTGACATTTACAGTACACACACGAGGGCCTTTACCCAGGCTATGGAAGATACTACTTTATTCTTCGTAGATACCAGAGAGTTTGGAGAAATCGTTGCTAAATTTCCGGCTTTGGCTCTATCTATGGTTAAAGTGTTGGGAGACTTGCTGAAAAACGCCATTACGATAATAAATGGACTGGTTTTTAAGGACAGCCAGGTCAGGTTGGCGGAATTCCTGGTACACGCAGCACAGGATAAGGGAGAACACAGTCCGGAGGGCATTGAGGTCAAGCTTGGTTTGACTACTGAGGAAATTGCTATGGTTTTGGGCATTACCCGGCAAACAGTTTCGACCCTTTTTAATGATCTGATAAAGTCCGGAATAATTAAAAAACTGGATAGAAAGACTATTTTAATAAAGGACATCAGTTTTTTAAAAGAACTCTCAACTAAATCTTAATCGAGCGGCATAATGCAGCTCAATCTTGATTTGAGCGACATAACGTGTCGCTCTTTTTTTATGGTTTTGTCAAATGCCCGACAGAATTTAGTTATTAAAAGTGATAGTTTTTAAATCAGAGAAGGATGTACTTTAATTCACAAAGGAGGAAAGAATGTGGGCGTTGATCTGTTGAGTGGTTTTCACCCATGGATTGCCGCGTTGGGTGTACTTATTTTGTTGACAGGCGAAATGTTGACACTCAAGTACATTAAAAACCTGTCAGCTTTGCTTATCTTATCCACGGTTGCGGAAACAGGGTATGTGTTATTGGGATTTGGAACAGGTACTTACACTGGTATTACAGGGTCAATCCTTCACCTGGAATACCAGGCTGTAATGCGTGGGTTGGTTTTTGCAGCCGCAGCAGTATTAATAATGAAAAGGCGTTCCGGCAGCCTTGATCATCTAAGAGGAATTATCAAAAGCTATCCTCTTTGCACTGTACTTTTCAGTTTTGGGTTGTTTTCAGTTATCGGATTGTCTCCTTTTAAAGGCTCCATAAGCAAATTTTTAATAATTTATTCGGCAATTCAAAGCGGGCACCTGCTGCTTGCTGCTCTTGCAACCTTGGGCAGCATTATTGAAGCTTGGTATTGCCTGGTGGTGGTCCAAAAGCTGTGTTTTGAACAGCAAGATAGTTTGGCAGTTGTTGAAGAGCAAAATACTAAAGTTTCTCCCTTTGCCAACCTGTTAATGCTTATTTTAGCCGGAATGACTGTTGTTATGAGCCTTTTTCCGGAACCTTTCATCCATTTTGCCCAAAATACAGCCAGTCTGATAACGGCCAACAACGGGGGCCAGCCAATGCCTGCTTTTGAGACACCTTGGCCGGTTTTAGTTTTATTACCCTATGCAGGCGGTTTTGCTGTTTATCTGATTGGTTTGATTTCACACAGGCTGAGGAATCTCTCGGCTGTTTTCATAACGGCTTTAACGGTATATTTTGTGTGGAATGATACCGGTTTGGACAGTTTATCAAGACTCTTTGCTTTTATTATGTCGGCAGTAATTTTTCTGGTAACCCTATATTCGGTGGATTATTTAAAAGGCAAAGAGCATTCCAACCGCTACTTCTTTTTCCTGCTCATGATGTTGGGCAGCCTCTTAGGGCTTTCGACAAGCAAGGAACTGGGAAACTTCTATACCTTCTGGGAGCTGATGACTTGGTCTTCGTACTTCCTGGTGGTTCACGAGCAAACAGATAAGGCCCTAAAAGCCGGTTTCAAGTATTTCATGATGTGTACAGCCGGGGCATATATTATGCATTTTGGCATATTAACGCTTCATGTTAAGCTTGGTACCTTTGATATGTCTGCAATTTCCGCAAACCTGCATTTGTTATCCCCTGCTCTCTTAGTAACTATATTAATCCTGTTTATTACCGGGTTTGGGGTAAAAGCAGGTCTGTTTCCGTTTCATAGCTGGCTGCCTGATGCTCACCCGGTGGCTCCATCATCCATATCCGCCCCAATGTCAGGAATTTTGACAAAGGCGGGAGTTTACGGACTGATCAAAATATTATTTGTTGTTTTTGGCGCAGGGTTGCTGGCCCAACTGGGTACAACCGGGAAGGTACCGATGACAGGTTACGCCATTTCCGTCATGGGAGCCATCACAGTTCTGTATGGGGATATCATGGCTTTACGGCAGACAGACCTGAAAAAATTATTGGCGTTTTCGACGTTGGCCCAGGTTGGCGAAATAGTGCTTACCCTGGGAACGGGCACTTACCTGGGGATGGTCGGTGGGTTGTATCACGTTCTGAACCATGCAATCATGAAGACTTTGCTGTTTCTTGCAGCAGGCGCTTTAATCTTCCGGCTGAAAAGCCAGGATGTGGATAAACTGAGAGGCATTGGCAGGGTGATGCCCTGGACTTCCTTGTGCTTTGCCGTGGGTATCCTGTCTATTATGGGCTTACCTCCCTTTAACGGATTTATCAGCAAATTTTTAATGGTTTACGCTCTGGTGGAAGCCGGCCGGATACCTTTTGCCGTGGTGCTGCTGGCGGGGGGCGTAATAGGGAGTTTTTATTACCTGAAATTGATAAGAATTATGTTTTATGAAAAATATGTGGGCCCCAAGATTTCCGAAGCGCCCTGGACCATGTCGGTACCTGTGACTGTTCTCGCATTGCTGGCTTTAGTTAACGGCCTCTATCCGCAAGGCGGACTGGCCCTTGTTAAAAAGGCCGCTGATTTGATTGCATTGCGGGGCGGTATGCCTCTGCAAATTATTCCCCAAATTAACCCGGTCTGGACATGGCCTGTGATAATCAGCATAATGGGAGCGTTTATGGCCTTTGCCCTGGGGAAAGTTTCAATCAAATTAGGCGGCTGGGGGGCGGCAACTGCGATGTTGGGGGCATTTGTTGCCGTCATTTACCTGAACTCCCATTATGACATTCTTTCAACATCCTTCGCTTTATTGATCGCCTTCATGGGCATCTTAAATCTGGTCTATTCTGTAGGGTATATGGATCACAGCCATGCCCAAACCAGGTATTACCTGATGTTTTTACTGATGATAGGCGGTCTGCTTGGGGTGGCCCTGAGCAAAGATTTGTTTAGTTTCTTTGTATTTTGGGAAATCATGAGCAGTTGGTCCCTGTATCTTGTCATCATTCATGAGGAAACTCAGGATGCCTTGCGCGAAGGTTTTAAGTACTTCTTTTTCAATTATACCGGCGCAACCCTGGTATTACTGGGGCTGCTGCTCCTTACGGTGAATGCCGGAACTTTTCAGATGAGTGAACTGGCTGTCCGTTTGAATAGCTTAAGCTCCGGACAGGTAGCCGCCGGCATAATTTTGGTGTTAGCCGGTTTCGCCATGAAAGCAGCCATGTTACCCTTCAGGATAGATTACCAGATGCATCCCCCGGCGGCGCCTACACCTGTCAGCGGTTATATTTCTTCTGTGCTTCTGAAAAGTGCTCCTTTTGGCATGGTAAAGCTGTTCTATGTTTTTGGCGGGGTTACCCTTCTGAGTAAATTTGGCCTGATTGGCGGTCAGCCGGTAATAATGTATGGTATGGCCTGGGTAGGAGGTATCACTCTTGTGATGGCTGCTTTCCTGGCTTTACTGCAAAGTGGACTGAAGCGTATACTCATCTATTCTACCGTGAGCCAGATCGGCTATATTGTTCTCGGGATAAGTCTGGGGTCATCGTTAGGAATGGCAGGGGGACTACTGCACCTGCTCAACCACATGCTGTTCAAAAATCTGCTGTTTCTGGCGGCAGGCGCCATAATGTTCAGAACAGGTATAGACAATCTTGATAAATTGGGTGGAATCGGTAAAAAAATGCCGGTTACTTTAACGGCCTTCGCCATAGGGGCATTTTCCGTGGCCGGAATTCCTCCCTTTAACGGTTTCGTTTCCAAACTGGTTATTTATCTGGCTGCCATAGAGAAAGGATACGCGGCGCTGACCTTGCTTTCTATGTTAGGCAGTGTACTGACCCTGGCCTACTTTATGAAGTTTTTACACTCGGCATTTTTCGGGCAATTACCTGAGCATTTGGAATCTGTAAAGGAAGCGCCCTGGACTATGCTGGTTCCAATGGTGATTCTGGCCATATTGTGCCTTGTCCTTGGGATAGTACCAGGACTCGCTTTAAATGTAATTACATCAATAATAACATGGTTAGGTCTGCCTTCTATTCCTGCCGGTCTCTTTGGAATTGAATCGGGTTTGGGTAATATGGGGATTTTAACTGTTCTGATAGTAACATCGCTGACTGTAGGACTGGCCGTTTATTTATTGGGGAACAGCAAAGTGAGGGTTACCGAAATTCATACCTGCGGTGTTGCCGATATACGGGGTGAGGAGATGCACGTAAATTCCCATAACCTGTATGCTGCCCCTAAGCAGTTAACTCATTGGTTAATGAGAGCAATAGTCAAGTGGCCGGTCATTCTCAGGGGGGTGAATCGTAATGAAAATTATCATGACTGCGCTTAATCTGCTCATATTTCCCGGCTTCCTGTTTGCCCTGAGTTTTGGCCTGTTTCTGGCCGGAGTTGACCGCAAGTTGGCGGCCCGGATCCAGCGACGTGTGGGACCTCCCCTTTACCAGCCTTTTATAGACCTGGTGAAGTTAATGCGCAAGGAAACGGTCATACCCCGGGCTGCGCACCCGACAGCCTTTCAATACGCCCCTTTGTTAGGTGTTGCCGGGTTAGCGGCAGCCATTCCGTTAATGCCTCTCCCCGGCGTATACGCAGGGCTGCGGCAACCCGGAGACTTACTGATTATTTTATACCTGCTTACCCTACCTGCGGTGGCATTAATGATCGGAGGATCCTCATCCGGTTCTCCTTTTGGCGCTCGAGGGTTTTCCAGGGAAATGTTGATGATGATGGCTTATGAAATTCCTTTGTTAATCGTTTTAGTTACAGTTGCCTTAAAAGTTGGCCTGGCTACCGGCGAAACAGCTACCTTTTCATTAAGTAAAATAGCGGAATATCAGCTTAATCATGGTCCGCTACTATTTGATTACAGAATGTTACCGGCTGCCCTGGCCTTTCTGGCCTTTATCCCGGGCACTGTTGGTGTTGTCCCCTTTGATATACCGGAAGCCGAAACAGAAATATTGGAAGGTCCGCTTCTGGAGTACTCAGGTCCGGGTCTTGCCCTGTATAAAATTGCTTACTCCCTGAAATTAGTCGTAGTTTTGACCCTGGCTGTTTTGCTCTTTTACCCTACTGTTTTGAGGGTTAGTCCCTTATTAAATTTGTTGTGGTTTATGGCCAAGTGCGTCGTGCTGATGATATGCTCAATCACATTGGTAAGGACCACTACCGCCAGGCTGAGGATTGACCAGGCCTTTAAATTCTACCTGACTGTGCCGGCCGCTTTGGCTTTGGTAAGTCTGATTTTGATACTTTTTAAATGGTAAGGGGAGGTGCTGAGGAATGAAAAGCCTGTTGCCCCAAATATCCACCAGGTCTCCCTGGTTATACCGTATTAATGCCGGTTCCTGCAACGGATGTGATGTGGAGCTGGCTACTACGGCCCTGATTCCCAGATATGACGTGGAACGGCTGGGATGTAAATATTGTGGCAGTCCAAAGCATGCAGATATTGTTTTGGTTACGGGGCCTTTGACCGCCAAGGTGAAAGACAAGGTGCTGCGGGTTTATGATGAGATACCTGATCCCAAAGTAGTTGTGGCTGTCGGTATTTGCCCGGTCTCGGGAGGAGTGTTCAGGGACAGTTATGCAGTTCACGGCCCTGTTGATTCCTATATACCTGTTGATGTTAATGTTCCAGGATGTCCACCGCGGCCGCAGGCTATCATAGACGGCATAGTAGAGGCCATCAAAATATGGAAATCCAGGATGTAGGGGTGGATAAACATGTTTTCATTTATAAAAATAGTGCTCCGGAATTTGATCCGGGGACCGAGTACAGAACCATATCCTTTTGGCAAGGCTTCTGCTCCCAAAGGACTGCGGGGTAAAGTGAAATTTGACGCCCACAATTGTGTTGCCTGCAGAATGTGCGAACATGTTTGCGCCGGAGGAGCAATTCAGTTCAGTGAAGTTCCTGATAAAAGCGGGCTTAAATTCACTTTATGGCATAATACCTGTGCCTTTTGCGGGCTTTGTGAATATTACTGTCCCACCAAGGCTATTCACCTGACCGGGGATTATCATACTGCACATTTACAGAAAGACAAATACGGTTACGTGGAAACCGGATTAGTAAAATATCAACCGTGTGCAAATTGCGGGACACCCATGGTCCCCGTAAGTCCCCGCCTTCTTTCTCTGGCTTACGGGCAGGTCAACGGCGATATAGCCAGGCTGACTCATTTGTGTTCCGAGTGCCGCCGGCAGATTTGTGATCCGGTAAGTAGTAACCGTTCAGAGGTGAAATAAAGTGGCATCAGTACAAGAAATTTTTTCAGAAAAACTCCGCTCATTTTTTGGCGATGCGATAAGTTTGCAATGGAACACAGATAATAAGGGCGCTGTTTGGGGGTGGTGCAGGCTGGCTGACCACCACAAAATAGACCAGGTAGCGTTGATTGTTGCCGGTCTAAGGGGACGGGTAATTACTATTACGGCCTACTGGACAAAAAAAGACACTGCAACTGACGTGCTGGAAATTGCTTACCATTTCGATCTTGATGGCTGTACTTGCACTGTAACAGTATCACTGCCTGCTGATGACCGGAGTATTAAATCGATTACGCCCATTTTGAAGAGCGCCGACTGGCATGAAAGAGAAATGCAGGAGTTATACCCTGTAAAAGTGTTGGGACACCCCAACCCCCAACCCCTGTTCCTGGCCGAGGGAACCGATATTGGAGAAGCAGGGATGGTTCCTTTGTCTGAGGCTATGCAGGGAGCCACAACCAGGACATTATGGGAAAAGGTCAACCTGGCTAATGCAGAAAGGAGGGATAAAAATTGAGCACCTATACAATCCCTGTGGGTCCCCTCCATGTTGCCTTAGAGGAACCAATGTATTTCAAAATACATGCCGAAGGAGAAACAGTAACGGATATCGATATAACTGCCGGTCATGTGCACAGGGGAATGGAGTATCTGGCTCTGAAACGCAATATTTATCAGAACATCACCCTCACAGAACGGGTATGTTCACTCTGTTCCAACAATCACCCCTTCACCTACTGCATGGCTTTAGAAAGACTGGCGGGCATTGAGGTTCCGGAACGGGCCGAATATCTCCGGGTGATCGCTGATGAGATCAAACGCATCGCCTCACATTTGTTTAATACAGGAATGTTAGCCCATATTATCGGTTTCGATTCATTGTTCATGCACGTAATGGAGTTAAGAGAAATAGTCCAGGATACAAAAGAAACAATTTATGGAAACCGGATGGACCTGGCGGCCAACAGCATTGGCGGGGTAAGGTACAACCTTACTGAAGAAAAAGCGAAATACCTCCTGAAAAATTTAGAGCAGCTCAAAAAACCGCTGCAGGAGATTTGCAAAATTTACAGTACCAATCCCCTGGTCAGACTCAGAACAGAAGGGGTAGGCATATTACCCAAAGAAAAAGCCGTCGAGTATGGAGTAGTCGGGCCTGTCGCCAGGGGTTCCGGAATCAATTATGATGTACGGGTGAAAAACCCTTACGCAGCATATAACCGGTTGAAGTTTACTGTTCCTGTGGAAACCGGCGGGGATGTCAGGGCAAGGGCTATTGTAAGGTTAAGAGAAATTGCGGAATCAATAAGCATCATTGAACAGTGTGTCCGTGATATGCCCGAGGGGCCAACCTGCCTGGATTATTTGCCTGATATACCTGCTGGGGAGGCAGTTGCCAAGTCTGAGGCGCCGCGGGGGGAACTGCTGTATTATGTGCGTACGGCCAACAGTGATCTGCCTGAACGCATTAAATGGCGCGTACCAACTTATATGAACTGGGAAGCTTTGAAAATCATGATTCCAGGGAACAAACTGGCCGATGTTCCGGTTATTATCGGCAGCATTGATCCTTGTATTTCCTGCACCGAGAGATAGCCAACCTTAATGCATTAGCTCCGAAGGTTTTCACTATACGGGAGGAAGGGATGCCCATGCATGAGGCGGCAATAGTAGAGAGTATTTTCAGTGTCCTCAATGCCCAAATAAAGGAGCACCGGATAAAAAAAGTATTGAAAGTAAAACTCAGGGTTGGGGAAATGACTGCTGTAGAGAATACCACTTTGATAGCCTGTTTCGAAGTTTATGCTGAAAATACCGCGGTCCAGGGAGCAGACCTGGTCATCGAGCGGGTTCCGCTCAAGGCAAGGTGTCAGGAGTGCAAGGAGGAGTTTCCTGTGCTCAATTATAGTTTTCGCTGTTCCCGCTGCGGGGGCATAAATGTACAGGTTATTTCAGGCAGGGAACTGTACATTGAAAGCATTGAAGCAGAAAAGTTTGAAGAGGAGGTGAATCCCAGTGGCCAAAATTAAGGAGAACTCGTTTATTTATGCAGACCCGCAGAAATGCCTGGGATGCAAAAATTGTGAACTGGCCTGTGCGCTGGCTCACGCGGGTTGTGACCTGCAAACGGCTGTAGCGGGAAAACGGCAGTTACAGCCGCGCAACTCAGTGGTCAAGGCAGGCGACATGTTTATGCCGATTCAGTGCCGGCAGTGTGAAGACGCGCCATGCGCCCAGGCCTGTCCAACGGGAGCTATCAGGCAGGAGGATGGATTAGTCAAAATCAACGAACAAAATTGTGTTGGTTGCAAAGTGTGCTCTATGGTTTGCCCTTTTGGAGCCATTGTTGTGACTCCGGTTCCTAATGCTGAACCAAACCGGAAGACTAAAAGGGGCAAGGCCTTAAAATGTGACCTATGCTTCAGCAGCGTCCGGAAAGATGGCCAACTAACCTGCGCCTGTGTGGAAGCCTGTCCCACGCAGGCTGTAATGCTGGTTGATCCTGAGGGTTACCGGACAAAGATTCTTGAAGCCAGGGCCAAAGAATTGGCCAAGGCTCATTCAGTAACTAAGCAGAAGCGGGCATAAAATTGGGGGGAGAAGCGTGAATAAGGATTATAAATTTGTTGACCAGGCAATTGAAGAGCTGCTGCCGAAAGTCAAGGAGGCAGGATTGGACACGGTTTGGGACAGGTTCAAAAGCATGCAGCCACAATGCGGATTTGGTGAGCTGGGAATTTGCTGCCGTATCTGTTGGAAAGGGCCGTGCCGTATTGACCCCTTTGGTAACGGGCCTCAGCGCGGCATTTGCGGGGCAGATGCTCACACCATTGTGGCGAGAAATCTGATCAGGGGCATCGCGGCAGGAGCGGCCGCTCATTCCGACCATGGACGGCATATTGCTCTTACTTTGTTAGAAGTAGCTGAGGGCCATGCCCCGGCGTACTGCATAAAAGATGAAAAAAAATTAATGAGCGTCGCCGCCAGGCTGGGCCTGTCCACCGAAGGCAAAAATGTCAGGCAGGTGGCCAAAGAGGTAGCCCTGGCTACGCTGGAGGATTTTTCCCGGCAGAATTCCAGTATTCCTTGCAGTTGGGCCAGGCAAACCATGACCGCTGAGCGTGCTGAAAAGCTGACTGCCCTTGACGTCATGCCGCATAATATTGATGCTGTTGTAGCAGGCATTATGAATCGCACTCACGTAGGATGTGATGCTGATCCGGTTAACCTGTTGCTTGGCGGTTTGAAAGGGGCGCTGGCCGACTATACCGGAATGTATTTGTCTACCGAATTATCTGACGTTATTTTCGGTACTCCTGAACCGGTCATAACCACGGCTAATCTCGGTGTTCTGAAAGAAGATGCGGTGAATATTGCCGTGCATGGGCATAACCCGTTATTGAGCGAAATTATTTGTGATGTGGCCGGGTCAATGGATGAAGAGGCAAGGCAGGCCGGCGCAAAGGAAGGGATTAACATTGTCGGCGTCTGTTGTACGGGCAACGAGGTAATGGCCAGGCGCGGCATCCCGCTGGCCACAAATTACCTTTCCCAGGAAATGGCTGTCCTCACCGGGGCAGTAGATGCCATGGTTGTTGACGTTCAGTGTATCATGCCGTCATTAGGCGTTTTGCAGGAGTGCTACCATACCCAGTTGATAACTACTATGGCCACCAATAAGATACCGGGGGCAGTTCATGTGGAGTTTACAGAAAAAACTGCGCTGGAAGATGCCCGGCGGGTTGTTGAACTGGCTATAGAGGCTTATAAAAGAAGAGATAAAAATAAAATTAATATTCCCCAGTACAAAGAAACAGCAATTGTAGGTTTCAGCGCTGAGGCAGTTTTTGCTGCATTGAGCAAGCTAAATAAGGAAGACCCGTTAAAACCTTTGTTAGATAATATTGTCAACGGCAATATTCAAGGGGTGGCATTATTTGCCGGCTGCAGCACCACCAGAGTTGCCCAGGATCATAACTTTGTTACTATTGCCAGAGAACTGGCCAGGCATAACGTGTTATTGTTAGCTACCGGGTGTGGAGCCGGCGCCTTTGCAAAACTTGGGCTCATGACTCAGGAAGCCACTGAGGCTTACGCCGGGGATTCCCTTAAGGCGGTCCTTACCGCTGTCGGGGAGGCCGCCGGGTTAAATGGCCCCCTGCCATTGGTTCTGCATATGGGCTCATGTGTTGATAATACCAGGGCTGTTACCGTAGCTACAGCTCTGGCCAATAAGTTAGGAGTCGATTTAGACAAGCTACCTGTGGTGGCGTCCGCACCGGAGGCTATGTCCGAAAAGGCCGTTGCTATAGGTACCTGGGCGGTGACTTTGGGTATACCGACTCATCTGGGGATAATACCTCAGGTTACCGGGTCTTCTTTGGTGACTGAGGTGTTAACTGATAAGTTGAAAGACCTGGTAGGTGGCTACTTCATAGTCGAGACTGACCCTCTCCGGGCAGCAGGCAAGCTTTACGAAGTAATTCGGGAAAGGCGCAAGGCTTTGGGGATATAATCTTTGATTATGTTTGAAAATATATCTTAAAAAGAGATTAGGGCTGGTTTCAGCCCTAATCTCTCAATGCAAACCCCAAAAGGAGCTGAAATTATGAAAATTGCAGTTACAGGTAAGGGTGGAGTTGGGAAAACAACGGTTTCCGGCACTCTGGCCAGGATTTTTGCTGCCGATGGATACCGGGTACTGGCTATTGATTGTGATCCTGACGCTAACCTGGCTTCTGCTATTGGGATACCGGAAGAACAATACCGGTCTGTTATCCCTTTTTCCAAAATGAAAAAGCTGGCCGAAGAACGTACAGGGGCCAGTGGTGGATATGGCACATTTTTTATTTTAAACCCCAAGGTAGATGATTTGCCTGAAAAATACTGTATCAACTATAAAGGGGTCAAACTGTTGGTGATGGGCACCGTAGATCAGGGGGGCAGTGGCTGCGTATGCCCGGAACATACCCTTATTAAGCGCTTGATGCACCACCTTCTTGTTCAAAAAGACGAAGTAGTAATTATGGATATGGAAGCAGGTATTGAACATTTAGGCCGTGGCACTGCCGATGCTGTTGATGCCATGATTGTGGTGGTAGAACCCGGACAACGGAGCATCCAAACCGCCAGGCAAATTTGCGCCCTGGCAAAAGATTTGGGTGTTAAAAATCTTTATGTAGTCGGCAGTAAAGTACGCAGTGAAAGTGATATGCAGTTTATTAAGGACAGCCTGCCGGGACTTCCCATATTAGGCAAGGTTTCATTAAATGAACAGATAATTAAAGCAGATATGCAGGGGATAGCTCCCTACGACCTGGGTGGGCAGGTTGTACAGGAAATCAGGGCCATAAAAGACAGGTTAGTGAATTTGCTTAACAAACCTGTTCACTTATAGATACCGGTTTCACATCATTTCAGCCAGGAAGAAGGTGTAATCATGTGTGTTGCAACTGTGGGACAAGTTGTTGAGATCCGGGGGAAAAGGGCAGTTTGCAGTTTCAGAGGAGTCCTCAGGGAAGTTTCGATTTCACTGGTTCCGCGAGTTAAATTGGGAGATTCTGTCGTAGTTCACGCGGGCTTTGTGTCTGAAATTATTAAGGATACAAATAATTATTATCATGATTTGGTTGCCACAGATGCTTTGGCCGGGCAAATCCTAGACGCTATTAAACGGGAAAATACAAAAATGCACCATCGTCATGTGAGGCTGATGAACTTTTGCGGTTCCCATGAGAGTACTGTAATCAGATATGGGCTACGGCAACTGCTGCCGGAAAATATTGAGCTGGTATCGGGACCGGGGTGTCCCGTATGTGTTGTTCCCAATGAAGAAATAGAGATGGGCATAAAACTGGCAAAATCAGATAATATTATTTTAACTGTTCACGGTGACATGATGAGGGTGCCAACCGGCCTCGGTTCCCTCGAAGAAATCAGGGCCGCGGGAGCTGACGTCCGCATAGTTTATGATATAAACGAAGCCATACAAATCGCGCGGGAGTGTTCCAGGGAGGTAGTTCATTTTGCCGTGGGTTTTGAAACTACGGCCCCGGCAACAGCGGCGGCAATTCTGGAAGCTGGCGGGATTTCTAACTTTTCAATAATTTCGTCCCACAGGATGACGAGCCCCATAATTCAGTGCGTTCTGCAAAATTGCGAGGTGGATGGCGTTATTGCCCCAGGCCACGTGGCCATGATTACGGGACTCAAGCCTTTTGCAGAGCTTAACAAACAATTTAAAATTCCCTTTGCAATCAGTGGTTTTCAACCTATAGATATTCTGCATTCTGTATTAAATATTTTAATCCGGATAAATGAAGAAAAGCCGGAAGTATTTAATCAATATACACGGGTGGTAAACTCTGGGGGCAACCTGGAAGCCCAGAAAAAAATTGAACAGGTATTTACTGTGCAGGACGATTATTTGCGCGGTTTTCCCAAGTTGGCGAAGTCACGGTTGGTCCTGAACAGGTGGTGGAGTAAATTTGACGCTGAAAAGAAATTTAACCTCCGGCTTAATGAAAAGAAAAGGGGCCAACCGGACGACAGTTTTTGTGGCGCTGTTTTGCGAGGTGTTATGCCTCATCAGTGCCCGCATTTCGGAACTGTTTGTACACCGGTTAATCCTTTAGGCCCCTGTATGGTCTCACAGGAGGGACCTTGTTACGCCAGTTACCATAATGGAACAGAATGAGATGAAATTTGTATGTCAGCTCGGAGAAACTTGTGTGGGTTCTCTTTCGGATAGGGGTTCCACTCCCCTCACCTCCACCAAAGTTAATGATAACAACGGTTTATGACAGCCGTTTTTTTTTGTGCACATTTTTAACATAGTCCGGCCAGAATTCCCCCATTTCTAAAAGCAGAGGGATGAATGGCTGGTTTTTCTTTCCATAGGTTATAACTTGCGGTATAATATAAAGAAATACATAGGCTCCCAAGGCAAAAAGAGGTAACATAATGCAGATTACCTAGCGTTTTGAGATACACCCAACGCGGGAACAGCAAAGAAGAATGTTTTACACACAGTTTTATGATTATTCATATTAAATTTGCAGAGGATGTTTTCAATGAGCCTTACAGAACGAAGAAAACAGTTTCTCGGGTTGATTATGAAACTATATGAGAAGACGAAACTGCCCGTGCATTACGGCGCTATTGCGGAAGCGCTTGGCGTAAGCAAATGGACGGCTTACGATGTGCTCAGGGAGTTGGAAAAGAAAGGCTACCTGCAGCGCGGTTATACAGTGAACCCTAATGAAACAGGGCGATCGCTGATAGTATTCTCTCCTACGCCCGAGGCAGAGCGGCTGTTTAGCCGATCCCGGAAAGAAATCTCAGGCCGGGAAGAGTGGGACAAGGTTAGGGAAAAGGTGCTGCCTTTCTTAGAAGGGCTTAGCAATCTAAATTTAAGCCAGTCTGTTGAAAAAATCGTAAATGCGGTTTCCGGTGTGCATACAAGGGTAGAATTTTGCGCCTATATCCTTGGGCTGCTTGGCGTATACCTTAGCGGACTGGGAAAAAGGAAAAAGGAATTAATCAAGCGGCTAACTTCCGCTTCGGTAAAACCGCAATTACAACTGACACTGTTTGTCGGTACGGTAACAGGCGCCGCCATACAAACCGCCGGTAGGGAGATGAGCTTGCAGATAACGGAATTAATCGGCAGGTTCGTCAAGTGTCTGGATGAACTCAGCCCGGAAGAATCGGAAATTCTCACCGATTTCTTGTTTAAACTGTAAATTTTAAAAAAGTGACAAGTTTTTCAGGTTAAATACCAGCTTTGATATCTTTATGGACAGAACTGTTGCGGATGAGTGGATAATTTCCGCCGCCGCGCAGTATTTATCCACAAAACAGACCACAAACGATTCTTTGTACAGCGGAAACCTTAAAGTTAACGGCCACATATGTTTTTTTATGATATCGCGCTCGATTTCGTTTAATTTACATATTTTCCCTGCGTTGGTCAAGGCTATCTCTGGGTGGCGGAAAGCGTGCTTTCCGTCGCTCAATTCCGTAGTTCTCCAATCATATAAGAAAAGGTCGTGCAGCAGTCCGCCCCTGGCAGCCGATTTATAGTCCAGGCCCAGGGCCCTGCAAATTAAAAAGCTGTATACCGATACATTTAAACAGTGGTCAAAACATGTTACCGAATGATGATGCCTGAATCGTTTCATCATTTGCACAGTATTGTCGGCCAATAACTCGCTTACGCACTGTTCATATTCGTGTTTATCAGGCGTGCAATTTCTTAATTTGGGTTTTGATTTTTGCTGTTTTGTCATATATATAACCTCTGATTTCGTGATTTAGTTTACCGATATTTATAAAATAAAGCTGCGGGAAGGCCATAAAGATTCTTTTATACCTGGCGAATGCGGCAATAGGTTTCTCCAGCGGGTTTTTGTGATAAGCCTGGATAATTCGTTTCAGATCCAAAATATCGCCTGTTGTTATTACGGTGTCTATTATTAAGTAAACTGTTACAATGAAAACTGCGGTAAATCTTACCGGTTGCGGCAGGGAAGCGCTCAACCCGGAAACCGGCGGGTATATGATTTCAATCAGGATATAGGCCAGAAAACCCCATAAAAGAGAAAATTTCAGACAGACTTTCCCTTGAATGTTTAAAAATTCGTCGCTGTAGTCCCACCATTTGCAGTTGAAGAGTTTTTCGAGTACGAAACCTGTACAGTATTCCAGTATTGTGGTAATCATTATTGCCGCAATGATTTTGACAATTTGGGAGTGCAGAGGCATTTCAAAAAGACTGTCCACCGCGGCGGAAGAATAAATGACAGCGAGAGATCCAAAACCATATACCGGGCAAAAGGGCCCGCGTAAGAATCCCCTGTTAATAAATCTTTTTGCTTTAATACTGGCATAAACTGTTTCCAGAACCCATCCGGCAAAAGAAAACAACGAAAATAACAATAACAGGTTTATTAAGAAATCGATTTTCAAGATCTATCTCTCCCTTTGGGTCAACACAAAATTCTATCTAAAGAAAATTATACCCAAAAAACCAAAAAAGTCAATTTGACAAAGCAGACAGGAATTGTTGAACTTTTATTTAGTAAGTCGGATGTCCGAATTATCAGGAAAGGGGTATTACAATGTCTATGGGTGATGCGGCTGAAAGAGTGAGCCAGTCTCAAAAGATACTTGATGCGGTCTATGAGTGCATTTCCGCTAAAGGCTATGCCAATGTCTCCCTAAGACACATCGCAGAAAGAGCCGGGGTTGTTTTAAGCCAGCTAAATTATTATTACGGCAACAAAGAAGGCCTTTTTAAAGAAGTAATAAAATTAATGATGGAAAAATATTTGGTAGAAGTAGAGCGCTGTCTGGATAAAGGGGAAATTCCAAAGTTAGCCTTATCATGTCCTTAAAAAGCGAAAAAATTGTACAAAGAAAAAAGCTCGTATATAAAAAGTGTGTCAATATTCTATGAAAATGTCACCTAAAAAGGGGTAGTTTTATTCTGAAAAAATGTCACCCCCCTCCAAGGCAAGAAAATTTAAAACACCCAAAGAAGGCGCGGCTCCCCTTGACATTGTGGGCTATAGTTTAATTAGTGTAAGTGGTAAAATAAAATGGATGAATTTCGGCAAACAAAAACGGATGTTTTTGACCAAAATAACCTCGTTGTCTGATATGCTTAATTCATTAAAGAGCGATATCCAGACTCATACCATGGTAAAGATCGAACTGTCAGAGATTTTGTACATAAGTTAAGAGCAAAACACAATATTCCTAAAAGTGCACCGGCTAGACATTATCAAGCTGTGGCTGACCCGCCTATAGGTTACCAGGCACAAGTTGATTTCGGTGAAAAAGTGGTATACCGAGCCGATGGGTCAGCAACCAAGCTTTACTGTATGGGTATGGTCTTATCACACTCCAGGTACAAATACGCTGAGTGGTGGGACAAGCCTTTAACTACGGCTAAGCTTGTGGAAATGCTCAATCATGCTTTTGAGTACTTCGGTGGTGTTCCAAAGGAATTGGTCTTTGATCAAGATAAAATAGTGGCTGTTAGTGAAAATTACGGTGATGTTATTTACACCCATGAATTTGAACGATACCGCCAGGCCACGAAATTCAAAGTTCATTTATGCCGCGCAGCTGATCCAGAGAGCAAAGGCAAGGTTGAAGCAGTAGTTAAATATGTAAAGAACAACTTTGCAGCCCACAGGATTTTTGTTGATTTAGCTTCATTTAACACAGAATGCCTGGAATGGCTTGATAGAACCGGTAATGCCAATATCCATGGCATAACAAAAAGGATACCGGCTGAAGTATTCATCCTCGAAAAGCAATACTTACAGCCGATATCCCCTCAACAAATTACATCTGCTAACATTTTACCAAGGGGTGTAACGGAAAGGCAATACTCAAATTTTTGATGTAGTTGTTGAAATGTTAAGTATTGCTAAAGAAAAAAATAAAGCAGTAGATCAATCGAAGTATAGAAAGATTATGGAGAAGATTGGCCAAGTAACAAGTGACGTTGATACTTTGGTAAAATTATATGACTTTGGAACTACAATTTATGGTGTTCTACAGGCTAAAGGCATCTTATAAACAAAAAAACTTATCTATGATTCAATGCAAGCCGCCGTGCTTGATCTAACAACAGCCAAAACGGCTCCGCTGTTGCTCCGGCCCAACTTTTCCGTCCTCCTACTGTCACAGTTTTTGCGGTAAGTGAGAGATGCAGGAGCAAAAGCCGCACCAGCCGTGCGGGCGAGACAAGTTCATTTAGCTTCAATGCGTTAGTGCGCCAAGCAAAGCTTGGTTCTTCTAGCAGGGTGAAAGTCCCTGTCGGGTAAGGCCTAACCAGCCACCTGTATCGAGTGTTGCGCCGAATTGTCGGTTCCAACCAACTCGGTTGGTAGGCCTGACAATCGAAAAAGAGGAAGGCTGAAGACTTACAGGAAGTCGGATCAACCCATACTACTCTGAAGTCGGGAAAGCCGGCTACATGGGAAAGGGGTTGACGGCAATATGTACCCTGCAAAGGAAACATTAACCGGACATGCAGGACCGGAGCAATTAATGCAAAACTCACTGCAGGGAATAGCGCAGAAGGCAAAGCAATTCAAGAAATACCGGTTCAGAAACCTGTATAGGCTACTAAACCATCAAGCCTTGCACGAAGCTTGGAGAAGAATCAACAAACGTGCTGCTGCTGGTGTCGACAAGGTGACAGCAAAAGAATTTGCGGAAAACCTAGACACCAATATACAGGACATAGTAGCAGCACTAAAGACAAAAAGATACCGGGCAAAACTGGTCAGAAGAGTAAACATCCCCAAAGAACCAGGCAAAACACGGCCATTAGGGGTTTTTTCAATAACTTGGACCACAATTGGCTGATAAGAATGCTGGAAGAAAGGGTAAATGACCGGGCGTTCATCCGGTTAGTTCAAAAGTGGCTAAAGGCCGGAGTACTGGAGGAAGGCCAGGTAGAATACCCGCTGGCAGGAACACCTCAGGGAGGTATTATCAGTCCGATACTGGCCAATATCTACCTATACTATGTACTGGACTTATGGTTTGAGAAGAGAATAAAGCCAAATTGTGAAGGAGAGGCATACCTCTGCCGTTTTGCCGATGATTTTTTCTGCGCTTTTAGGTATAAGAAAGATGCCGAGAACTTCTACAAGCTACTGGGGGAAAGACTAAAGAAATTCGGGCTGGAGTTAGCAGAAGAAAAGACCCGGATAATCCGGTTCACCCGATTTCGCAAGGAAGAAAACCAAAGCTTTGAGTTCTTGGGCTTCGAATACCGATGGAGAACGTCACGACAGGGGAAAGACATAATTAAGAGGAGAACCTCCGGGAAGAAACTTCGGAAATCCCTGCAGGCATTCAAAGAATGGTGCCGGGAGAACCGGAACAACCGGCTATTAAAGCTATTCGGGCAATTAAACCCGAAACTTCGAGGCTATTACAACTACTATGGGATTATTTGAATTTGTCTGATTACGGAAGTGAGTATTGCTGAAGAGCCCGGTGCGGTAGTTCCGCACGCCGGGATCTGTGCGGGGGTTGTCGGGTAACTGGCAGTCCTACCGTGACGGTGAAATCTCCGTACTCTGGGGTCAATATTAAAAAACCATAAGTTTACTGATGGAGGGATTTTGAGTGAGAAATAAGATTTTATCTGTTGTTACGATGATTTGTCTTTTATTAATTGTTTTTCCAACGTTTGCATCGACAAAGCAAATGTACCCGACAAAAGTTGTGGATAATCAGATTTTAAGTCAAAAACCGTATAAGGTAGTTGAGGTTAAAAAAGATGAAACAGACGGTTACTGGGTTTGGAACTATGTTAGTTGGGAACGGGTGGGTGATGACTTGGATACCCGTTGGTATTTAGAAAAAGTCAGTTATACAACCGGAGAGGTGATAGATTTTAAACCACTGGCTTATACAAGAGTGTTTCAATATTTTACTAGATTCTATCCCAGTACCGCTTATTCTACAAATGAATATAACAGAGGCCTTCCTCCGCTTTGGGATAGACCTTGGACAGATGCTGAAGCAGATAAAATCTTATTTGATATTAAAGGGCATTGGGCAGCAAAAGACATTAAAACTCTTTGTAACTTAAAAGTTTTGGCAGGGTATAAAAATGGGGGCTTTAAACCGAATTCCACAATAACTAGAGAGGAATTTGTAACTGCTTTGATTAAACTAAAAAAAATTGATATCGAAAAAACATCTTTATTTGACGATGTATCTCCCACCAGATGGAGTAACGGTTATATTGGAGCAGCTTTAAAGGCAGGCTTCATTTTGAAGGAAGATTATGTAGGGAAATTTGAACCAAAAAAAAAGATTACCAGAGAAGAGATAGCTGTAATGCTTGCGAGAGCAATGGATAAGGAAAATGAAGCAAGAGATTTCACAGGGAATCTAGACTTTAAGGATCAAAATTTCATCATAAAGAAGGGGCATGTTTTTATTGTAAGTAAAGCTAAGCTAATAAACGGGTATCCTGATGGAACCTTTAGACCAGGAAATTTGGCAACAAGAGCTGAGGTAGCAACTGTACTCGTTCGCTTTTTTAATTTGGAAAATAACCCAAATAGGGTAGAAGACCCCGATATTCCTACGGGCAATAAAACCGATTATTTTACTGCCCACGACCAGCAAACAGGATTACAAAGTTTATAGTAAAAATTGTGATATGTGTTAAAGAAAATCCGAAATATGCCGGGAGACATCACCTAACATAAAGCCGTGTTTCCGCAGTTGAGCATGCAAAAACACCGGCACAGTGACGGCTTGCCGGTGTTAAAAAATTACTCAATATGCTCAATTGCGGCAAAAAATCAATATGTTTGTATAATGTATGTAAATGTGTAATTGTGGTAAATCTCAATCAACTTCCAGCCGATACCGGCTGCCTTACGGCTACGCAAAAAAATTCCTACCTGGTTGTATTTCAACCGGGTGGGAATTTTTTGCTCCGGGGGTTGACCTGGCTGGGGATGCGTAGCCTATGTTCGTTTGCATATTACTAAAAAATAAGCACTTCCCTTTTATATAGTTTATAATTGTAATGAGTATTTTCAATCCATACTTACAAAAAGGAGATAATATGCGTTGCATTTTTATAGATGAAAGCTATGATAGTACTGACGGCCCGGGCGGAAACCGATTTTTCGTGTTGGCCGCGCTTAAAGCGGAAAATATTGAAGTTTTATCTTCTGCTATCAAGGGAGTAAGGAAAAAAATCCGGGAATATAACCATAATTGTAAGGGAAAGAAGAAAATCATGCTCCAGGAAATTCATGAGCATGTGGTACATAGTAAATACCCTATAGTTAAAAAATGGGTGTTACACTCCCTCTTTTATGAAAGACGAAAAGTCGAAATTTATGCTGTATGGTTTAACATGAACCAGGTTAAATTTTCAAATGAAGTTGAACGCTACAAATTCATGGCAAAGGAACTGTTAATTCTCTGCGGAGTTCAAGATGTAGACCAGGTTAATTTTGATATTTTCCTGGACGATTTTAAGCGCGAGAAACGTACCCAGCAGGAACAAATAAAAGCATACCTTATAAATGAACTAGGCCAGCCTAACCTTACAATTGAATTTAAAAGTTCTCAAAATTTCTTCCCTCTGCAGGCTACTGATATCGTAGCAGGCACCTTCAGAAGGAATCTTCATGGTCAAGATCCATTTAATTATAAAAAAATTCACCGTTTTATTTTCGGCGAAAAAGAAGTCAGAAAGAATTAAAAGTGGCATTCTCACGTGGGTTCCTTGCGTCTCAGGTTATCCCTGCGCCTTAGCCCGTTCAACCTCAGTTGAGGCAATTCCCCGCACAAAAAGATATAAGGGAATAGACCGGCGGAACTCACGATTAGCCACAAAAATAAACTTTATACCACTATGGTGGTAGTACCTCTTCAATACCACTATAGCATAACTTCACGAAAACGTGAAGTTATTTTTTGGTTTTCTTTAGTTTTTTCATTTTTAACAAGTTTTAAACATTATAGCAATTGCCAAATTTTATATGCCGAGACCGCTTTTGGGTCGCATTACGTTTTATAATCATAGCTCAACTGTCCGGTAAACTTGGTCTATGTCATCCTGGTTTATTCCCAAATAACGTTTAGTTATAACCTGGTTTGAATGGTTGAATAGTTCGCAGAGAAGGGGCAAAGGAACGCCTTTCTTCCATGAATGGTAACCGAAGCTTTTCCTGAGTGAATGACACCCTATCCTATCTTTGACCCCTACAGCTGCAGCTGCCTCTTTGACTATTTTCAGGGCCATTACTCTGGTGATGGGTTTATTTTCCCCTTCGCGGCTTTTAAAAATATATTCATAGGGTTGTATACTGCCCTTATCTTTTAAAAGCCTCTCAAGGGCTTCTAAGGCCTTGCCATTCAGTAGGAATTTTTTATCTTTTTTCGTTTTCTTTTCTTTAATATAAACATGGGTCTTAAATCGTTTTTCTTCAAAATCATAAACGTCCTGCCAGGTAAGTGATAAAATATCGCTGATCCGAAGGGCGGAATTAAGTCCCAGGACAACCAAAGCATAATTCCTCATGTTGCCGGCGCCTAAAAGATATTTTTTCAGGTGTTCGATCTTTTTGGGGTCCCGGATGGGCTCAACTTTTTCCATGGAAACACCGCCTGAAATAATTTATCTTATTATGCATTGTGATAAACTGAGGGGTGAATTTTTCAGCTAAGACATTGTCAAAAGTTAAAATTAAGCAGAATGTAAACCTTCATATTTCAGAAAGAGCCTTTGCGGCAGATAATATCGTAGGCTTAACCTCATGACCTTTTCTTTCATTTTTAATCATTTATAAATTCAAATTATCTATGCCCGAACAACTCAGGGCAACGAGACTGTAAAGTAAAATTTGTGACTTCCCATCCATGGCGGTATACTCTATTAAAATCATCCTCTGTAAGTTTCTGTAGTGTGGTTTCTAAGTTTTTGGCTTTATTTGCGTCATCTTTTGTCAAACAGTTATTAGTAGAATAGTAATTGTTAACGGTCAATAAAAATACAGCATTTTCGCCTTTAAAATTGGAAATTGTTTTACGTGTTCAGTATTGTTTATCGGTGTTTTAACCTGTAGCTATCACCGGTCATATTAAACAGCTCGCATTTATGCATTAACCGGTCCAGCATGGCTGATGTGATGACCGGGTCTCCCAGGAATTCTCCCCATTCCTCAAAGCCTTTGTTGGATGTAATGATGATGGAGGTTTGCTGGTATAGCTTGTTTATCAGGCCAAAAAGCATATTGGCTTCCTGTCTGGTTATGGGCTGAAAACCAACTTCATCAAGTATGACAAGATTAGCTGCATACAGTATCTTAAGTTTTTTCCGGCTTTTACCCGATATCATTTCGGTTTTTAAAGCCTGTACCAAGTCATCCATGGTTGTAAAATATACCCGGTATCCGGCATCTATCGCTGCCAATCCCAGGGATACAGCAAGATGGGTTTTACCAACACCGGGAGGGCCCAGGAACATAATGTTGTAGGCGCCTTCCAGCCATGCCATATCAGTGAGCTGTTTCATCTATCTTTTCGAAACAATGTTTTGAAGTCCGAAATCAAAGTCTTCCAGTGTTTTCATATACGGCAGATTTGCCGCTTTCAGCCGTCTTAGTCTGCCTCGGTCCTGTCGCCCATTTTATTCGGCTTCGAGCAATTCCTTAATCGTCTTCAGCGGCGTCCATTCTTCTTTTTGGGCTTTTTCAAGTATATCTTCGAGTTGCTTTGCAGCATATACCATGGCCAGGCTATTAAGCTGTTCCTGTACTGTGTAAAGAAGGTTCATTCTGTTTCACCCCCTTTGGCCAGTACAGCATATTCGGATAACGACCGCTTTTGAGTCGTAACCTGTGGCAATATAACTACCTTTGGTTCCTGTTCAAGACGTTCAATTTCCTGCTCTATCGTACCTTGGAAATAACGGGCGGCATCTCTAAATTCGACAGCGCTGTATAGACTGTTTGTTATGCAATAACTAAGCGCCTTCTGCCATGCCCGTGGCGTTCGCTTAGGCTTAAAATCTCCGCCGCTTCTCTGATGGTCATTTTCCCGTCGATTAGACAACGGGCCATATACAGTTTGTTTCGTTCATCCTGTGTCATTGATAATATCATCCTTTCATTTTAACAGAAGTGACATTTTCTCAGAAATATTTCAAGGTGACATTATCACAGAATAAACACAATCGTATATAAAAACTGTTGACATAAACCATATCTTATAGTAATATATAAACCTGTGAGACGCTTTTTTGAGCCATTAGCTCAGTTGGTAGAGCACCTGACTTTTAATCAGGGTGTCGCTGGTTCGAGTCCAGCATGGCTCACCATTTTATGCGGCCCCTTGGTCAAGTGGTCTAAGACACCGCCCTTTCACGGCGGTAACACGGGTTCGAATCCCGTAGGGGTCACCAAGTGGAATATTACGGAAAGTGCTGAATTGAAATTCAGCGCTTTTTTTTGTTGTATGTGTTTTTGAAGAATTAATACACCGTTGCGTTTTTTTACAGCGAGGAATATAATTAAGTCAGGGAAAAAATATGAAAGGAAGTATTGTTTCGGAAGAGAATCCCTCAATAAAAGGGTGGATAGCGTAGACAAGAAGGTTGACGGCCTTGATAAGAAGGTTGATAGCCTGGAAAAAAGGTTTGACGGCCTCGACAAAAGAGTTGACAACCTGGAAAAAAGTTGATGACGGTTTTGAAGGTATCTATAAGAAATTTAGATTTAATTTATGCGCAGGTAGCTTATAACACAGAGCAGGAAGTAAAAATCAATGAGATTGCTGCAAGAGTAGGCCAACTTGAAACGGACGTCAAACTAATTAAAAAACTTGTATCAAATCAATAATCCTAATTCCTCCACTTGCATAAAAAGCCCAACTTGCATATAATATATAATAGACTAGACGAGCGGATGTAGTTCAGTGGTAGAATAACGGCTTCCCAAGCCGCAGGTCGCGGGTTCGAATCCCGTCATCCGCTCCATTATTATGCGCATAATCAGTAATTGATTTAGAAAAATAACATAAATAAAAAAGATGAACGGGGAGGATAGGTTAATGGCTAAACATATTAAAACCGTAAACAAAAAGAGCTTACAAGTTACCTTGAAAACCGGCGGCTGCGGAGAGTGCCAGACTTCCTGTCAGTCAGCTTGCAAGACTTCCTGTACAGTAGGTAATCAGGTTTGCTCTAAGTAAGCAGTACATAAAGTAAAAAAGCAAACAACCTGATCCCCGGAGGGATTGGGTTTTTATTTTGTAGGCCTTTTTTTGTGGATAGCGAAAAAGCTAATCAGGGGAGATAGAAGTGATACATAAATTTAAATTTGATGATAAAAAAATAGTTTTGGATGTAAACAGCGGAGCGGTCCATGTTGTGGACGACGTTACCTGGGACGTTTTGGATTATTACGAAAAATATGCTGAAAAAGACAGGGAGACAGTCCGGGACCTTGTTTTAAGGAACCTGAGCCGGCATTACAAAAATGAAGAACTGCTGGAAGTTATTAACGAGATAGAAGATTTAATTGAGCAGGGGCTTTTGTTCTCAGCGGACAGTATTCCCCGGGAATACAGTCTGCCGGAAAACCCGGTGGTTAAATCCCTGTGCTTACATGTTGCCCATGATTGCAACCTCAGGTGTAAATATTGTTTTGCCGGAACGGGCCATTTCGGTGGGGAAAAAGGTCTTATGCCCTTTGAGGTGGGCAAAGCGGCTATAGATTTTCTGGTGCAAAGCAGCCAGCGCCGGAAGCATTGTGAAATCGACTTTTTTGGCGGCGAACCATTGCTGAATATGGATGTAGTAAAGCAGATTGTCCATTATGGACGGGAACAGGGAGCAAAACACGACAAGGAATTTAAATTTACTTTAACAACCAATGCCGTCCGCCTGGATGCAGAAATAATCAATTACCTGAATGATAATGACATAGCTGTGGTATTAAGCCTGGACGGCAGGCCGGAAGTAAACGACCGCATGCGCCTGACTCCCGCCGGTAAGGGCAGCTACCATACCATCACGCATAAAATAAAAGAAATGGTGCAGTCCCGCCATAATGAAAATTATTATGTACGGGGCACATTTACCAGGTTTAACTTGGACTTTGCTGCTGATGTACTGCACCTGGTAGATGATCTGGGTTTTAAACATGTGTCTGTTGAACCGGTTGTGGCAGGGGCTGAGAACGATTATGCTTTCCGCGAAGAAGACCTACCTGTATTGTTTGCGGAATACGAAAAGCTGACCAGAAGCTATCTGGAGCATTATAGTAATAGGAATGAATTCAACTTTTTCCATTTCAACCTGGAATTAGAGCATGGTCCCTGCCTGCCCAAGAGATTATCAGGCTGTGGCGCCGGCCACGAATATTTGGCTGTTACGCCTGAAGGCGACCTTTATCCGTGCCATCAATTTGTCGGCAGACGGGAATACAGGTTAGGTACTGTCTTCGACGGCATCTTTGAGGACAGAAGGCACATCATGAAACAATTTCAGCAGGCCCATATTTATAACAAGCAAAAGTGCCGGGAATGCTGGGCTAAGTTTTTCTGTTCCGGTGGCTGCCACGCTAATGCCCATGCTTTTAACGGGACCCTGCTTGAACCTTATGATATAGGGTGCCAACTGGAGAAAAAGCGTGTTGAGTGTGCTATATATATTCAGGTGAAAAAGATGAAAGGCGAAATTTAGCGAAACTTGAGAGGTAGGGGATCAAATGAGCTTTACCGGCAAAGTGGTTATTGTTACCGGCGCAGGCAGTGGCATAGGCCGGGCGGTGGCGCGGATGTATGCGGAACATAATGCCCGGGTCATAATCGCAGAAAGAAATCCTGAAACAGGTAAAGAAACGGAGCAGGTTATAAAAAAAGCAGGCGGTCAGGCTATTTTTTACCAGACTGATGTCAGCCGTCCCGATGACATATTAGCCTTGATGAAGTTTGCCGAAGAAACTTATGGACGCATTGAAATATTAATTAACAATGCCGGTGTTTCCAGGTGGAAATCGCCCTACGAAATTACCGTTGCGGAATGGGATGAGATAATTAATATTAACTTGCGCGGGGTGTTTTTGTGTGCGCGGGAAGCGGCCAAAGTAATGCGAAAGCACGGGGGAGGGGCCATTGTAAATATTGCGTCTACCAGGGCAATAATGTCCGAACCCGATTCAGAAGCTTATGCCGCCTCCAAAGGAGGAATTGTTGCCCTTACGCATGCTTTGGCTGTGTCATTGGGTCGAGATAAGATTCGGGTAAATGCTGTAAGTCCAGGGTGGATCGAATTGGGCGATTATGCCCTATTGCGGGAAATCGACCATTTACAACATCCTGCCGGGCGGGTGGGTAAACCTGAAGATATTGCCCGTGCCTGCCTTTTTTTAACCGCTGAAGGAAACGATTTTATCACAGGCGCTAATCTGGTTATTGACGGGGGCATGACCAGAAAAATGATTTATGAACCATGAACCTGCTATTTTGTTGCAACTCTGGCAACATTTACCCAAAGGGTTTGATAATAATGTGGAGAAACAAATATTAAGAAAATTGCCGCTTTTCAATATAAAGCAGGATTGTACCGGAAAGGACAAATATTTACCTGTAATTATTTGTGAGTGGGTGTTATAAATAAAATAAGGAGATTATGTACACTGGTATTAAGGATGGAAAGGCGGTGGCGAGATGGCTCAGATGAAAACCAAACAAAGTCAACTCAAAAAAGCCTCGAAAAGAAGCCGTCTTTTGGAAATAGTAGATAAAGAAGTGCTGAAAAAAATTCTTGATTCTTTTACAAATGCTACCGGCCTGACTGCCAATATAGTTGATACGGAAGGGCGGTCCATATTCAGTAAAGAGGATGCCCAGAAAAACTGTAAGTTCTGCCAGTTGATATGGCAATACCAACGGGAAAAAGGGCTTCATCGTTGTGCCGGGGCTTACGCCAGGGCCGGCAAACAGGCTGCTTTATTTGGTGAGCCTTATATCTTTCGCTGCCCGGCCGGTTTAATAGAATGGGCAGCGCCTATCATAATCGACGGCGAACATTTGGGTTCCATTATTTGTGGACAGGTTCTCATGTGGGAACCGGAAGATTTCTTCTGGATAGAACTAAAGCAATTTAATAAAAACCTCACTGATGACTTTGGCCCGTTAATAGAGGCCGCCAAGGAATTAAAGGTGGTATCCGGTAAAAAAGTAAAGGCTGCCGCTGACCTGCTGTTCGTAACAGCTAACTATATTATGAAAGCCGGTTGGGAAAACCTGCAGCACCGGCATGAACTGGCCGTGCAGCAATCTATACTGAATGAGGAGATTCAAAACCGCAAGGTGCTGGAAGAAAAACTTAGTGCCCGCAATTTGCAGTTGAGTTATTCCCTTGATAAGGAACGGGAATTGGTCAGTAAAATTAAACTTGGTGATATCGAAACAGCCAAGAAAATTTTCCAGGCCCTGTTGGCTGACATCTTTATTATAGGAGCGGCCAAACTGCCCGTTATCAAGGCCAGGGTGCTGGAACTGGTAGTGCTTATGTCGCGTGCCGCCGTGGAAGGCGGAGCCGATTCAGAACAGGTCCTGGGCATCAATACGGAATTTGTCCAGGATATTAACAGATGCAACACTATTGAAGAGATTGACCTCTATGCCATTCAGGCATTGGAAAAATACATTAAAGCCGTTCAACGGCATGACAGGGTAAAAAATCACCATATCATTAATCAAGTTAAAGCCTTTATTAGGAAGAACTATTACAAAAACCTGACGTTGGAAGAAATAGCCGAGTCTGTATATCTCAGTCCTTATTACATCAGCCGCATATTTAAGGAAGAACAGGGTTTGACTGTTATGGATTATCTGACTAAGGTGAGGTTAGAAGAGGCAAAAAAGCTGCTGCGTAACCCTGCTTACCAGATTGAAGAAATAGCTGAAAAGATTGGTTACAATGACCCGAGCTATTTTTCCAAGGTATTCCGCCGCAAAGAAGGGATGACGCCAAGCCAGTTCAGACAAATGGCGTGACAGGCTGAAGGAAGGTAGACAATATGGAACAGATCATCAAACAAATACAGGAAGGTCTGCTGGAAGGCGATGCCCAGGTTGTTAAAAATTTAACGGAAAAGGCACTGGCCGTGGGTATCAATGCCAAAATAATAATTAAAGAAGGGTTAATGCCGGGTATGAAAATTGTCGGGCAAAAATTTCGTGATAACGAAATTTTTATTCCCGATGTGTTGATGTCCTCCAGGGCTATGCATGCCAGTCTTTATGTCTTGCGACCGCTTCTCACATCTTGCAGGCTTGCATTTAAAGGAAGCGTAGTTGTGGGAACCGTTGCCGGTGACCTGCATGATATCGGCAAGAACATGGTGGCCATGATGTTGGAAGGAGCGGGATATTCGGTTATTGATGCCGGTATTGATGTGCCGGCCGGCGATTTTGTGAAGGCTGTGAAAAAATACAAGCCAGACATTTTGGCCATGTCAGCCCTGTTAACAACTACTATGGGCGAACTGGGTGATGTCATTGCCCGGTTGAAAGAAGAAGGTTTACGGCATCATACCAAAGTCCTGGTAGGCGGCGGACCTGTAACGCCGGAATTTGCCCTAGCGATAGAAGCCGATGCTTATGCGGCAGATTCATATCATGCCATTGAGGCGGCTAACCGCCTGATAACGGGTGAAGTAGGTTTTATTTCGGTTTCTTAAATAACGTGTCAAACCAGACCTTATATTAAAATTACAGCCCCGCCAGGGGCTTGATTCACTTGGAGGGAATTATGGACAAAGTAAGAATTGTTTTCAATAACGGGCAAGAATGGCAGGTTGAAAAAGGCGCCAGGTTATCGGAGGTTATTAAGACCGCCGGGTTTCAAATGGATTTCCCCTGCGGGGGACAGGGCAAGTGTGGCCAGTGTAAAATAACAATAGGCTTACTGAACGGCATTGACAGAAAACAGGTTTTAGCTTGTACCTATAAAGTTGAGAAAGATACATGGGTGGAACTGCCTGAAGGCCTGGATAACCTTGGCACCCGTATTTTATCTTCGGGCAGTAAACCTGCTTTCGCCCTAAACCCCGGGTTCAGCAAGCATTATATTGAAGGAAATGTACAGGGGAACAGGTCTTTTTGGGACGGACTGGAGGAACAGGTCAGAGGGCTTGGTTACCGGATTCCACGGGATTTGACAATTTTACAGCATTTTGCTGAAACGGGTAGCAAGGCAAAAGGTCTCACTTTAGTGTGCGCGGGCGACGAGGTAATAGATGTTGAACCCGGCGATACCACCGGGGCCTTATATGGCCTGGCTGTAGATATCGGGACCACGACGGTGGTCGGGTATTTGATGGACCTGAATACCGGTGAGGAGTTGGCTGTAAGCGCCGATTTAAATGCTCAGCGGGTTTTTGGCGCCGACGTAATATCCCGCATCAATGCTGTTTACCAGGATAAAGATAATTTAACCCAATTGCAAATGAAGGTTATAGGGACTATTAATGGACTGCTGGAAAAAGTGATACAACAATCCGAGGTACCGGCGGAAAATATCTATGCGGTAACTCTGGCCGGGAATACCTGCATGCATCACCTTGCCCTTAGTCTTAACCCCAAGAACCTGGGTCGGTCTCCTTTCTTACCGGTGATTCAACATCCTGTGGAGGTTTACGCCCATAAACTTGGCCTAAATGTCAACCCACGGGCCCGGGTCTGGGTATTTCCTGTTATCGCAGGCTTTGTGGGAGGGGATACAGTAGCCGCTGTTCTGGCCAGCGGCCTGCACCGAAAAAAAGGAGTTAACCTTTTGATTGACATAGGTACTAATGGCGAATTGGTTGTTAATGCACACGGTCGGATGGCCGCTTGTTCAGCAGCAGCCGGGCCTGCCCTGGAAGGCGCTCAGATCACCTTCGGGATGAGGGCTGAGACGGGGGCCATAAGTAAAGTACAGCTTTTGCCGGAAATCAGGCTGGAGATAATCGGGCAGGAGCATGCCAAAGGCATCTGTGGTTCGGGGCTGGTGGACCTTTTGGGTGAACTGATTAAGGCCAAATTAATTAATCGACGGGGCAGGTTTGTTGCGCCAGAGGATTACAATGGGCCCCAATTTCTGAAAGAACGTCTGGTAAAAGGCGATAAAGGATATTACTTTGTGCTGCGCAAGGCTGAGGAAAACGGAGGCCGGGAGATATATTTCTCACAGGAAGATGTTTCCCAGCTTCAGTTGGCCAAAGGGGCATTAAGAGCAGCCGTGGAGTTACTGGTTGAAAAGGTCGGTGTTGACGGGTTGGAAGTGGAGGAAGTACTGTTAGCGGGAGCCTTTGGCAACTTTTTGAACATTGAGCAGGCGTTGGTCATAGGTCTTTTGCCGGACTGGGCAAAGGGAAAAGTGCGTTCTATAGGTAACGCGGCCGGAGAAGGAGCCAAAATGGCCCTGTTGTCTGCCGATAAGCGCAGTGAGGCCACGGAGATTAACAGCATGGTAGAATTTCTGGAATTAGCGGGTACCGCCGATTTTCAGGGAGCTTTTGCCCAGGGCATGCTCTTTACCCATGCGGGTTGACAACACAAGAATCCGCCAATCGAAGAGCTACCCCCCTAAAGAGAGTTTCAGATTGAAGAAAAAGTTTCAAGTTGGTACGATAAGGGGAGCTTAAATGATTCATCCGCTCCGGATAACATTTAAGCTCCCCCATTTATCTAGGAGACCTTTGTCCATAACCTGCATCCCCCTTAGGGGGTTTTATCTTTAATTGGGGCATTCTAATAAAAATAGAGCTAAGTCGGTGAAAAGGCAAGATCATACCGGAAAGTGCTAAAAAGTACTACTGCAAAAAGTCAATATTGTACCTGAAAGTACAGCATTAATCCAGGGACAAATATGCCCTGATTTTGTATCATCTAATTAAGATAAGAATTGCGACAATATTCGAGTAAATTCGAAAAACTTAAACAAAATTTGCGCATTGATTGGAGGGGGTGCCATGTCGGATGGGCTGGTCAGAAAGGATAAAACACTAAGCCGGGTAATGGGGATACTGGCGGTTGTATTTGTTTTGGCTGGTTCAATTTTTCCTCAACGCATGAATCAGGCTTTGCAGAATGCCCTGCAGTTCATCACCGGTAACTTTGGCTGGTCCTTTTTGCTTATTGTTTTGGGATTTGTTGCTTTTTGCCTGATTTTGGCCTTCAGCAAATATGGTAACGTTAAACTTGGTCGGCCGGAAGATGAGCCCGAGTACAGCACCTTTTCCTGGTTTGCCATGCTGTTTAGCGCGGGTATGGGAATTGGGCTGGTTTTCTGGAGTGTGGCCGAGCCCCTGTCCCATTACAGCAATCCTCCCTTTGGCAAACCTTATTCCGATGAGGCCATAGAAATTGCGATGCGTTATACCTTTTTTCACTGGGGAATTCATCCCTGGGCAGTCTACGGAATCGTGGGTTTGGCCCTGGCTTATTTCGGGTTCAGAAAAGACCTGCCCATGCTGATCAGTTCAACTTTTCAGCCCATTCTCGGTGAGCGGATTAAGGGACCGGTAGGCAAAGCGCTTGATGGGCTGGCCGTTTTTGCCACGATTTTTGGCGTGGCCACTTCCTTGGGCTTAGGTACCATGCAGATTAATAGCGGTCTGAAATACCTTTTTAATATACCTAATTCAATTTGGACTAATATTGGGATTGTAGTAATAATCACAATTTTGTTTACTCTTTCGGCCTTATCGGGAATCGGCCGGGGCATTAAAATACTGAGCAATACTAACGTGGCCTTGGCTGTTCTGCTGCTGATTTTTATGGCCATAATAGGGCCGACGCGTTTTCTGGTTAACCTTATGACGGCTACTGTCGGTCAATATATGCAAAGTTTTTTATCGATGAGTCTGAATACTGATCCCGTAAAGCAAACCGGATGGGTGAACAGTTGGACCGTCTTTTATTGGGCCTGGTGGATTGCCTGGGCGCCCTTTGTTGGGGGATTTATTGCCAGAATATCAAAAGGGAGAACCATCAGGGAGTTTGTTTTAGGCGTTTTAATTGCGCCGGTAATATTCTCTTTTCTCTGGATGGGCGTGTTCGGCGGGACAGCTCTGCATTTAGCCGGAATCCAGCGGCAGAATATTGTCCCTGCAGTTCTGAAGGATATTGCTTCTGGACTGTTTATGGTGTTCCATTATTACCCCTTAACGGGCTTACTGTCAGGGTTAGCCCTGATATTAATAATAACATTCTTTGTTACATCGGCAGATTCGGCGACATTTGTTGTCGGAATGCTGTTGTCCCATGGGAGTCTGGAGCCTGCAGCTTCAACAAAAGTATTTTGGGGGGTGATACAGGGAGCCATAGCTGTTGTACTCCTGATAACGGGAGGCCTGACGGCTTTACAGACGGCTTCAATTGTTGCCGCTTTTCCTTTCATGTTTGTGATGGTTTTAATGGCCTATTCCATGATCATGGATTTGCGAAGAGAAAAAACGGAGGTGTATTGATTAGTGTTCAGATTTACAACCGAACAGCATGTATATGACATCAACGGAGTAAAGATCGGAGGTCAGCCGGGCGAATACCCTACTGTGTTAATCGGCAGTATGTTCTACCGGGGACACAAAATAGTAAAGGACCCGCAGAAGGGTATTTTTGATGAGGATGCAGCTAAAGCCCTGCTTGACCAGGAAGCTGAATTGAGCGCTGAAACAGGTAACCCAAGAATTGTTGATGTTATCGGAGACAGCATTGAAGCTTTGACCCGGCATGCGGAATTCGTTCTCAAGCATACCGATTGCCCTATCCTGCTGGATAGTGTAAGTCCGGAAATTCGTATTGGCGCTCTGAAGAACTTTGCCAAGGACCCATCGGTTATTAACAGGATTATTTATAACTCAATTGAAGAGAACTATACCGAAGAAGAATTGGCGGCCATTAAAGAAGCAGGAGTAAAAACTGCAGTAATACTTGCTTTCAGCAAGAAACACCTGAAGCCTTCTAAGAGGCTTGAACTACTGACCGGTGATGATAAGCATGAAGGCCTTATCGCGGCTGCCAAGAGAGCCGGGATAGAACAGTTCCTTATCGACCCTGGTGTACTGGACGTGGCCAGCAACAGCTGGACTACTAAAGCTATTTACGATGTGAAAGAGAAGTTCGGTTATCCCGGTGGCTGTGCACCGTCTAACGCTCTTTACCTGTGGAAGAAGATGCGCTCTAAAGGCACGCCGTACTTTGAGGTTGCCGGTGCGTCCGTATTCACTTATCCCATCACCCAGGGCGGAGACTTTATCCTTTACGGTCCAATAGCAAACGCTCCGTGGGTATACCGCGCCGTAGCCACCACCGATGCCATGATTGCTTATGCCAATAAAGTGGTTGGCACCAAGTTAGGTACAACTGAACACCCATTACTAAAAATATTCTAAAAGTGAAAGGGGGGTATTCTAATTTATGTCAATAGGAAACGGCTCGAAAAATAATACAGTTTTATATGTTTCTGCAGCCATAGTCCTGTTGTTCGTAGCCTTCGGCATGTTCCTGCCCAACCAGATGGGTGAAGTAGTTAATAGTGTATTTGCATTTCTGACAACTAATTTTGGCTGGTTGTATTTGCTGGCGGTTGTTATTTTCATTGTTGTTGCTTTCGGCATTGCCTTCAGCCGCTACGGGAACATAAAGCTGGGGAAAGAAGACGACAAGCCGGAGTTCACCAACTTCCAGTGGTTTGCTATGCTTTTTGGCGGGGGCATGGGTATCGGTCTTGTCTTTTGGTCAATTGCCGAACCAATAATGCACTACCTATCCCCTCCCTTTGGCAAAGGCGGTACTCCCGAGGCTATGCATACAGCTATGCGGATTGTGTTCTTCCACTGGGGTATCCATGCCTGGGTTATCTTTGCCATAGGTGGGTTGGCCCTGGCATACTTCCAGTTCCGTAAAGGACTACCCTTCCTGATCAGTTCGGCTTTTTATCCGCTCATTGGCGACCGGATTTACGGACCAATCGGCAAAGCCATTGATATCTTGTCCGTATTTGCTACCGTATTCGGCGTAGCTACCAGTCTGGGTCTTGGTTCCAGTCAAATTGCCACCGGTTTGGAGTATATCTGGGGTATCAAGGCGACACCTGTTACCATTTCTATTATTATCGCGGTAATTACTGTCATTTTTACCCTGGCCACCGTTTCCGGGCTGCATAAAGCCATGCAGGCCGCTGCCAATATCAAGGTCTGGCTCTCCGTTGCCTTTATGGTATTCATCTTTCTCTTCGGCGGTACGGTCTTTATTCTGAATAACTTCACCGATACCCTTGGCGCCTATTTCCAGAACTTTATCGGGCAGAGTTTATGGATGGGCAACATGGATTGGATAAAGGGCTGGACAGTGTTTTACTGGGCATGGTGGATTGCCTGGGCTCCTTTTGTCGGACAGTTTGTAGCCCGTGTTTCCAAGGGCCGGACCATTCGTGAGTTCATCCTGGCCGTAACTTTGCTGCCCGTTGGGTTCTCCTTCATCTGGTTGTCCATATACGGCGGGGCGGCCTTCAACCTGGACAAATTGTCCAATGGAGCCATTCAGGCTGCTGTTAATGCGGACTACACTACAGCACTGTTTGCGACCCTGAAACAGTTGCCGGTATATTCACTTACTGCTCCCCTGGCAATTGTCTTGATTGTTGCTTCCTTTATCGGGGCTGCAAACTCTGCAACTTACGTGCTGGCCATGCTCACTTCGGGCGGAGATATGAACCCCAGTGAAAAACTGCGTGGTTTCTGGGGGATCGCGCAAGGTGTTTTCACCATTATGCTGATCCTGGTTGGTGGTACCGCTGCGTTAAAGGCCCTGCAGACAGCTTCCATAGCCGCTGCGTTTCCATTTATGCTCATCATGTTAGTAATGTGTTACAGCATTTACAAAGCCTTGCGGGAAGACGGTGCAGCAATCTAGCCTGGGTATATGCAAGTTTCTAATTTATAATTGAGCAGCCGGGGTAAAAGTATCGGCGGATAGAAGGAAAATTAATAAAAGAGAGGTGTTCATTATGCTACCAAAATTTAATATTTTAACCCCTGAACAAGTGCAGGCCGTACACGATCACACCATGAAAATATTGGAGGAAATTGGTGTCGAGTTTTTGTACGAACCTGCCCTGGAGGTGTTCAGAAAACACGGCCAAAAAGTAGACGGCCACAGGGTGCACTTCAAACGGGAATTTGTTGAAGAACAGGTGAAGAAGGCCCCTGCCCAGTTTACCCTGCATGCCCGTAATCCGGAAAACAATCTGATTTGCGGCGGAGAGCACATTATTTATATGCCCGGTTACGGCGCTCCCTTTATCCATGAGGCTGACGGGACGCGGCGGAATGCTACCATGGCTGACTATGATAATTTTGTTAAGTTGGCGGGCGCCAGCAAAAACATGCACATGACCGGCGGCACTGTGGTTGAACCAACTGATGTAGATGACCGTATCCGTCACCTGAAAATGATATACAGCCATATTAAAAACTCTGATAAGTGCTTTATGGGTAGCGCCTCGGGACGGGAAAGAGCCGAGGATTCCATTGAAATGGCTGCCATGCTCTTCGGGGGAAGGGATGTAATAAAAGAAAAACCCGCTTTGATTTGCCTGATCAACTCAGTGACTCCTCTGAAATATGATGACCGCATGCTGGGAGCATTAATGGCTTATGCCGAGGCCGGACAGGCCATGGTCATTGCTTCCCTGGTTATGGCAGGTTCAACAGGACCGGCTACCCTGGCCGGAGCCTTAGCTTTGCAAAATGCCGAAGTACTGGCGGGCATTACCCTCGCTCAAAGTATAAACCCTGGAACTCCGGTGGTTTACGGCTCAACTTCCGCCATCACTGATATGGCCACAGGTTCACTGGCCATCGGCAACCCTGAATGTGCCCTCTTCACTTCGGCCAGCGCCCAGCTAGCCAGGTTTTATGGAGTACCGAGCCGTGGGGGTGGCGGTTTATCGGATGCCAAGATTGCCGATGCCCAGGCCGGCTATGAATCAATGATGACTTTACTGGCGACCAGTGCAACAGGCATTAACTTTGTACTGCATACAGCGGGCATACTCCAGTACTTTATGGCTATGTCCTACGAAAAATTCATGATTGACGACGAGATAGCCGGTATGGTTTTGCGGTACCTTAACGGTATTGACTTTGCTGAAGAAAAGTTTGCCTTTGACGTAATTGCTGATGTAGGCCCCGGCGGTCACTTCCTGACCCAGAAGCATACCAAGAAAAATCATAAGTTCGAAATGCGGCGGGCCCTGTTAAGCGACAGGCAGTCTTATGACGGCTGGGCCAAAGAAAAACTTGATACCAATGCGCGCGCAAACAGGAAATGGCAGGAAGTTTTGGCCAACTACGAACCACCGGCTCTTGATGCGGGGCTTGACGAAGCATTAAAGAATTTTATCGAAAAACGTACAGCAGAACTTCTTAAGTAGTTTTAAACTATAAACAATTTAAACAACGGAGGGATAGGTTATGAGCCAATTATTTGAAGAAATCAAAGAAGCGGTTATTGATGGTGATGAAGATTTGGCGGCTGAACTGGCACAAAGGGTGTTGGATGAAAACATCAACCCTGTTGAAGCCGTAAAAAACGGTTACATTAAAGGAATTGAAGAGATCGGTAACAGTTGGAAAGCCGGTGAGGCATTCCTGCCCGACGTTATGATGGCTGCCGACGCCATGAAAGCAGGAATGGCTGTTCTGGAACCTGCTATTGCCGAGATGGGTAGTGCTGAAGATGAAGCAGCCGGAAAAATTGTTATAGGAACCGTTGCGGGAGATATCCATGATATCGGGAAAAATATAGTCGCAGCTCTTCTTACGGCTGCCGGTTTTAAGGTATATGACCTAGGTATCGATCAGAAACCCGAGAATTTCCTGGCCAAAGCCGAAGAGGTTGGCGCTCACATTATTGCTGCCACTGCTTTATTAACCACTACCATGAATGCCCAAAGAGAATTAATCGAATATCTGGAAGCCCAAAACGTAAGAGACAAATATAAGGTAATTGTCGGCGGTGGGCCCACCAGTCAGGCTTGGGCCGATGAAATAAAGGCCGATGGTTGGGCAGAGACCGGCGATGAAGCAGTTGAATTATGCAAAAAACTGCTTGCCTAATAGGCTCTATGGATAATGTAAGAATATAAAGAAAATATAATAAAATTATTCATATTCTGAATATCAGCAAGATAGTACAAGAATGGGGCAATATTAGTTCTGTTTTTAGCCGGTGGTTAGTGGTATAAATAAACTAGACAATTTGTTCACAATTTTGTTAATGTCAAATATCTTGACATTAACTTTACCCTCCCTCATATCTCCTTAAAGGCTAAGGCAAAGCAAAAAACCCAGAGTAAATTCTGGGTTTTTTGCTATAATAAAATTAATTTTATCATTGAATTTAGCGAAGGAGTAGAAAAATGAAAATTAAGCTTATCGGCTGCGCTTCTTCAAAAAATGAAGTGGAGTGGCTTGGCGCCACTGACAATATCGACTGCGAATTTCTTGATTACTCATATCATGCCAACCCCAAAAAATTGCATAACAAACTGCAGGAGATTATAGACAGGAGCCAGGATTACGACCTCATAATTTTGACTTACAGCCGGTGTTCAAATGCGGTAGTAGGCCTGGTTTCTCCCAGGGTGCCAGTGCTTTTACCGGCGACCCATGACTGTATAGGCCTTTTAATTGGCTCCAACAAGAAACATGAAAAAATAGCGAAAGAAAACGTGGACGCTTACTATTTTAGTCAAGGGTGGCTTGATTATGGCCGTACGCCTTATGCGGAATACCTGGAGTACGAAAAAAAATACGGTGAAAAGCAAGCCCGGCATTTGATAGAAAGCTTATACGGGCGTTATTCAAAGGCGATACTGATAAAGACTCCTGGTATGAAGGATGTCGACTATTACCGCCGTAAAGTAAAAGAAATTGCAGATTTTTTTGGGTGGCAGGTCGATGAGATAGATGGAGATACAAGGTTGTTGGAGTCTGTTGTAAAAGGGTGCAGGGTTCCCGGTGTTATTTACGTTCAGCCCGGTGAGAAAGTGACCGAGAACCATTTCCGGTCTGCTGCCGGAAACTGTTAGCAAGCCATATTCCATTAAAGCGGAGTGTGATTGTGAAAATATGGACAAAAACATAGCTCTAGTAATTGCCTGTGAAGCATTCAGGGGCGAGCTGGATTATTTTAAGGATTCCATAGATGTGGAAGTTTTATGGGTTCGGCATTCGTTGCATAATACGCCTGACCAACTTAAACTGGAGCTGATGAAAAAAATTGAAGAAGCTGAAAAAAAGCTAAAACCGGGAAGTACCGTATTACTAATGTTTGGGAACTGTGGAGGAGCCTTAAACGGTCTGAAATCGCGGACCCTTACCTTGATATATCCTGACGTAGCAGATTGCATTCCGGTTATCCTGGGTTCTATGGACAGATACAAGCAACTGCAAAGGGAAAAACCAGGCACTTTCTACCTCAACAAAGCCTGGATAGATTCCGGTGAGGATCCTTTGGGCTCCAGTAAAAAATATATCAATATCTACGGTGAGGAAAAAGGGTGGAAAGTCACCAAAAGAATGTACAAAAACTATACCCACTTCACACTTATTGATAATGGCTGTTACGACCTGGAAAAATACAGGCAATATACTATGGCTGCCTGCGAGAAGTTTGGTAAGGCTTACTCCGAGGAAAAGGGCGATCTGAGTTTTGTGGAGGCCATTTTGAACAGGCAATGCCCGATGGTAAGCATACCGCCCTGTAACAGTGAAACAACCGTTGCTCCAACTTATTGATTCACCGCACAGCGGCTACACCTGCAATTTCGGAGCAACGGTTTTTTGCTACATAAAACTTTGTTTGAAGATGGCGAAGGCCGCCGGGAAGTCCGGCACTCAACTCAAGTTGAGTGTCTTGGACGGGGCGGCCTAACTTCTAAAGGAAATTTATAAGAGCCAATCCTTTTTTTATTTTCCCAGCATTTTTGGTAAATCTTTTTCTACGGTATCAATGAGCTGTACGTTAAAGGTATCCTGCAGAACTTTTACCACGCCGGGGGTAAGGAATCTCGGCAATTTTGGTCCGATGTACATATTTTTCACTCCCAGGCTAAATAGGCCAAGTAGAATAGCCACAGCCTTTTGCTCGAACCAGGACAGTACGATGGTTAACGGTAGGTCGTTTACGGTACAGTTAAAGGCATCGGCCAGGGCCAGAGCTACTTTTACTGCTGAGATGGAGTTGTTGCATTGACCGAAGTCGATAAAACGTGGAATTTCTGTTCCCTCAATGGTACCAAAGTCTATGTCGTTAAAGCGGAATTTACCGCAGGAAGTGGTAATCAGAATGCAGTCTTTTGGCAGCGCCAAAGCTAATTCCCTGAAATAATCCCTTCCTGGAGTAGGAGAATCGCATCCGGCGATAACAAAAAACCTTCTGATTTTGCCTGCTTTCACAGCCGCGATAATTTGTGGCGCCAGCGCCAGTACTGTTTCATGGTGGAACCCGGTAATCATGAATTTGTCAGAGTTGACATTTGCTGCCGGTAATGATAAAGCTTTTTCGATAAGCGGAGTAAAGTCGTTGTTTTCAATTCTTTGCACGCCTTCCAAACCGGCAACACCGTAACTGAAGAAACGGTCTGCATAGGAGCCCCGGATAGGCATTACACAGTTGGTAGTGCCGAGAATGGCGCCAGGGAATTCTTCAAAGAGCTTTCTCTGGTCGTACCATGCTTTGCCGATATTACCTTTGAGGTGCGGATATTTTTTCAGTTCAGGATAACCGTGAGCCGGCAGCATTTCGGAGTGGGTGTATACATTTACTCCCTTGCCTTCACTTTGTTTCAGCAATTCTTCCAGCGCGAAGAGGTCGTGGCCGGTAACTAAGATGGCTTTGCCTTCAATTTTATCGGAAGTCACTTTCACGGGCTGTGGAATGCCAAATTTTTCGGTATGGGCTTTATCCAGCAATTCCATGGCCTTTACCGTTGCTTTACCTACTTTCAGCGCTGTATTAATTGTTTCATTAACATTGAAGTTTACGTTGGTAAGAGTAGTAAATAAAGCTTCGTGGGTGATAGCATCGATTTCCGGGTCAGTATAGCCCAACTCCCTGGCATGGTGCGCGTAAGCGGCAAGGCCTTTCAGGCCGAAGATAATGGTATCCTGCAGGCTGGCCAGGTCTTCGTTTTTACCACATACACCCACTTTGGTGCAGCCGGTCGGGGGAGTCTGTTCACACTGGTAGCAGAACATCTTTCTTTCCTCGTTGGGGGCCTCATTTTCAGGTTTTTTAAAAAGCTTACTAATCATTCCTATCGTCCTCCTTAATGTGTTTTTTTCAAAATTTGTACCCGGGCACGAATTTCGGTTCGTTATGATTTCATTTTACAGTTATCCGTTCGTAGCAGATATGATATAAATCACTTTTGGGTGTGTAATAACCCACATTTAGGTGTGAGAAGTTTCCTGATTCATACATAACTGGACGTTATTTCAGGAAACAATAAGCACAAAAAGAGAGGTTAAAGTTACTTTGAATAATCAAGAAGTGATAGCAAAGTTAAACTGGTTTTATTCCTTGGAAGTACACCAGGTAGACATTTATAAGACACAAAGTAATTTGGTGAATGACGAATATCTGTCAAGGGCATTGCGGAAGTTTTCAGATATTGAGCAAACCCATGTTGAAAATATAGCACGCCTCATAGAACGCTTGGGGGGAACGCCCACGGTAATAGGTGAAGTTGTTGGAGAAATTTTTGGCAAAATATCAGGGAGAATTGTCACCATAACAGGCCTGGAGAACCAGCTAAAGTTCAATATAGCTCTGGAGAAAAAGGCCATGGAGGATTATAAAGATTTAATCCTTAAGGCGGGCCGGGAAGATATTTTCGAGACCCTTTGGAACAACCTGCTTGATGAAGACCTTCATACAGCTTGGATGGTTAACAAAATAGAAGAATTGGCCAAAAATCAATCGTTGAAAGTATAAAACCTGTCTTCGGTAACAAAATAAAAACACGGTAAAAAACAGTAAAATCGTTGAAATCCAGGTAATGAAGGGACGGTCGCGATGAAAAACAAAAAGGTGTTGATACTGTCAATAGTGCTTGCAACCCTTTTCAGTGGCACGCTTTTTTGTGTCCATTTATTTGCCCAGCCGGCAACTTTGTACTGGGGGAGCAAAGGCTCAGATGTAATTAAGCTGCAGACTCGTTTGAAGGATTGGGGTTATTTTAAAGGCCCGGTAGATGGCGTTTTTGGTGCAGCGACGTCCAGGGCCGTAAAGAATTTCCAGAGAAAACACGGTCTTACTCCTGATGGGGTAGTAGGGCCGGCCACCTGGCGGGCGTTGGGTATTTCTGCTTTTTCCAGAGGCAGCAACTATACTCCGTCGCGTGGGGTATCCAACCGTGACGAAATAACCTTGTTGGCCAGAGTTATCAACGCCGAAGCCGGAGCGGAGCCTTATGAAGGTAAAGTGGCTGTGGGCGCTGTAATATTAAATCGGGTGGAAAGCCCTTCGTTTCCCAATACGCTGGCTGGCGTAATATATCAACCAGGGGCCTTTGAATCGGTTTCTAACGGAACTATCAACAAGCCGCCCAGCAAAGAATCTTTAAGGGCAGCGCAAGATGCCATGAATGGATGGGACCCCGTTTATGGCGCCCTTTACTTCTGGAATCCTGGCAAACCGGTGAATAAATGGATTTGGTCCAGAAAAATTATTCAAAGAATCGGCGACCACGTCTTTGCCCGGTAAGGGGAAGGAGGATATAAATTGAGGGAAATTTCACGTCGGACATGGTTATTAACGGTTTTGACAGCAGGCCTTTTGGTGGTTGGAACGGGTTATTGGGGATATACACAACACCAACATAAACAAAGGCTGCTGACCTATCTTAACAACCGTAATCAAAAAGCCTTTTTTGAAATGGTCAGTCAGGTGGAAAACATGGAAGTCCTCCTGGCCAAAAGCATAGCCAGCGGATCGCCGCACCAAAGAAGCCTATTGTTTTCCAACCTCTGGATGCAAGCCAACGGAGCCCAAAACAACCTGGGCACCTTGCCCCTAGCGCATTTCCAGGTTGCCAGGACAGCGAAATTTTTGAACCAGGTTGGCGATTTTGCCTATGCTCTGGCTAAAAAAGACCCGGATAAACAGCAAATTACCGCCAGTGAAGAAAGAAAGCTGGCTCAACTGCACAGGGAAGCGGGTTACCTGGCCGTTGAACTCCAGCGAATAAGAGCTAAGGCGGTAGAAGGGCTGCTGACCTGGGGTGAAGTTGAAAACCAGGCGCCCAAGTTGAAGAAAGCCGGTCTGACCGGCATTAGTGCCGGTTTTGAGAAAATAGATGGGCAGATGCAAAAATTCCCCACTTTAATTTATGATGGTCCCTTTTCAGACCACATAGAACAAAAAGCGCCAAAGGGACTGACGGGAGCGGTTGTTTCAGCGACGGAAGCCAAGAACATCGCTGCACAGTACCTGGCCAAAGGGAATAAACCGCTATTTAGGCCTGTCCGTGTCAGAAGCGTAACAGGAAAAATTCCCGCCTACCGGGTTTATTTTGACCCGGCTGCCGGGACAGGCCCAAATGCCGTAGTAGATGTCAGCAAAAAAGGCGGCCATGTGGTTATGTTGATGGTTAATCGGGACACCGGAGGTAAGACTTTTTCACTCCGACAGGCGGAAAATAAAGCGGATGGTTATTTGAAAAGCAGAGGTTTAATCGACATGGTGCCTACTTATTCATTAGTGCAAGGAAACAATGCAGTAATTTCTTACGCGTACCGGCAGAAAGGCGTGTTGATTTACCCGGACCTGATAAAAGTTAAAGTGGCTCTGGATAATGGCGATATACTTGGGTTGGATACGCTGGGATTTCTAATGTCTCATCATAAGCGCAACCTGCCGCAACCTAAAATTAGTCAGGCGGAAGCTCGAAGGGCGGTAAACCCCAATTTAAAAATCCGGGAAGCGAGGCTGGCGGTTATACCGACAGATACTCTTGGCGAGAAGCTGGTTTACGAATTCAAAGGAAAACTTAACGGCGACACTTTTATAGTTTATATAAATGCCATGGACGGTACGGAAGAAAAAGTATTGAAAGTAATAGAAACCAAAGACGGTCCTATGACCATGTAATGGAGGTTGATCAAAAAGCCTGATTAAAGAACCATTCCAGGAACTTTCTGCCTCTGGGGAAGCGTCTGGGCATTTGGAAAAAGTCTTCTACATTTTTTTCTTCCTGTTGTTTGCCGCCAAAAGGCAGGTTTTCTGTCAACCCTCCGTGAATTGGGCAATATTGAGTGGGTTCCGTGCCCTGGATAAAAAATGCTTTAATTGTTTTTTCCGAGTAAGGGGTGGCCAGGAGCCCTGTATCTGCGCAAATTGTTTTTTCCACAACACCGGGAGGTTTTGGAAAGTCTTGGACCGGTCTGTCCTTCAGGGCCCTTGCGGCAAACTCGGCCCATATGGGAGCAGCGAGGCGGCCCCCTGTACTGCCGACGGATTTACGGTTGTTATCGTAACCAATATAGACAGCCGCTACTAATTCCGGCGTGTATCCGACAAACCAGGCATCGGCGTAGTTTTGGGTGGTACCTGTTTTTCCGGCTGCCGGCCGGGGCAGGATGGAACTGACGATACTGGCTGTTCCGCCGGGCTGGACAACACTTTTTAGTATATCGGTCATTATATAAGCAATCTTTTCATCGAGAACACGGGTCCTGGAAGGCAGGTTCTTTTCCAATACCCGGCCCTGGCTATCAGTAATTTTTTTAATGAAAACCGGTTTGATTCTAAAGCCGCCGTTGGCAAAGGCCGCATAAGCCGCAGCCATTTCCAGCGGGTTTACTTCGGAAGTGCCCAGGGCGATGGAGATATAAGGCCGTAAAGAACTGTTAATGCCCATTTTTTTGGCCACATTTACCGCATTTTGAGGGCCTACCTGGCCGGCCAGTTTGACTGCGATTACATTATCGGAGACGGTAACAGCCTCTTTTAAAGTAAAGGGTCTGTAGTGGTACTGCTGAGAACCAAAATCTGTCGGTTTATATATCCCGCTGTTTGTACGGAATTCCACCGGTTCGCAGGTAAGGGTGGTTGCGGCTGTGTAACCCTGTTCCAAAGCGGCTGTGTAAACAAAAGGCTTGAAGGCCGAGCCCGGCTGCCGCAAAGCCTGCAGAGCCCGGTTGAATTTAGAAGTTGCATAGTCTTTGCCGCCTACCATAGCCAGGACATACCCGGTTTTAGGGTCTAAAGCAACCAGACCTCCTTCAAGGTCCGGATCCCGACCTTGCAAGCGCTTTAAAAAAGCAGTTTCTGCAGCTTTTTGCGCTTCAAGGTCCAGCGTGGTTTCAATCTTCAGTCCCCCGGTATACAACAGTTTGGCGCCGTCTTCGTATTTGTCAGTAACATATTTAACAATTTCATTGATAAAGTAAGGCGCCCGGCTGGCTGGTTTCCGGTTGCTATTTAAGTGCAGTTCTTCTCTGTAGGCTTCGTCAGCCTGTGTTTGATTGATAACCTTCGTTTCAACCATCCTGCCTAAAACGATTTTCTGCCTGTTTTTGGCTGCTTGCCAGTTAACAAAGGGAGAATATTTGCTGGGAGCTTTCGGCAATCCCGCCAGCATGGCGCTTTCGGCAAGGTCCAGTTGACTGGCCGGTTTGCCGAAATAGGTTTGCGCCGCTTCTTCGATTCCGTAAGCGCCTTCACCGAAATAGATCTGGTTGAGATACATTTCCAGAATTTCATCTTTTGAATACTTTCTTTCCAACTGAATTGCATACCAAAACTCCAGGAATTTGCGACTAAATGTGCGTTCATTACCCAGAAAGAGATTTTTAGCTGTTTGCTGGGTTATTGTGCTGCCGCCTTCTATAACTTCGCCGGCCCGGAGGTTTTTCCAGGCAGCCCTGGCAATACCGGTAAAGCTAATGCCGTGATGTTGATAAAACCGGCTGTCCTCAACGGCTATAATAGCTTGGCGGGTAATCGGAGAGACTTCCTTCAGTTTGACGGTAGTTCTTTTTTCCTTAAAAAGAGTGGTAATCAGCTTACCGTTGGTATCATAGACCTTGGAACCCTGGTTAAACCTAGGTTCCGGCAACCGTGGTCCGACGGTGCAGCCAGAGAGAAATAAGAAGAGTAAAGTCATTAAGGATAAAGTTAGGAATAGTAGTTTCTTAATTTTCAAAATCAGCACCGGCCTTTTTCGGATTTTCTTTTATTATACCAGACCGCGTCAAGCATAGTGAATCGAATAATGGCGGTTGTTGGGGAAAATAATTTTAGAAAATTTCGTATATTTATGCAGGAAAAGTTTCCAGCATGACGAATACTCCATTGTATATTTTTTCACAATGCAATTTGCCTTAATTCCAACATATGGTATTTATGATGCCTTGGGAGGGGATGTTTCTGTTTCAGTCTCCGGAATCGCACTGCTTATATGGAGTTATGAAGGGTGTGCCTGCTTTGAAGCGTGTAGTTATCATCGATGTTTTCGGGAAATTAAAACTTGCCAAATGGCGGTTGATGGGTGACAAAATCGATGTAATGTATTTAACCCAATTACCGGATCCCGAACAAATTATATCAGAAGCACCCGGTTTAATATTAATGCACCTCAATGGTTCCCCAAAAATAACTTTTCTGTTTAGCCAAATCAGAGAAATTGCTCCCTATATACCTGTTATTACAGTAGTGAAAAATGAAGATGAACAGTTAATTAAATATGTCTTCTCTAAAGGGGCCAAGGCCGTTTTATTCCTGCCGCTGGATCTGCCTAAGTTAAGTTACATTTGTACAAAAGAGCTTGCGGCTTTTTATGAAAGGCGCCATGGACAGGAATCAGGAAAAGAAGTTTCTCCGCCCGCTGAAAAAGGGACCCTGGCAAATCTTAAGGGCAGATATGGACCCTCCAGTGGAGAACTTGTTTTCAACCAACTGGATATAGGTGTTGTATACATAGGGTTAAATGGTAAAATTATTACTGCTAATAAAGCTTTTAAGAAAATGATGGATTTGGAAAATACAGAGATAGAGGGCTATACCTTAGCAGAATTGGCAACTATTAAGGCCAGTCCATTCTGGCATACCCTAAGGGATATGGCAGAGGACTGTTTACAAAAGGAAAGCGGAATTAAAAATATGGAAATTAGCTTACGGTTGGCCCAAGGAGGGACCATTTACGGAAAAGTGGCAGTAAATAGTGTTCCAGGTGAAAATGGCCTACAGGCAGGGGTTTTGGCAACCATTATTCCGTGTGACTTTCTTAAAGCATCCGATGCCGATATGGCGCGTTCGGAAAAACTGGCCGTAGCCGGTCAATTGGCTGCCGGGGCTGTACATGAGATTAAAAATCCTCTTACTTCTGTCAGGGGTTTTATACAATTACTGCAGCAGGAATTGTCCGGTAATCCGAAAGCAGAATATATTGATATTATAATTGCCGAAATAGACCGGGTGAACAATATTGTTAACGAGTTCTTGAAGCTGGCTAAACCGGCTGTACCAAAGAGAAGCTCCTGTTCGATAACGGCCTTGTTTGAAGAAATTAGGGTACTTATGGAGAGCGAGGCCTTTTTGAAGAACGTAATTATAGAAGAAAACTTTTGCCACCTTCCTTCCGTTAACATTGATAAGGAGCAGATAAAACAGGTTCTCATTAATATTATTCAAAACTCCTTTGATGCCATGCCGCAAGGCGGGCGCTTGACAATTCACGCCGAGCCTTTGGAAACAGAAAAGAAGATAAAAATTCAGTTTAATGATACCGGCTGTGGTATGGACAAAGAAACTCAGAGCAGAATATTTGAACCCTTTTTTACAACCAAAGAGCAGGGAACCGGTCTGGGCCTTGCCGTTTCACAACAAATTATAGAAAGCCACGGTGGGCAAATAGAAATAGACAGCGAACCCGGTGTTGGGACAACCACCGTTATCTTCCTGCCATATTAAAAATCCTCGGTAAAAACGGGATAAGTAGTAATGTAAGCGGTAAAAAGCCGCTTTTTTTTATTAATGTGGTAAAAGGTTTCCGGCCACAGTTACGGAGTAATGGCTGTTTCATCTTAAGTATAGTTCAATTCCTCCCCTGAATGTTTGCCGTGAATAAGGTTAAACTAACTTCGAAAGGGGGTGTGGTAATGACTTCAACGATATTTACCGTTGAGGGTGTGGCCTGTCAGCATTGCAAAAAAGCAGTGGAAATGGCATTACAAACGTTGGAGGGGGTAAAAAACGCCAGCTTGAATCTGGAAGCAAAAACTGTAGATATAGAGTTTGACCCCCGGATAACCAATGAGCAGCGCCTGAAGGATGCGATAAAGGATGCCGGGTATGCAGTGAAATAATAAACCCCGCAAACATTGAAACGATATGACAGATGGTTGGGGGTTCATTTGGTGCGCAAAATCAAGAGTTTTGCAAGGTATCAGGAAATAGCAGGCATATTGATAAGACATGGATTTGGATATCTGATTGACAATTTTGAAACAAAAGCGAAGCAAGACGGTATCCCCAAAAACATAAAAAATCCCCTGCCCAAAAGGGTGAGGCTGCTTTTTGAGGACTTGGGACCTACCTTTGTCAAACTGGGGCAACTGCTAAGCATGAGACCGGACCTGATACCGGAAGAATACGTGAAGGAATTTGAAAATCTGCAGGATAAAGTTGAAGAGGTCGACTATACGGAAATAGAACAGCAAATAAAAGCTGAATTAGGAGATTCTCCGCACCGATTGTTTAGGGAGTTTTCTTGCACGCCTTTGGCTACAGCTTCTATTGGCCAGGTGCATAAGGCGGTTTTGCATTCGGGCGAAACCGTTGCTGTGAAGGTACAGCGCCCTCAATTACCGCAGTTGATCTCCGGAGATATTGCCATTATGAAAAACATTGCTCCGGTGCTCCAGGAGAAGACAATTGTCGGAAAGGTATGTGATGTTGAAGAAATAATCGATGTTTTTGAAAGGCAGATAACTAAAGAGATTGATTATAACATTGAAGGACTTAACACCGATTGCTTTTTTAGGCAGTTTGCCGATGATGAAGAAGTGTCTGTACCGAAAGTTTTCTGGGAATATACCAGCGAACGGGTCATTACCATGGAATTTCTTCAGGGAATGCGTGTTGAAGAATTCCTGAAGGTAACAAAGAACATCGGGATCAGGGAACGGGCGGCGAGGAACCTGATCGGGGCCGTATTTGAACCGCTATTGACCAAAGGGATATTTCACGGAGACCCGCACCCGGGAAATGCCATGTTTGATGCTAGCGGTAAGGTTATTATGCTTGACTTTGGTATAACGGGCCGCCTTGATGCCAGGCTCAGAAACCAGATATCCCAGCTTATTCTGGCATTGGATGACCGGGACATATATGCCGTCATGGAAATCATCAAAGATACGGGAAATGTAACCAGGCGCATTAATGACCAGCATTTTTATGAAGACGTGGCTGAACTTGTTGAACGGGCCAACGGTGTTACTACCGGTGGCATGGAACTTGGTCAATTGATTAACGGCATGTTAAAAATATCCCTGCAACATGGTATAAAAATGCCTGACAACATGTTTATTTTGGGTAAAGTTGTTATGATTACGGAAAGTATGGCCCGGAAACTGGCTCCGCACCTGGACCTAACAGAAATCCTGCAGCCTCTGGCTCTTTCCCATTTAAGAGATGCTCTGCAGCCTGATTTTAATACAGGGCAATTTTACCGTCAGTTGTCGGAGGCCATCCGTGGGTTATTTGCCCTGCCCAGGAACCTGGCCCAGGCAGTGCAGTCGCTGGCCAGGGGTGATACAAGAATAACTTTTTACCATCGCAACCTGAACTGGTTATATGAAATGTTGGATGAATCCTCTTCCCGGATATCCTACAGCTTGATCATTGCTTCCCTTATTGTGGGATCGGCTCTGATTATGCATACGGGCAAAGGGCCCCTTTTTTTGGGTTATCCGGCATTGGGGACAATCGGATTTATATTTTCTACCGTGCTGGGGATTTGGATTGTTTTTGAGCTTTTACGCACCAGAAAATAAATGTAAATAAAATTTGTATTATTTTGCTGGCACCACAAAGTTTTTTCTGGCATAATGTTATTATTGACACAAAAAAATACGGCATGATATAATACAAAGAAATTTATAAATGACAAAACAATGATGGGGATAGTAGATATTGCGGGCTTTTCCAGAGAGCCGGGGTAGCTGGAAGCCGGTAAAGCTGCAATATGGAATGCCACCCTGGAGTTGCTGTTTTGAAAAACGGAGTAAAGACAGTCGGATTCCCAACCGTTATCTGGGACAAAGAGTGGGCTGGGCAAGCCAACTAGGGTGGTACCGCGTGAGTGAAACTCTCGTCCCTTGGGGATGAGGGTTTTTGCTTTTGATAAAATAATTATTTTAGATTTTATTTGCTACTGGGGGGTTAGGTTTATGGAAGAAACAAAAAAGCAAATACTGGAAATATTGCAAGGAAACAGCCGGCTTCAACCGGCCCAGATAGCGGCCATGTTAAATATTGAAACGGCACAGGTTGAAAAACTTATTAAGGAACTGGAAGACGAAAAAATAATTGTCAAATATCATACCATCATTAACTGGGAGAAGGTAACAGATGATAAGGTTACTGCCTTTATCGAGGTGCGCGTTACCCCGGAAAGGGGCGTAGGCTTTGATACAGTGGCCGAACGTATCTACCGGTTTCCGGAAGTAAAAACCGTCTACCTGATGTCCGGCGGCTTTGACCTGGCAGTCTTAATTGAGGGAAAAACCATGAAAGAGGTGGCCCTCTTTGTTGCTACAAAGCTGGCCACTTTGGACCACGTCCAAAGTACTGCTACTCATTTTGTGCTGAAAACTTACAAGCAACAGGGTGTCATTTTTGAGGACAAGGAAGCAGACAGAAGGTTGGTGGTTTCACCTTGAACTGGAACCAAAAGTTATCACCCAGGGTTAAAAGCATTCCACCGTCTGGTATAAGACGGTTTTTCGATTTAGTTTCCGAAATGAGCGGGGTTATATCACTGGGAGTTGGTGAACCCGATTTTGTTACTCCCTGGCATATCAGGGAAGCCTGTATTTATTCATTGGAAAAGGGCTATACCATGTATACATCCAATTATGGCTTGCCGCAATTGCGGGAGGCTATTGCCCAGGATATTTACAAAAACTATAAAGTAAAATATGAACCAAAGAACGAAGTGCTGGTCACGGTAGGGGTCAGTGAAGCTATGGACCTGGCGCTTAGAGCCGTATTGGACTCCGGCGACGAAGCACTCATACCCGAGCCTTGTTTTGTATCCTATTCACCATCGACCGTTCTGGCGGGCGGCGTTCCCGTAGCCATTCCCACTACCCTGGAAAATGAATTTCGGGTTACCGCCGCACAAATAGAAAATGCGATTACACCCAAAACAAAAGTTTTAATCCTCAGTTACCCCAACAATCCAACTGGAGCTACTATCACCAGGGAAGAACTGGTGGAAATCGCCAAGGTTGTAGAAAAACACGACTTAATAGTTATATCGGATGAGATCTACGACAAGCTTACCTATGAAGGTTGCCATACCTGTTTTTCTTCCCTGTCCGGCATGCGGGACCGGACAATTCTGTTAAACGGTTTCTCCAAGGCTTATGCCATGACCGGGTGGCGGATTGGTTATGCGGCTGGGCATCATGAAATAATTGCGGCCATGACCAAAATACACCAGTATGCCATGCTTTGTGCGCCTGTCATGGCCCAAATGGCGGCTCTCGAAGCGCTGACTAACGGTGAAGAAGAGATGCGCAGGATGGTTGAGCATTACGACCGGCGGCGCCGACTGGTTTTGAAAGGTTTTGCGGAAATCGGCCTGGATTGTTTTGAACCGAAAGGGGCTTTTTATGCTTTTCCTTCTATCAAGAAAACGGGCCTGACTTCTGCGGAATTTGCCGAGCGGCTGTTGAAGGAAGCAAAAGTTGCGGTGGTTCCGGGGGATGTGTTCGGCGCCAACGGCGAAGGGCATATCCGGTGTTCTTATGCTGCTTCCGTGGAAAACCTATCGGAAGCTATCGAAAGAATAGGCAAGTTTTTAAAGAACATTACATAAACATGGCAAAAACTTCTAAAACAAATTTGCCAAATTTGCAGGAATATTCACATAAATGTTGAATAAATAATGTCTAAACTTCTGACACCGATAGAGGTATGAAAAAAAGAAGAATGGGAGGATGGTAGAATATGAAGTTGGCGTTAGTTCTTGCCTACGTATTGGTGTTACTCGGCTGCGGTTTTATCAGTATGAAAAAGACCCGAACTGTCAATGACTTTTTTTTGGGAGGTCGGGGGGTAGGACCGTGGCTTTCTGCTTTTGCGTACGGAACAACCTATTTTTCTGCTGTACTGTTCATCGGTTATGCTGGTAAAGTAGGGTGGGGCTTTGGGCTTTCGGCATTATGGGTGACTGTTGGCAACAGCATTATAGGCTGCTATCTGGCATGGCGTTTATTGGCCAAAAGAACCAGAGACATGACGCTGCGCCTTAATACTATGACGATGCCCGAATTTCTGGAAAAACGCTATGACAGTCCTAATTTTAAAATATTTGCCGCTTTGCTGATTTTTATTTTTCTCGTACCGTATACAGCTTCTGTTTACATGGGGTTAAGCTACCTTTTTGAAACGGTTTTCCATATTCCTTATAATTATGCTTTGATTGCCATAGCCTTGCTCACAGCCGTTTATCTTACCATGGGCGGATACTTTGCCGTAGCCCTTACTGATTTGGTACAGGGCATTATAATGATTTTCGGTGTTGGAATGCTGCTTTATTATATAACGGGAGCGCCGGAAGTAGGCGGTTTTGCGGAGGCTGTTTCCCGGCTGGCCGCAATAGACCCGAAACTGGCCGGACCCGTTGGGCCTCCCGGTATAATACCCCTCGCTTCGCTGGTGATTTTGACCAGCCTTGGCACTTGGGGACTTCCTCAGATGGTACAGAAATTTTACGCCATTAAGGATGAAAAATCAATTAATGCAGCTACCTGGGTCTCTACTTTCTTTGCCATCATTATTGCTTTCGGAGCGTACTTTACCGGCGCTGTTTCCCGGTTATTCAATTCTGTTTTAATGGAAAAAGGTGTTAACCCGGCGTTGGACCCCAAATACTTTGATATGGTTATACCCACAATTTTAACATATGCCTTGCCGGAAATAGCTGTCACAATCATTCTGCTTCTGGTATTGTCAGCGTCTATGTCTACACTTGCGTCCCTTGTTCTGGTTTCCAGTTCGGCTATCTCCATCGATCTGGTACAGGGCAGGCTCGCTCCCAATATCTCAAAAAGAACTGCCGTCTTATTAATGAGAGTGTTGTGTGTGGTCTTTGTAGCCGTTTCACTCGGTATAGCCATTATGAAGCCCCAGATAATCCTAACTCTGATGGCTTTGTCATGGGGGACAGTAGCAGGGGCTTTCCTGGCGCCTTATCTGTACGGCCTGTTTTGGAAAGGCGTTACCAAGGCCGGAGCCTGGGCCGGCGCCTTGACGGGGTTCGCTGTTTCCTTGGGTGTTTCCGCTTATTTTAAATTCGACCCGCAAATGCTGAATAAATTTAGCCCTATGATTGGGTCGGCGGCTATGTTGATACCGCTTGTTGTGGTACCTGCTATCAGCCTGGTAAGCGAAAAATTTTCGGAACCCCATCTCCTTAAAGTATTTGGTACCAAAGCCGTTGAAGAATATGATTTAACTTTTGCGAAAGGGACTGAGGAGTTGGTTAACTAATGATTTGGGACCCGCATTACGAATGCATGAGCAGGGAAGATTTGCAGGCTATCCAGTTGGATCGCTTGCAGGCAACAGTTAATTATGCTTATGAAAAAGTGCCTTATTACAAGGCGCTTTTCGATGAACACGGGGTTCATCCGCAAGATATCAAACGTTTGGAAGATGTTCATAAATTGCCTTTTACCGGCAAAGAGGCCCTGGCCGAAAACTACCCTTTTGGGATGTTTGCCGTTCCCATGAAGGATGTTGTGCGGCTTCATGCGTCTTCCGGAACCACCGGCAAGCAGAAAGTAGTGGGATATACAAAACGTGATATCCGTACCTGGGCTAACCTGGTGGCGCGGATTGCGACCATGGCCGGCGTAACTGACGAAGATATTGCCCAGATTTGTTTCGGTTACGGTTTGTTTACCGGCGGTTTTGGATTACACTATGGTCTGGAAAAAATCGGAGCAACTATAATTCCTGCCTCTACGGGGAACACAGAACGGCAAATTACCATGATGCAGGATTTCGGGACTACCGCTTTGGTGGCCACCCCTTCTTATGCGCTTTATATGGCGGAAGTTGCTGAAGATATGGGTGTGGATACATCGAGGTTAAAGCTGCGGGTAGGGTTATTTGGGTCGGAACCTTGTACGGAAAGCATGCGCAAGGAACTGGAACGCCGCTGGCATATACGGGTTACTGACAACTATGGGCTGACGGAAATTGGTGGGCCCGGGGTAGCCGGCGAGTGTGAGTGCGGTGAAGGAATGCATATCAACGAAGACCATTTTTACCCCGAAATAATTAACCCTGAAACAGGTGAAGTATTGGGATATGGTGAAGAGGGGGAACTGGTCTTTACTTCACTGACAAGAGAGGCTTTTCCCATAATCAGGTACCGGACCAGGGACATTTCCATGCTTATTAACGAACCGTGCAAATGCGGCCGGACAACTATCCGCATGAAAAAGTTGACGGGCCGGACCGATGACATGCTGATTATCCGGGGCGTAAATGTGTACCCGTCACAAATCGAGACGGTATTATTGGAGACGGAAGGGGTAGCCCCTCACTATCAGTTAATCGTAACCAGGAAAGGTTATATGGACGATTTGGAAGTACGGGTGGAAGTATCGGAAAATTACTTTACCGGCAAATTTAAGGAACTGGAAGAATTGGAGAGTTCTTTACGGAGCAAGCTGAACAGAACTTTGGGCATCAGCGCCAGGGTAAAACTGGTGGAATCCCGGTCAATTGAAAGGACTATGGGTAAGGCCAAACGGATTATTGACCTGCGCTCGAAAGATTAAGAATAGGCAAAAATTTCTCATGAGGTGAAAAGATGAGGGCATTACTGACAGGGAACGAAGCAATTGCCCGAGGGGCATACGAATACGGAGTCAAAGTCGCTGTGGGATACCCCGGCACACCCAGCACGGAGATATTGGAAAATATAGCAAAATATGAGGGTATCAAAGCCCAGTGGTCGCCAAATGAAAAAGTAGCCATGGAAGTCGGCGCCGGAGCTTCTATTGGCGGGGCCAGGGTTATTGTTACAATGAAGCATGTGGGCGTAAACGTGGCGGCCGACCCGCTTTTTACTTTTTCTTATACCGGTGTAAACGGGGGATTGGTATTAATTTCCGCCGATGACCCCGGGATGCACAGTTCACAAAATGAACAGGACAACCGTAATTATGCCAGGTTTGCCAAAATTCCCATGTTTGAGCCCAGTGACAGCGGGGAATGCAAGGAAATGATGGGGGAAGCCTTAAAGGTTAGCGAAGTATACGATACACCCGTCATGCTGAGAACGACTACCCGCATAGCGCATTCCCAAAGCCTGGTGGAACTTAAAGAACCCGGTGAAATTACCGTTAAAGAATATGTAAAAGACAGCGGAAAATTTGTCATGATTCCCGCCCATGCCCGGCAAAGGCGCGTTATAGTGGAGGAACGCCTGGCCCGGCTTAAAGAATATGCGGAAAGTTGTCCCTTCAATGAAATTCAGATGAGAGATGCCAGAGTGGGCATTATTGCCAGCGGGGCAGCTTACCAGTACGTTAGAGAAGTTATGCCCAATGTATCCGTATTAAAATTGGGCATGACCTATCCCCTGCCCGAAAAGCTGATTAAGGACTTTGCCGCCAGGGTTAAACACCTCTTCGTTGTAGAGGAGTTGGACCCATTTCTGCAGGACCAGGTTGCTCTTATGGGATTAAAGGTCAGGGGCAAAGACCTGTTTTCCAATATTGGCGAGTTAAGTCCGAAATTAATTGCCGAGAAATTTTATTCCCTGGAAGAAACCCGTGACTTTGTGGAAAAAGCCTTCCTGGCTCAGCCGCAGGCCTGGGCGCTGCAGGATAATATTCCTGTCAGGCCTCCTGTTATGTGCCCCGGCTGTCCGCACCGAGGAGTATTTTATGTTTTGAATAAAATGAAGCTGACCGTTATGGGCGATATTGGCTGCTACACCCTTGGCACACTGCCTCCTTTGGAAGCCATGGATGCCTGCATATGTATGGGCGCCAGCATCGGCAGCGCCTTGGGTATGGAAAAGGCCCATCCGGAAATGCGCAGTAAAATAGTATCTGTTATCGGTGATTCTACCTTTATGCATTCCGGCATCACGGGTTTGCTGGATATTGCTTACAATAAAGGGACCACCGCTACTATAATTTTGGATAACCGGACCACTGCCATGACCGGACACCAGGAACATCCCGGAACAGGAAAGACCCTGCAGCAGGAGGAGACCTTTGCAGTAGATATTCCCAAACTGGTGCAGGCCTTGGGGATACGCCGCATCAAGGTAGTGGACCCCTTTGATTTGGATAACCTGCAAAAAATTTTGGCTGAGGAAACAGAAGCTGCGGAACCTTCTGTAATAATTGCGCAAAGGCCGTGCGCTTTGCTGGATAAGTCCGGTGGCAAACCCTTAACGGTCGATGCCGGTGCGTGTATCGGCTGCAAAAGGTGTATGAAATTAGGATGCCCAGCCCTGGTGGCCGGCCCTGAAAAGGTTTCCGTTAATGCCGCTCTTTGCACGGGGTGCGGATTATGTGCCCAGACCTGTAATGTAGGGGCTATCAGGAAAGAGGGTGAAGGCATTGCTTAAAGAAATGAACATTTTAATAGTAGGCGTAGGGGGGCAGGGAACTATTCTGGCCAGCAAAATTTTAGCCGATGTTGCCCAGCAGCAGGGATATGATGTAAAGGTTTCCGAGATACATGGGATGGCCCAGCGGGGGGGTAGTGTTGTTACCCAGGTACGCATGGGTGAAAAGATTTATGCGCCGATAATTTCCGAAGGGCAGGCTGATATAATTTTGGCTTTTGAGCAGCTTGAAGCCTTGAGATGGGTGCATTTCCTGAAAGAAGAAGGTACTCTAATTGTTAACAGGCAGGTTATCGAACCGGTACCTGTATTACTCGGCCTGCAGCCTTATCCGACAGGTATTATAGAAAAATTAAAGGCCCACGTAAAAGACGTAATTGACCTGGATGCTTTGGACATTGCCGGTAAGTGCGGCAACAAAAAGGCGGTTAATGTGGTCCTGATGGGAGTTTTGGCCAAAAAAATGAACATACCCAGGGAAGTATGGGACAGGGCTTTAGATAACAAGGTTCCGGCCAGGTTCCTTGAATTAAATAAGCAGGCCTTTGAGGCCGGCTGGATGGCAGGCTAAAGGTATTGGGGGGCTGTCTCAAAATGAATTGAGACAGCCCTGAATTTATCTAACTTTTGTGAAAAAATACATCTTTCTGGTATAATATAATATTGAGAAAAAAAGAAAGGCCGAGGATAATGCGAAAGGATATTTTGGTCACGGTAAAAGCCAAGCAAATCAATGAATATGGGGAAGAAGACAGTCAGGATTTTTTTACGACGGGCACTCTCTTTCAAAAGAAAGGCGCTTTTTTTATTGTTTATAACGAATCGGAAGTAACCGGGATGGCGGGAACCACCACTTCCCTGAAAGTGGAGCCAAACAGGGTCACTCTTAACCGCATGGGCTCATCGGAACAAAAACAGGTTTTTGAAGAGGGTTTGAAACATCGGGGAAATTACATCACCCCTTACGGGGGTCTGTCTGTGGCTGTGCTGCCTTCCAGGGTAGAGGTTAACTTGACAGACACAGGGGGAAGTATTAAGCTAGAATATGAATTGGAAGTGGAAAACCAAAAAATAAGTGATAATGCTTTGATTATTACTGTCAGGGAGGCCGGAAATGAAAAGTGTTCTGGAAAGACTGAAAGATAATCTTATTGAAGTCATCAAAATTGCGGTTATAAAAGCAAAAGAGGCGGGAGATATCTCCTTTGAAGAAATTCCTGATTTTGTTTTAGAGGTGCCAAGGGAGAGGGGGCATGGCGATTTTGCCACCAATATTGCCATGTTGTTGACCAGGCAGGCCAGAATGGCGCCGCGGCAAATTGCGGAAGCGATTGTCAAACAACTTGATAAGTCTGATTTGCCCATTGTTAACATAGAAGTAGCTGGGCCGGGGTTTATTAATTTTTACCTAAGTGCAGAATGGTTATATGATGTTTTGCCGGAGATAGAGGACCAGGGAGCTAAATACGGTTACAGTTCCGTAGGAAATGGCCTTAAAGTCCAGGTTGAATTTGTCAGCGCCAACCCTACCGGGCTTTTACATATGGGCAATGCCAGGGGGGCCGCTTTGGGCGACAGTATGGCCAGCCTGCTGGCGGCTGCCGGTTTCGACGTACAAAGAGAGTTTTATATAAATGATGCCGGTAACCAGATCGAAAACTTCGGCAAATCGCTGGAGGCGAGGTATTTCCAACTTCTTGGCCGGGACGTGGCTTTTCCGGAAGACGGATACCACGGGCAGGATATTATAGATACGGTGCAGGGAATCATTGACCGGGAAGGGAATAAATACCTTTCTTTGGATTCCCGGTTAAGAAGGGAATTACTGGTCAAGGAGGCCCTAAATGAAAAACTGGACGGTATCAGGAAGTCTCTGGCAGATTTTGGCGTGAAATACGATGTTTGGTTCAGTGAACAAACCCTACATGATTCCGGCGCGGTGGAACAGGTTTTAAATGAACTGCGGGAAAAAGGTTACATATACGAGCATGAGGGCGCATTGTGGTTTAAAGCTACAGAGTTTGGGGACGAAAAGGATGAAGTAGTGGTTCGCAGTAATGGGACACCGACTTATTTTGCAGCGGACATAGCTTATCATAAAAACAAGTTTGACCGCGGGTTTCAGTGGGTCATCAATATCTGGGGAGCGGACCATCATGGACATGTCAACCGCTTAAAAGGAGCCATGCAGGCTTTGGGATATGACCCTGACAAACTTCAGGTTGTTATAATGCAGTTAGTCCGGTTGTTCCGAGGCGGGGAAATCGTCAGGATGTCCAAACGCAGCGGCGAGTTTGTGACCCTGGATGACCTGGTGGAGGAAGTGGGTAAAGATGCGGCCAGATATTTCTTTGTTATGAGAAGTCCTGACAGCCATTTGGATTTTGATATGGACCTGGCCAAGTCTAAATCTAATGATAACCCTGTTTATTATATCCAGTATGCGCATGCCAGAATTTGTAGCATTTTCAGGCAAGTACAGGAAAGCGGTATTTCTGTTCCTTCGGCCCGAAACATAAATCCTGCCGTCCTGAAGCAAGCTGCGGAACTGGAACTATTGCGCAAGCTGGCCGATTTTCCGACAGAAGTGGCGGAAGCGGCTGTTAACCTGGAGCCGCATAGAATGGCTCGCTACCTGCATGAATTAGCAGGCATTTTCCACAGTTTTTATAACAGTAACCGGGTTATAATCGAAGACAAAGACATCCGGGATGCCAGGTTAGTTTTAGTCAAGTCTGTTCAGCAGGTATTAAAGACAGGTCTTGCTTTGTTAGGCTTGACGGCGCCGGAACGCATGTAAGATATTACTACAATTTTCGCCAATTTTTTTCAATTTCAGAAGGAAATTGTTCCCACCGGGTAGAATATCATCACCATATCTTTAATCCGGCTGCGGCCGTTTGGAAGGTGATGATATGGGCAATACGGTTGGTTTACATGCTCAGATGTCTGAAGTGGATTTAGCCCACGCTATTTTAAAAGCAAAGGGTCAACCACTTTATTACAGGGAATTGATAGAGCAGGTGTTGGAAGTAAAACCGGTGACAGGAAAAGACCTGGGACATATTATAGCCGGAATTCACACAGAACTGAATCTCGATGGGCGATTTGTCCATATTGGCCATGGTGTATGGGGCCTGCGGGAATGGGCGCCGGACAAAGGTACACATATCGAATCGTTAGATGACGATTATGACAATTAAAATTGCGTGGAAACACCACGCAATTTTGCTTGACAGGCATTTATTGAACAAGATAGAATGTTATAGATAGTTCAAGGACAAGCTACATTTTGACGAAGAGGTAGAAGGAGGAACCGGTATGGCTAAATTTATTTTTGTTACCGGAGGGGTGGTTTCCTCACTAGGCAAAGGAATTACTGCAGCTTCTCTGGGGTGCTTGCTGAAAAGCCGTGGGTTAAAAGTAGCTATTCAAAAATTTGACCCATATATAAATGTTGACCCTGGTACCATGAGTCCATATCAGCACGGTGAGGTATTTGTAACTGACGACGGAGCGGAAACAGACCTGGACTTGGGTCATTATGAGCGGTTTATTGACATAAACTTGAGCAAAAGCAGTAACGTGACTGCCGGTAAAATATACTGGTCTGTAGTTTCCAAAGAACGCAAAGGCGATTATCTTGGCGGCACCGTACAGGTAATTCCGCACGTTACAAACGAAATAAAGGAACGTTTGTACAGGGTAGTCAAGGAAAGCAACCCTGATGTGGTCATTACCGAAATAGGCGGCACTGTGGGCGATATAGAGTCTTTGCCTTTTTTGGAAGCTATTAGGCAGATGAAAAGTGATATTGGCCGTGAGGATGTAATGTACATTCATGTCACTTTGGTACCTTATATGAGGGCGGCCGGAGAGTTGAAAACCAAACCCACTCAGCATAGTGTTAAGGAATTGCGCGGCATAGGCATACAACCCGATGTTATTGTGTGCCGGTCGGAGATGCCTCTGTCAAAGGAAATGGAAGAAAAACTGGCCTTGTTTTGCGATATTGACAAAGAAGCCGTCATCCAGGCCGTTGATGCTTCCACTATTTACGAAGTTCCGTTGGTTTTGGAACAGGAAGGTCTCGACGACATTGTTATCGAACGGCTTGGTCTGAAGTGCCACGAGGCTGACATGACCGAGTGGAAACGGATAGTTGAAAAGATTAAAAATCCGAAATATTCCACTACTATTGCCCTGGTCGGTAAATATGTTGAGCTACCTGATGCCTATATGAGTGTGGCCGAGGCTTTAAGGCATGCCGGGTTATTTCATGAATCGGCTATAGAAATCCGCTGGGTAAATTCCGTCGATTTAGAAAAGTCCAATGTGAATCTGGATGAGCTTTTTACGGGGGTTGACGGGATTTTGGTACCCGGAGGTTTTGGTGACAGAGGTATAGAAGGTAAAATTGCGGCTATTAATTATGCCCGGACGAAGAAAATTCCCTTTTTGGGTATCTGCTTGGGTATGCAGTTGGCAGTGGTTGAGTTTGCTCGTAACGTATTGGGACTGAAAAAGGCCAACAGTTCAGAGTTTGACCCCAAGACTCCATATCCGGTTATAGACCTGCTCCCGGAACAAAAAGATATTGAAGAAAAAGGGGGCACGATGCGCCTGGGACTTTATCCATGTAAAATATTGAGTGAAAAGTCCCTGGCTTTTAAGGCCTATAATGATGAGATAATTTATGAACGCCACAGACACAGATTTGAATTTAACAACGAATTTAAAGACAGGTTAATATCCAAAGGTTTAATGATAAGCGGCGTTTCTCCTGACGGCAGACTGGTCGAAATGATAGAGTTAAACGATCATCCGTGGTTTGTGGCTACGCAGTTCCATCCCGAATTCAAATCAAGGCCGCACAGGCCGCACCCGTTGTTCAGGGATTTTGTGGGGATGGCTTTAAGTATAAAAAGGGGCAAAGCTCTGGAATAACCAGAGCTTTCTTTGCGTAAATTCGGACCAAATACATATTTATACAAGATATTTAGTTCAGTTGCGGGGAATTTTAATATTATGGGTTTGATAAATTGTTTAATGATCCATAAGGAGGGTTTTATAGTGCAGAAAAAGCTGGTCGTTGGTATTATTCTGGGCATATGCATTTTATCTCTGGTTGTTGCCCTGGCTGTGGAACCGGGAGAAAAACCGCTGATTTCCGGCCCAAAGTACGATAACGCTATCGGGCTGATTTCCATAGAAGGGCCCATCACGGGTGGTGATGCGGGAGGACTTTTTGAAGTTAGCGCCGGCGCAGAATCAATAATGGAACAACTGCGGGAGGCCGCCAGGGATAAATCATTGAAGGCGGTGATTATCAGAATTAACAGTCCCGGGGGAACTGTTGCCGCTTCCCAGGAAATTGGGGAAGAAGTTGAAAAAGTCCGCAAAGCCGGGAAAAAAGTTGTAATCTCTATGGGAGATGTAGCAGCTTCAGGAGGATACTGGATTGCTGCCAAGGGTGATAAAATTGTGGCCAATCCGGGTACTGTTACCGGGAGTATCGGGGTTATTATGGAATCCCTGAATATGTCTGACTTATATAACAAAGTAGGGATAGCCGACCAATCAATAAAAAGCGGCGCCCACAAGGATATGGGCAGTCCAAGCAGGCCGTTAACCCAGGAAGAAAAGGTTATATTGCAGTCGATGGTTGACGACATGTTTAACCAATTTGTTGATGTAGTGGCCAAGGGACGCCGGATGAAAAGAGAAGATGTGTTAAAAATTGCTGACGGACGGGTTTTTACCGGGCGACAGGCAAAATCACTGGGCTTGGTTGACGAACTGGGGAATTATTATGACGCCGTCAGATTAACTGCCAAACTGGCCGGTATAAAAGGCGAACCGGAAGTGGTTGAATTGAAGCCGAAAGATCCATGGGCAAGCTTTTTTGGTAAAGCAATGCTAAGCTTTGGTATTAGAGATTATGAAGGGATTCTGAAGGCGGCAGAGACCAGGGATTTGCCCAGATACATGTTGCTATGGCCTGATCTGTTAAGACGGTAAGAGGGTGAATATAAATGGAAGATATGAATGAGACTGTGGAAACAGTACCTGCCTCTGTAAATATTACCTTTACCGAACTTATTTATGGAACGTTATTTAAGCCTGGTGAAACATTCCGTAAAGTAGCCAAGGCAAAGCCGGTTTTTAAATGTTTCCTGGTATTTAGTGGGGTAATATTACTAAATATGCTCACCGGCATTATTTTAGCGCCACATTCGCTGGCGAAAGGTGGATTACCTGCGAACCTTGCTGAAGTTATTGGGGACATACTGCCTTTTTTGGCGATTATCGGAGCCGTTTTTGCATATTTGAACTGGGTTGTGCTGGCAGGGTTGTTTAGTTTATTCGCGGAGTTTTTTACTGGTCAGGGTTCGGCTCTTGGAATTTTCAGCGTGATGGGATTGGTAGAACTGCCAAGGCTGGCGACTTTACCGTTGCAAGTAATCGGAGCGGTAAGTGGCAAACCTTTTCTGACGACCTTTTTTTCAATCTTGGCTGGGTTTATTTACTTTATCTGGTGGGCTGTGCTTATGGTGATTGGCATTAGAGAGGCCCATTCCTTAACAACAGGTAGGGCAGTTGCTGTTGTTGCGGCGCCCGTATTTTTGATAGCTTTAGCATTAATAGTTATTTCCATAGCCGGGCTTGGGCTGATGATGCCGCTGTTGAATGTATTAAATACAGGTGGAATAATGTAGGGGTAAAAAGGTATTAAATGGAGGTCAAAATTTGTCGAAAAACAGCGCAATATTTTGCGTTGTTTTTTTTTGCAATTAGCAGGATAATACAATGCTCTTACCGAAATAAATGCATAAATAGCAATATCTAGCTATTTCATACAAATGAAAATCCTACCCGACCTTGAAAGAAGGTGGAACCGGTGACAAAAAAAGTGGAGCTTTTGGTTGTGGACGACCAGATAGGTGTAAGGCGGCTTCTGTTTGAGGCTTTTCGACAGGATGATTATAATGTGGAACTGGCCGGCAGCGGCCTTGAGGCTATAGATAAAATAAAGCAAAAAAAGCCGGATGTAATTTTGATGGACATGAAGATGCCGGGTATGAACGGCCTGGAAACATTAAAAGAAATAAAGAAATTAGATTTCAATCCTAATATAATAATGATGACGGCATATGGCGAAGTGGATATAGTTTCCGAAGCGATGAATCTGGGAGTAAAAGAATATGTCACCAAACCTTTTGATATTAACGAATTACGGGAAATGGTAAAAAAAGTGGTGGAAAACAGCGAAAAGGCCAGTTAGGAAGTTTGTCCGGTTTAAAGGACAAACTTTTTTTTTAGCGTGCTGTCCTATCTTGGATTAAGGAGTTACAATAAAAACTGCCATTAAGCTTGCCAAAGCTAATAAGAGGATATCAATAGTGCGCAAAAAAGAGGAATTTTTTGTTTAGTGGCGAAGTAAGAATACTTGAGGAGGTCATTCTATGATTATCGCTACTGAAACTGTGATTGCAATGCGCTGCCCGTCTTGCGGGAAGCTTGAATTTCATAAACTGTCACGGTTCGATTTTGCCGGAACCAATACTGTAAAGGTTTCTTGCACTTGCGGAGCGCCCAAACTGATTATCGGGACGAAAAACCGGCAACAATTCTGGCTGCAAATTCCCTGTGTTTTGTGTGAAACAAACCACCTGGTTTACTATAGAGCCAGACAACTGTGGAATGAGCAAGTTAATTTCTTTTATTGTTCCGACACCAACGTGGAGTTGGGTTTCTTTGGCCCTGATGAAAAAGTACGCGCTGTGGCGGAGAACTATGAACATAACCTGGAAACCCTGGTGGACGAATTGGGATACGATGACTATTTCTTCAATCCGGAAGTTATGTTTGAAGTGTTAAATTACCTGCATGATTTTGCTGAAGAGGGGTATCTTTACTGCGAATGCGGCAGTTTTCAGATTGAAATTGATATCTTTCCTGACCGTATCGAGCTGCAGTGCAAGGATTGTGGAGCCGAATCGGTAGTCTATGCGGAAACCGACGACGATTTAATCAATATCCAAAATATCAAGAAAATTGAATTGGTTAAAAACGGCTTTAAATTTCTTAATTCCATAAAGAATAACAATTCCAATTCCGGTAAAAACAGCGGTCCTAAACCGAAAAAAAGAAATAAACGGTAATTGCCGTTGACGGGTTTTGGATATGAGCTTTTGGAGATAATAGAAAAGACAAATACATAAGTTTAAATATTTTAAGGGGGTTGTTCAATTAATGTCACTGGTTCCTGTTAGTGATTTATTGCGGAAAGCAGAGGAAGGGAAATATGCTGTCGGCGCATTTAACTGCAACAACATGGAAATAGTTCAGGCCATAATTGCCGCGGCAGAGGCTGAAAAGGCGCCGGTTATCATGCAAGCAAGTCAGGGGGCTATTAAATATGCCGGCATAGATTACATAACCGCCATGGCCAGGGTTGCCGCCGAGAAGGCTTCCATACCCGTGGCTTTGCACCTGGATCATGGGACCAGTTTTGAACAGGTAATGCAATGTATCAGGCATGGTTTCAGTTCTGTTATGATAGATGGTTCCAAGCTACCTTTGGAAGAGAACATTGACCTGACCAACCGGGTGCTTGCCGTGGCAAGAGCCGTCGGCGTTTCTGTCGAGGCGGAGTTAGGAAAAATCGGCGGAACAGAAGACGATATATCTGTGACAGACCGGGAAGCCCTTATGACTGATCCCGAGGAAGCTAAATATTTTGTGGAAAAAACCGGTGTTGATTCTTTGGCGGTCGCCATCGGGACGGCCCATGGCAGGTACAAGGGCGAACCCAAGCTGGACTTTGAACGGCTGCAAAAAATCAGGTCTCTGGTGAATATCCCCATTGTGCTGCATGGTTCATCGGGCGTACCCGATGATGCTATCAAAACAGCTATCGAACTAGGGGTTAGAAAGGTAAACATAGATACAAATATCAGGGAAGCATTTGTTGATAAATGTCGCGAAGTATTGGCCAAGTATCCGGATGAAATTGACCCACGCAAGGTTTTGGGGCCTGCTAAAGAGGCGGCAATTGAAATTATCAGGGAAAAGATAAGAGTCTTCGGCAGTAATGGCAAGGCATAATAGAGCAGGACAACCTGCTCTATTTTACTAACTTATTGAAAATATGCCGCAGTCTATTTTTTTCGACATTTTTCTTAACTGACCAGTTGTATAATTGGTAACAAGGAAAAAGGAATGGCTTTTTATGGGACTTATCAACTGGCCGGAAGGGGTGGTTATGTAAAAAACTCACAGTGTTTATGAAAAACTTACTATGTAAGTAATAAAAAATGGGGGGAAAAACTGTGTTTAATAAAAAATTGTTATTAGTGTTTGCTTTATGTTTTGTTGTCTTTTTAGGGGCTTCGCCGGCTTTTGCCGGAGAAGTGGGGCTGCAGTTCAATAACAAACCTCTGCAGGGGGATGTGGAACCGGTCATAGAATCGGGACGGACACTGGTTCCGTTAAGAGCAATCTGCGATGCTTTGGGAGCCAACATTGTTTGGGAAAATGATTCCGGCACCGTTAAGATTCAAAAAAGCGGTAAGGAAATAAAATTGAAGCTGGACAGTAAAGAAGTATATGTCAATGGTCAGCGGAGCGGAAATTTAGAAGTGCCTGCCAGGTCGATAGACGGTCGGGCCATGGTTCCTGTCCGTTTCGTATCCGAAACCCTGGGAGCCCAGGTAAATTGGGATGCTCAGACCCGGACCGTCAGCATTATCCACGAAGAGAAAAAAGACAATATGCTGCCCGAAGAACTTTACGCAAAATCGAATCAGGCCATGCTGAATGTAAAGAGTTACAGGTTTAACGGCAAAGGAACAACAAAGACTACCACATTAGGGCAGACCATGGAGGGCGAGGTCACGTTAGAAGGCGCTTTCAAGGCGCCGGCAGAAATGTATTTAAAAGAAGTAGTCAAGTCGGCCAATGAGTTTATAAAAATGGATATTCCCATAGAAATGTATGTCCGTAATAATAAGGAAGTATATACCAGGGTCATGGACCAGGATTGGCAAAAGGTCGATATAGAACTACCAGATAATTTAAACAACGAACCCGGTGCACAAAAACAGGACCCCACTCAGGTGCTTAAGGAATTGGAGGAATTTGGCCTTATCTTCAGTTACGGCGATGAAGCCGTGATAGAAGGGAAAAGTTATTATGTCCTCCATACCAGGATAGATCAGGAAAAATACAAAAATAAACTTATAGAAACGGTTGACCAGATGAAATTACCTGCCGGGGATAAAGGAATAGTAATAGACGAAGCCAAAATGAAAGAAGAATTAAAAAATACCTACCGTAATATGAAGTTTGATGTTTCATACAAGATATTTATAGATAAGCAAACCTTTTACATAACGAGGATGGAAGTCGGCAGCTATACGAAAATGAAAATGGCTGGATTCTCCGGTACCAAAGGGGAAATTGTCACGTATTTAGACTTGGTCATGAACCTGACAGACTTTGGCCAAGAAGTTACCATGCCACAGGTAAACTAGCACAGACAGTTTTTCTAGCCGGACCAATGAACGGGTTTTCGTGATAAAAACCCGTTTCTTTTTAAAAAATAAACATTGATGAAACAAGTCAAGGAGGGAGCAAGGCTTTGAAAATATTCATTGACACAGCTAACGTGGAAGAAATCCGAAAAGCCAACCGTTTAGGGGTTATAAGCGGTGTCACCACAAACCCTTCGCTGATAGCAAAAGAAGGGCGGAATTTTCAGGAAGTGGTGGAGGAAATATGCTCAGTTGTGGACGGGCCAATCAGCGCAGAAGTCATCAGCCTGGAAGCTGAAGGTATGGTCAAAGAAGCAGAAGAACTGGCCAAAATTCATCCTAATATAGTTGTAAAAATCCCTATGACTTCCGAAGGGTTAACCGCCACCAAAATTCTCAAAGGTAAAGGAATAAAAACGAACGTGACTTTGGTTTTCTCGGCCAACCAGGCATTGTTGGCGGCCATTGCCGGGGCGACATATGTCAGCCCCTTCGTTGGCAGGCTGGATGATGTGGGTCAGAACGGCATGGATTTGATCAGGGATATCGTGGATATTTTTGATATTTATGGATTTAATACGGAAATTATTGCTGCCAGCATCCGACACCCCATGCATGTTACCGAAGCAGCCAAAGCCGGGGCCCATATAGCGACGGTTCCTTTTAAGGTAATTATGCAGATGACAAAGCATCCCCTGACGGACATAGGGATTGAAAAATTCCTTGCTGACTGGGAGACGGTGAAAAATAAATAAGTTGATGCAGGAACATAAACTTATTAGTAGAATGAATATAGTATAACACATCAACAAATTAATGCTATACTTTTTTGGGGGGGAGTACCTTGGAAAGAGAATTGGCGCTGGAATTTGCTAGAATTACAGAAGCAGCGGCTCTTGCTGCGGCCAGATGGATGGGCAGAGGGGATAAGGAAGCCGCTGATGAGGCTGCGGTAACCGCTATGCGGGCAGTTTTTGATACCGTTTGCATTGATGGGACAGTGGTGATCGGAGAGGGAGAGATGGATGAGGCTCCTATGTTATATATAGGGGAAAAAGTGGGCAATGGAACCGCCCCCTCTGTTGATATTGCCGTTGACCCTGTAGAAGGGACTAATAACGTAGCCAAGGGACTACCCAACAGCATTGCCGTTGTGGCGGCCGCAGAAAAGGGCGGTCTCCTGCATGCGCCTGATATGTATATGGATAAAATAGCCGTTGGCCCCAAGGCAAAAGGTAAAATTAACCTCGACGCACCCGTTAAGGAAAACCTTAAAGCTGTGGCTGATGCATTAGGAAAGTCCATTGAGGATTTAACGGTGGTAATTCTAAACAGGCCGCGCCACGATAAGCTTATTCGAGAAGTGCGTGAAGCCGGTGCCCGTATTCAGTTAATTCAGGATGGCGATGTGGCTCCTGCTGTTGCGGCAGGTATGGCCGGTACCGGGGTTGATATTTTGATGGGTATTGGGGGCGCTCCGGAAGGTGTAGTAGCAGCTGCGGCCCTGAAATGCCTGGGCGGGGAAATGCAGGGGCGACTTTGGCCCGAAGATCATGAAGATGTTGAAAGGGCCAAGAAATTGGGAATTAATGATATCAATAAATTGCTGACCATGGATGATTTAGTTAAATCTGATGATGTGATATTTGCCGCTACCGGAATTACTGACGGAGATCTGTTAAAAGGTGTAAGGTTTTTTGCTCACGGCGGACGAACCCATACAGTAGTTATGCGTTCTGTAACGGGTACCGTAAGATTTATTGATGCTATCCACAGACTCGATTTGAAACCTTTTGTTTTCCGCAGGTAATATGCAGGTAATATACAGATGATATACAAACCGGCAATGGTTTTCGGCCCTGCAGCCATCATTTGAAAGGATGGCTGCAGGTTTTTTTTTCAAAAATCCGTTCTTTCTTGACTGACTATTTTTAAAAGTGTTATAATCATTGAGTAACAGCCTTCTCTTAACTGTTAAAGCAGAATAGAAGGAGTTAGGGGGAGGTCTGCTTGGTTCGCTAATAGGTATTTTGTATTTTGTTCCTACCTTCCGTTTGGCAATTCTTTTCGCCGCTTTTACAGCAGGTCTCATTTCTTCCGGTATTTCCGAAGATATTTTTGGCGAGGCAATTTTCTCCCTGTAGCATTTGTATTTTGAATGGACAACCAAGTTGTTTTTTGCTTAATTGTTGATAAAAAGATACAGACTAACTTTGTGAAAACCCTTGACCTTATGATTATGGACCGGGAGGAAATATCCGTTGAATATAAAGAGGTACTTGAGATATCATTACCTGAAAATGATTAGGTTAAAAGATGCTCCGGCCAGGGTTGCTCAGGGTTTCGCCCTTGGGTTGGCAATGGATTTTGTGGTTCCCATACCACTGGTGAGTATATTTATAGCCTTTGTGGCAGCCAAATTCCTTAGAATGAACAGCCTGGCAGCCGTTATGTCGGCTACAGCATTTAAACCGCTGTTTGCCGGAATTGTCACGTTGAACATATTGATGTCTAAGAAACTGATTGCTCTTCTCCCCAGTCTTAAAGCTGTTTCGATTACTGCGCCACAAGGAAATTCTTTGTTGCACAGGATTTTTGGGGAGATAATCAGTTATGGTTTCCCGTACTTACTGGCCGGTTCTGTCAACGGCATGATTATTGGTCTAATTTCTTACCTTTCCGTATATTATTTTTTACAAGGAAGACAAAGGCGTAAGGCTAAAATTCATTAAATATTGTATAATTTTTACCTCTTGGGGCAATGATACAGGTATTACCAACTATTGGGAGGTATTCTATGAACGAAGCTATGTTGGAAGCTATGACAATGGTCGAACTTTATAAAATCGCAAAAGAACTGGAAATCACCGGATATTACAAACTTAGGAAAAAAGAACTCATTTTCGAAATAATGAAACACAAGACAAAAAACGATGAAGTTCTAACTGCGCAAGGAGTTCTGGAAATTTTGCCGGACGGCTACGGTTTTCTTCGTCCCTTTGGTTATTTGCCCAGCCAGGATGATATCTATGTATCCCCATCACAGATCAGGCGATTTGATTTAATGACAGGTGATTTAATCAGCGGACAGGTGCGGCCGCCGAAGGATAATGAAAGGTATTTTGCCCTCCTCAGGGTGGAAACGGTAAACGGTTTTGATGCGGAGGCAGCAGGCGACAGAGTGCATTTTGATGCTTTAACCCCAATTTATCCTACGGAAAGAATTACTCTGGAAACCAGTCCCGATTTGTTATCTACCCGCCTTATAGACCTTATTGCTCCCCTGGGCAAGGGGCAGCGGGGGCTGATCGTATCACCGCCGAAAGCCGGTAAAACCGTTTTGTTAAAGCAAATTGCCAATAGCATTACTAAAAACTATCCGGATATTCATTTAATGGTACTGCTTATTGACGAGCGGCCGGAAGAAGTTACAGATATGCAGAGATCGGTGCGGGGTGAAGTTGTCAGCTCAACTTTTGATGAACCTGCCGAAAACCATGTCAAAGTATCGGAGATGGTACTGGAGCGGGCTAAACGGTTGGTGGAACATAAAAAGGATGTGGTGATTCTGCTCGACAGTATTACCCGTCTGGCCAGGGCATATAACCTGGTAGAGCCGCCCAGCGGTCGTACTTTATCGGGCGGTGTGGATCCCAGCGCTTTACATAAGCCCAAAAGGTTTTTTGGCGCTGCGCGAAATATAGAGGAAGGCGGCAGCCTGACCATACTGGCCACGGCCCTGGTTGATACCGGCAGCAGAATGGATGACGTGATTTTTGAGGAATTTAAAGGTACGGGCAATATGGAATTGATTCTGGACAGGAAATTGGCCGAGCGGAGGATTTTCCCGGCTATAGACATAAAACGTTCCGGCACCCGTAAAGAAGACCTGCTGCTGAGCAAAGAGGAACTGGAATTAATGTGGGGTTTCAGAAAGAGCTTTGCCAATGTTACAAATGGCGAAGCTATCGAGATACTGGCCGAAAGCCTGAAGAAGACGAAAACCAACAAGGAACTGCTTGTACGCGCAGTCAGTTAGGCTAAGGCCGTATAGAACTACACGAAGAGTAACTGCAATTTGCTATGTCTAATTGCAGTTACTTTTTTTTATTTCTAACTAAGTTAGAGCAGTTCACTGGGCCTGACGATAACCTTAAAATGTTTCAAAACCAAATGTTGGCATAAAAAGGGAAAACATTAACAAAGATATGGAAAAACAGACAATTTAATGGTAGACTTAAGACAGACTAAGGTAAAACCGGGTGTCAAAGAAAGGGAGTTTTTAAATGCAGCAGAAAGTCGAAGAGATTGCGCTCATGCGCGGCCTGGCTATTATGGGCATTGTTTTGCTACATGTTACTGCCTATTTCTTGGTTGCTGAACGAGCGGATTTTTTATCCTTTAAGTTGGCCTTGGTCCTTAACCAATCCGTCCGTTTTTGTTTGCCGCTTTTCCTGATAATATCCGGTTTCGGCTTGGCTTATAACTACAGAAAAACGGGTGATATCAAGCTTTCCCGGTTTTTCACAAAAAGATTTAATAAAGTGTTCATACCCTATATAATATGGTCTGTGGTTTACTTCGGTTTTTATCTGACCGTCCTTGGGAAGATTCCCAATGATGCGAAAATAATGGACTTTAACTCATTTTCTGCAAACTGGGCGGAAATAGGTCTCATATTTACCAAAAATCTGCTCTTTGGCCGGAATTATGTACACTTGTATTTTGTAATTTTAATTGTACAATTTTACCTGCTTTACCCGTTTTTAATTAAAAGGCTGAGCAAGTTCAGGGATCACACAGTTATTTTATTGATGGCCTTTTTTGCTTACCTGTTGTTAATGGTCTACTTTTTCCATTTTAGAAAACTGACCGGAATTTACCTGGTTGACTGGTTTGTAAAATATTATTGGAAAACTTTTGTGGCATGGTATTTTTATTTCTTACTTGGTTTAAGCATGGGACTCCGTTTGGATACATTCCAACGGTTTGCAGAAAAGTACTTTGTGGCCAGTGGCATTTTCTATCTGGTCACCCTTGCCCTCGTAGTTGCAGAGGCCTTCTTGCATCCTCCTTATGACATAGGACGGCTGACGTCATTAAGAGTATCGGTGCTTTTAAACACTTTAGCGGCTGTTCCTTTTTTCTTTAAATCGTTAAACATGTTAAAAGATAAGCTTCGCCTTCCGGTAGGCATTCTTGAGCAAATGGGGAATAATTCCTTTGGCATATATTTTATTCACCTGCTGGTAATTTACTTTTTCTCAACAATCATGTGCTACTATGCCCCAGGTCTTTTTAGCTTTTACAGGACTTCGTTTATAATTTCACTCTTTTTGGTTTCAATACTTTTTTCGTTACTAGCGGTAAAATTATTTAACCGGTTACCCTTTGGGCATCTGTTAACAGGGGTGAAAATAAATCGCTCGAAAGCCTACGAATAAACATGCTCATGTGAAATTTGAAGGCCGGGCGGAACAATAATTTGCCGCTATACGGTAAAACAACCGTTGCTCGGAGGCTACGCCTTCCTTCAACCACGGAAGGGGTGGGTGGGGTTCTCCGCTACCAAGGAGCTTTGTGCTGCAAAACCTGGCCAAGAAAACAAATAGCCGCTGTAGAGGTAAAACAATAAGTTGCGACTTGGTGGAGGGCGGATAGACAGTGTTAATGACAGTGAAGGCTTGAAATCACTGTTTCCGGCACGGACGCCGGAAACCCGGCCACGAGTCACGGATGACGATTTGGCCGGGTTCAGTGATTTCAACTGAACGAGGTTTACACTGTCTCCGCCCGTAGCCTCGGAGCAACGGTTGTTTTACTTCCACAGCGGCAGTTTTTTCCTTAGCACAGCGCCCTTCGCCATCTTCAAACATGCGGGAACCCCCTGCCTGCCTGGCTGCGGTTTTGCGGGCGCAGTCGCTCCTTAACGGTAGCCTGCGAACCCCACCCACCCTTTACCAACTCTTCACCCACCCTTCCAATAGGCCGGTCCCACCGTTACAGGGGCTCAAGTTACTACAGCGGCCTCTCTTATCAGCCGTAAAATTTTTGTATACATACCGATTTTCATGGCTAGAATAGAAAAAGGTTCCTCAAAAGGAGGTAGCTTACATGAATAAAACAGCTAAGAAAAGTATACGAATTTTAATATGCATAGGTATTATATTGTCGGCAACTTGTCCGGCCTTTGGCGTGCCGCGGGCGGGATCGTCAATTGCTGATCAAACCATGTTATACGTGGTGCAGCCCGGGGACACTTTATGGGATTTAGCAGCGCAAAGAGATATAGACAGAGAATTACTGGCCGGCATAAACGGCCTGGACCCGGAAGCCAGGCTAATAGAAGGGCAGGTTTTAAAAATACCGCTCGGCCAACTCATAACCCACGAAGTGCAGGAAGGCGAAACCATATGGCGTATTGCTCGGAATTACCACATAGATTACCAGATAATCATGCGGGAAAATGAAATGACCGACCCGCGCCAATTGATGGCTGGGCAGAAAATAGCCATACCCATACCTCCGGAAAGGGTGGCGATCAGTATTTCGCCCATGCGGAAAGTATGGAGTTTTGATTTATGGCCTGTCAACGGCGAGGTTAGCAGCATGTATGGAATGCGGGACGGACGTATGCATGAAGGATTGGACATTGCCGCCCCGGAGGGGACCCCTATTTACTGTGTGCAGGAAGGGGTAGTTGTATTTGCCGGGGAAAGAGGAACTTACGGCAATGCCGTTATTGTTGACCATGGCGATGGCCTGAGAACCCTATACGCCCACGCTTCTAAAGTCCTTGTCAGTGAAGGCGAAGTAGTGGAAAAGGGACAGGTTATTGCTCTGGTAGGCAACACAGGTCGGTCAACGGGTCCGCATACGCATTTTGAAGTGCTGGCCGGCGGGCGGCCCCTTAACCCGGCTTATTACTTACCGGTTAACCGGTAACGCCGGTTAGCGGTGGCTGGTAAGAATTACCGCAGAGGGCTCAGAGAACCCAGAGAAAACACAGCGCTTACCGGTAAAAGGGAGGGGTGGGTAGGGTTCTCCGGCTACTGTTTGGGAGCGACTGCGCCCGCAAAACTGCAGCCAGGCACGCAGAGTGTTCCCGCATGTCCGAAGATGGCGAAAATACCGTTTTGAGGCTTTACTACTGCATTTACTCTGCAGGATATCAAAAAACCGCTGCACATTAAAGTGATGAGTTGTTTTAAGCAACGTTTACTTTATGTGCAGCGGTTTTTCCGCCGAAACTGCAACATGAGCCATCGAGTTCGGGAACGCTGCCTGCCTGGCTAGGTTTTGCAGCACAAAGCTCCCTGGTAGCGGAGACCCTCTCCCACCCCTCCTCACCGTTACAGTGCCAACCCGAACTGCTTGCCTGACAGCTCCTGATGGGATATAATTAGGGCAGAATCAGGGACAAGGAGCTATTTCAATGTACGACTTGATTTTTGCCGATAGTGAAGGGCGGTTTTATGACCACCCGGAACTAAAAATGGTGGGCCGTATTGGTGAAATATTCGTCGAACCGGTGGCTAAAGAAATGATCCCCCTGCCGGAAGGCGCTTCGTTAGTGCTGCTTCCGGACAGGATACCTGTTGGCCTTGATGCAAAGGGCAACTTTACCCTGGCTAAGGGTGAGGGAAGGCCCATGTGGGCTGTAGGGGCGCTTTTACCTCAGGGGTATACGAGAACCCTGGTGCCGGCTTATAAACCGGTCACCGATTCCTATCTGCCGCTGTTTGGCTATGCCGCTGTGGGTTGGCAAGACGGGACTGTTTATGTAGCGGCTTATCCCACGGATGACCCTTATAAATGGGACCCGGTCAACTATAATACGGAAGACTTGGCCGGTAAAATCGCCCAAAAGCTTGCCAGGCACAAAAATAACCGGATTTTAGACCAACTGGCCAAGTGTGCGCTGCACTATTCCTGTTTTACGGCACAAAACATATTTTACGAACGCTGGGAGGGGGGGATACCCGTATCGCCCCGGTGTAATGCCCGGTGCCTGGGGTGCATTTCCGAACAGCCTGCTGAATGTTGTCCGTCGCCCCAAACCAGGATATCTTTTACTCCTACGGTAAAGGAGATAGAAGAAATAGCATACGAGCACCTGGTGAAAGCCGATGATGCGATTGTCAGTTTCGGCCAGGGCTGCGAAGGGGAGCCGGCTTTGGCTTATCAGGTTATTGCTGAAGCAATTGGAAGAATACGCGACCGTACAGGCTTAGGAACTATTAACATGAATACCAATGGTGGGTTTACGGAGGGGATTAAGGCAGTATGCAAAGCCGGGATAGATTCCCTGCGTATCAGCACTGTCAGCGCCCTGGAGGAAACTTATAATGCCTATTACCGTCCCCGCAACTATTCTTTGACAGACGTAAAGAAATCCATTGCCATTGCCAAAGAAGAAAAAGTATTTGTGGCATTAAACCTGCTGACATATCCCGGTCTTACCGACAGGGAAAAGGAAGTAGAAGCTTTGATCGATCTGGTTGATGAATTTGGCATAGATATGATACAGTTTAGAAATTTAAATATAGACCCGTTAATGCTGGCTCAGGCTATTCCGCCGGGGGAGCCGCAGACCATGGGTATTCCCGATTTAATTGAATGTCTCAGGGAAGAGTTTCCGGACCTTTTAATCGGCAGTTTTTCCAAACCCGTCAGGTCTAGATTTCTAAAATAAAGGATAGAATAAAATCCTTTGGGAAAGCAAATCTTGCGCAACTCTAAAGGTTGTGTTATAATTATTGAAGTTGACTTTCGAAAGAACTTTGGAGTGAGGTGAAAGGTCGTGAAAAAAGATATTCATCCTGACTACGGGCCTGCCAGAGTGATCTGCGCATGCGGCGAAACCTTCGAGACGGGTTCGGTCAAAAAAGAACTTAGGGTGGAGATTTGCTCTAAATGCCATCCTTTTTATACAGGCAAACAGAGATTTGTTGATACCGGTGGCAGGGTAGATAAATTTAAGAAAAAATTCAATTTATAAGAAACATAAAATTTATATCTAATGAAGGATGACAGAAAGTTTACATGTAATGAGGCATGGCAGAGCGGAGGCTCTGCCCTTTTTGCAGGTCCCGCCGCATTTATAAAAGGGGAGTTGATACCTTGAGTAGGGTTTGTCAATATGGAGGGCAGGCAGTTATTGAAGGAGTTATGATGAGGGGTCCGAAGGAACTGGCTATTGCCGTTCGGAAAGAAGATGACAGCATCGTCATTGAGGAACGTCCCATCAAATCAATTACTGATAAACTGAAGTTTTTAAAGTGGCCGTTCTTACGGGGAGTTATAGTACTTTTTGAATCAATGATCATAGGTATCCAGGCTCTTACCTTTTCAGCCAATCAGGCTGTTGAAGAAGAAGAAGAGGAACTGAGCAACTGGGAATTAGGTTTAACTATAGCTGTGGCTTTGGTGCTGGGTATATTACTGTTTGTTGTAGCGCCTACAACAATAGCCAGGTTTTTGTATTTTATCGATAATGTCTATCTGCTAAACTTTCTTGAGGGTTTGGTCAGGATATCCATATTTCTTTTATATGTGACATTAATTTCGCGCATGAAAGATATTCAAAGGGTTTTTCAGTACCATGGCGCTGAACATAAAGTAATTCATGCTTACGAATATGAAGAAGAATTAACGGTAGAAAATGTGCGAAAATACTCTACCTTGCATCCTCGTTGCGGGACCAGTTTTTTACTTATAGTTATGGTAATAATGATATTTTTATACAGTTTTTTAGGTAAACCGGGGCTCCTGGTAAGGATTGTTTCCAGGATAGCTTTGCTGCCCATTGTGGCCGGTATTTCTTATGAAATGATTAAACTGTCCGGGAAATATTCGCGCCACCCTTTGATGAAAATAATTATAGCTCCGGGGTTATGGCTGCAGAAATTGACCACCAGGGAACCCGATGACGCCCAGATTGAGGTGGCGATTAAGGCTTTAAAGGCCATATTGCCGGAAGAAAAAACAGTTAAAACCGAAGAGCAGGTTGCCATATAATAATAGTTAAAGTAAGGTGTAGAGGTGTGGTTGAATGCTTGCAAAACTGCAGAGTCTGGAAGAAAAATACGAAGAATTAAGCAAACTGATTGCCGACCCCGAAATTATTGCGGACCAGAGCCAATGGCAGCGCCATGCAAAGGCACATGCTGCGCTCACGGAAATTGTTGCAACATATCGGGAATATAAGTCCGTCTTAAAGGGAATAGATGAAGCCAAAGAGTTATTGAAAGATCAGTTGGATAGCGAATTTCGGGAAATGGTAGAACAGGAACTTGCGGAACTGAAAGAAAAAGAGGAAAAGCTTTCCGTGCAGTTGAAAATCCTCCTTCTGCCTAAAGATCCCAATGATGAAAAGAACGTAATTATGGAGATTCGGGGAGGGGCAGGCGGCGAGGAAGCTGCCCTTTTTGCCGGTGACCTTTTCCGCATGTACAGCCGGTATGCTGAAGCCAAAGGCTGGAAAACAGAGATTCTCAGTTCCAACCCTACTGATATCGGGGGATTTAAGGAAATAATTTTTCTCATAGAGGGTCAGGGAGCCTACAGCAGGCTGAAATTTGAAAGTGGCGTACACCGGGTACAAAGGGTGCCGACAACGGAATCCTCCGGCCGAATTCATACTTCTACGGTAACAGTTGCTGTTCTGCCCGAAGCGGAGGAAGTGGATGTGGATATTGACCCCAACGATTTGCGCATAGATGTTTTTTGTTCCAGTGGCCCGGGGGGACAATCGGTCAATACTACCCAATCAGCCGTCAGAGTTACTCATATTCCGACGGGAATAGTAGTTTCCTGCCAGGACGAGAAATCACAGCATAAAAACAAGGAGAAAGCTCTGCGTGTATTGCGGGCCAGGTTGTTGGACAAAGCCCAGGAAGAACAGCGGAATCAACTGGCCAGTACCAGGAAAAGTCAGGTCGGTACCGGGGACCGTAGCGAACGTATTCGAACTTATAACTTTCCGCAGGGCAGGGTGACCGACCACCGGATAGGCCTGACTCTGCACAAGCTGGACATGGTTCTTGAAGGAGATCTGGATGAGATTATTGAAGCGCTGATTACCACTGATCAGGCCGAAAAACTTAAAGAAGTGCAATAAGTAAACATAAGTAAATTATCTGCAGTAAAAGAGGTTAATTCTGTGGTTCAGACTGTGTCACAGGCCCTTGTATGGGCTACCAACAGGTTAAGAGAAAAGGGCATAGACGAGCCCCGCCTTGATGCGGAAGTACTGTTGTCATATCTTTTGGGTATGGACCGGGCAAAGCTCTATTTGAATAGAGAAGCGGTACTTTCTGACGAGCAGATTGGCCGCTTCCGCAATCTGGTCGAACGACGGGGCCTTAGGGAACCCGTTGCTTATTTGACTGGGACCAAAGAATTCATGTCCCTTGACTTTAAAGTAAATTCCAGTGTTCTAATACCGCGCCCGGATACAGAAATACTGGTAGAAGAGATTTTAGCCATCAAACCGGCGCTGATGGTTGATGTAGGGACAGGCAGCGGCGCGATAGCCATTTCTGCTGCTTACTACCTTCCGGAGACGAGGGTGTTTGCCACAGATATTTCACCGGAGGCTCTCAACCTGGCCAGGGAAAATGCTATCAACTTAGGAGTTTCCGATAGGATAGAGTTTGTACAGGGAAACCTGCTGACTCCATTCATTAATCGCCCGAATTTCCGGGTGGATTTGATAGCTGCCAATCTGCCTTACATTCCCGGTGAGGTGCTCAAAGAACTGCCCGATGAAGTGCGAAAATACGAACCTGCCCTTGCCCTGGACGGAGGTTGTGAAGGTTTGGACTTATATAAAAGTTTAATCGGGCAGGTTCCCCGGGTTTTAAAATCAGGCGGCAGGTTATTGATGGAGATAGGGTATGACCAAAGCGGCCTTCTGGCCGATTTCCTGACCCAAATACCTTGTTTTTCCGGCATAAGGGTGATAAAAGACTTGTCAGGCAGGGACCGGGTTGTTTCCGTAGCTATGGCATAAATTAAGTACGGGAGGCTTTATAAATGACTTGGTATCATGAATTGCAAAGGGCGGTAAGTGAAAGTATATTACTGCAATTGGTTATTGTATTGACGGCCACTAAATTGTTCGGGACCATCAGTAAAAGATTGAACCAGCCCACCGTTTTTGGCAAGCTTTTAGCGGGCCTCATTATCGGCCCCTCACTGCTGGGAATTTTGCAGCCCACGGAGATAATCAAAGAACTGGCGGAAGTGGGAGTAATCGTATTAATGTTTCTGGCCGGTTTGGAAACGGATGTGGAGGAATTCAGAAAAGCAGGTTTTGCTTCTACCTTAACGGCTGTTGGCGGTGTAATCTTACCGCTATTGGCAGGCTTGGGCATAGGTTTGGCAACGGGTCACAACCTTTTTATTTCCCTGTTTATCGGTACTTTGCTTACGGCTACCAGTGTGAGTATTTCTGCCACTACCCTGCGGGAACTTGGACGGCTGCAGACTCCGGTAGGGCTTACTATTTTGGGGGCTGCAGTTATTGACGATATATTAGGTATTGTGGTTTTGACCCTCGTGCTCGGTTTGGCCGGCGCTGGCTCCGGCATAGGAGCAGTGGGAATTTTAATCGGAAAAATGGTAATATTTTTTGTGGTTGCATTGGTTATAGGCAAAAAACTTATTCCGCCGGTCCTGAAATTTGCCGACAAGATGCCTGTCAACCATGGGCTGACAACGGCTGGGCTTGTGTTGGCTTTTGTTTTTGCCTATGTGGCTGAATTAAGTGGTGTAGCCAATATTACCGGGGCCTACATAGCAGGAGTGCTTATCGGCATGACAAAGTTCGGTCACCAGGTTACGGAACATACTGAAACGGTAGGTTTCACAACTGTCATTCCTGTTTTCTTTGTAAGTATAGGCTTATTGGCGCAGGTAAATTCCCTGCAGGGGGGCATACTATTTGTGACTGCCATAACCCTGATCGCTATTCTGACAAAAATTCTGGGGTGCGGTGTTGGTGCCAGAATTGCGGGATTTAACAACCGTGATTCTCTGGTCATTGGGGCCGGTATGATATCCCGTGGGGAGATTGCTTTGATTATTGCTACTATCGGATTAAACCGAAACCTTATTAACGATTCCCTTTTTACCGCTTCCGTGGTTATGGTGCTGATAACGACGATTATTACCCCTCCGCTGCTCAAGGCCATAATTGTGGGCCGGGGGAAAAACGAAAATACTTCTTTAGTTAATCCCAAAGAAGGGTAAAATGTTATGGCAAAGACTCTTTTATTAAAGGTAGATGCCCAAAATCCCGACCCAGAGACCATATCCCAGGCGGCAGAGATTATAAAACGGGGCGGGGTTGTAGCTTTTCCGACAGAAACGGTATATGGTTTGGGCGCTAACGCCCTGGACGGGCCGGCCGTGCAAAAAATTTTTGCCGCCAAAGGTCGGCCTTCCGATAACCCGTTAATTGTACATATTGCAGCGTTTAGCCAGTTAGAAATGCTGGTAGCGGAAGTGCCTTTAACGGCCAGGCGCGCTATGGAAGTGTTTTGGCCTGGGCCTTTAACTATTATTATGCCGTGCCGCGATGATATTCCCCGGACCGTTACAGGGGGGTTAAAGACTGTTGGCGTCCGGATGCCCAATCACCCGGTGGCGTTGGCTTTGATTAAGGCGGCGAAGCTGCCTATCGCTGCACCAAGCGCTAATAGTTCAGGAAAACCGAGCCCTACTGAGGCCCGGCATGTAATGGATGATCTGGCGGGCAAGATTGATGCAGTAATTGACGGTGGTCCGGCTCAGGTAGGCGTCGAGTCTACAGTACTGGATATGACTGGCGACACGCCGGTTATTTTGAGGCCGGGGGGAGTAACCAGGGAGCAGTTGGAAGCCATTCTGGGTCATGTGGATCTGGACCTACCGTCGGTAGATAAAATTATCCACCAGGCTCCAAAAGCGCCAGGTATGAAATACCGTCATTATTCGCCGGAAGCCAAATTAATTCTGGTTAAACCCGTGCCGGGGAAAGCTGTGGCGGATATAATCCAGGCGTTGGCCGACCGGTACCGGTCAAAGGGCATGAAAGTAGCCCTTATGGTAAGTGTGGAAACGGCAGCGATTTTGCCACTTGAAGATGTGCTCTGCGGCATTTTGGGCCATCGTGGCCACCTTGAAGAAATAGCGGGGAACTTGTTTAAAGTATTAAGAGAGGTTGATGCCCAAAAACCTGATGTTATTATAGCTGAAGGTTTTGCGGAGGCGGGTATCGGTATGGCCATCATGAACCGTTTGACCAAGGCTGCCTCCCAGGTAATTGACCAGGCCTTTTCCTCATATAATCTAAACAGCTAATCTAAACAGCGGAAATCAACAAAAGTTTCCATGAGGTTTCGGCAGAAACTTTTGTTCTTTTAGGGCAAACTAAGGCTGGAATTTTATTGAGGAGGGCCAAAAGTGGACTTTGTTACGGTTTTATTGATTGCGGCAGCGCTGGGAGCCGATGCTTTTTCTCTCTCAGTTGGTTTGGGGATGGGAGGAATAACAAGGCGGCAAATTTTGGTCATGAGTACTGCCGTACTGCTCTTCCACATAGCCATGCCTTTGGCTGGGGTTTATGCCGGCGAACTTTTCGGCGCTTTTGCGGGGCGTACTGCAAGTATTGCCGGAGCCCTTGTGCTTCTCTACCTGGGTATAAAAATGCTGTACGGCGCCTTAAAAAATGGTGAACAGGAAGGACCAAACATACTTCTGACCAATACTGCCGGTATTGTTTTTTTGTCCGGCAGCGTAAGTTTGGACGCTCTTAGTGTTGGATTTTCCCTGGGTACTCAGAACTTGGCTTTGGGCCAGGCGGTATTGATAATGGGTCCTGTAGCCGGGTTAATGACTATGGCCGGTTTTCTACTGGGGCAGCAGGTGGGAGGCTGGATAGGTGAAAAAGCTGTAATTTTAGGGGGCGCAATTTTAATCTTTATAGGCATTAAGTTGTTATTATAAACGGAGGTGCGATAATGGCCGGTGGCATTTTGTTTGTCTGCACGGGCAATACCTGCCGGAGTCCAATGGCAGAAGCATTGGCCCGGAATTGGCTTAGTGCCAATGCGCCCGAAAGCCAGGTAGAAGTTGCTTCTGCGGGACTTGCGGCTTGGCCGGGCAGTCCGGCTTCCCCGCAATCGGTAGAAGTAATGGCGGAAGGAGGAATCAGTTTAAAAGAACACCGTTCTCGGCCCTTGACGCTTGACATGCTGGATAAATATGACCTGATTTTAACCATGACTGCTGAACATAAGCGCATATTGGTTAACCGGTTTCCCCAATATGCCCGGAAGGTATACACCCTTGCTGAATATACAGGCAACGGTTGCGGGGCCAAGGACGTTAGCGACCCTTTCGGACAAGCTGTTGAAATATACAGGGAATGTGCGGCGGAATTAAGGACTCTGGTTGAAAAAGCGGTGAAAAAATTCCTAATGGTTAAAAATGGTTAAAATTTTGAAAGTTAAAAGGGAAAAAACTATTTTTGTAGAAACTTAAAATTTATTATTTTATAAGGCTTAACTTATGGGGGGAAACTGAGTTGAAAGTAGCAATAGGTTCCGACCACGGGGGGTTCCGTTTAAAGGAAGAAATAAAAAAATTTTTGACGGAAGAAAATATTGAATTCAAAGACTTTGGCACCTATTCCGAGGATGCCGTTGATTATCCTGATATATCTTATCCGGTGGCAAAAGCGGTACAAAAAGGCGAATATACCAGAGGAATCCTTATATGCGGGACCGGCATCGGGATCGGTATCGCAGCCAATAAACTGCCCGGCATAAGAGCGGCTTTATGCCACGATACCTTTTCCGCCAGGGCATCACGGGAGCATAATGACGCCAACATACTGACCATGGGCGAACGGGTAATAGGTCCCGGACTGGCCAGGGATATTGTCAAGATATGGCTGTCTACAGAATTTGCCGGTGGCAGGCACTTACGGAGGGTGCAAAAAATATGTCAACTGGAGGAGAAACGTGATTATTAAGTGGGGAGGATTTTAAGATGGATGAGTTGCAACAAATCGGACAGGTAGACCCTGAAGTAGCTGAGGCGGTAGCAAAAGAAAAAGCCCGCCAGCAAAACAATATTGAACTGATTGCCTCGGAAAACTTTGTCAGCAAAGCGGTTATGGCAGCCCAGGGGTCTGTACTCACCAATAAATATGCCGAGGGTTATCCCGGCCGCAGGTATTATGGGGGTTGTGAATTCGTTGATATCGTGGAGAGCCTGGCTATTGAGCGGGCCAAAAAACTTTTCGGCGCTGAGCATGTTAATGTACAGCCGCACTCCGGGGCTCAAGCCAATACGGCAGTCTATTTTTCCCAGTTAAAGCCCGGCGATACTGTATTGGGTATGAACCTGAGCCATGGGGGGCATTTGACGCATGGCAGTCCGGTAAACATTTCCGGCGCCTATTATAATTTTGTACCCTACGGCGTAGAAGAGGACACAGGGAGAATCAACTACGAAAAAGTTTTTGAGATCGCTTTCCGGCACAAACCAAAAATCATTGTGGCTGGGGCAAGCGCCTACCCGCGCATTATAGATTTTGTCCAGCTCTCGGAGATTGCCGAGGAAATAGGGGCCATCCTGGTGGTAGATATGGCTCATATAGCAGGGCTGGTTGCTGCAGGTTTACATCCCAGCCCTGTTCCGGTCGCTGATTTTGTCACTACCACGACCCACAAAACCCTCAGGGGCCCAAGGGGCGGTATGATTTTATGCAAGGCCAAATACGGACCGGCTATAGATAAAGCTGTATTCCCGGGGATTCAGGGCGGGCCGCTGATGCATGTAATCGCAGCAAAGGCTGTTGCCTTTAAGGAGGCCTTATCTCCTGAATTTAAGATTTACCAGGAACAGGTGGTTAATAATGCCCAGACCCTGGCCCGTGAATTAATGAACAGGGGCTTTAACCTGGTTTCCGGGGGTACGGATAACCACCTGATGCTGGTAGATTTACGGAACAAAGGAATTACCGGCAAGGTGGCGGAAAATGTTCTGGACCGGGTCGGGATAACTGTGAATAAAAATGCCATTCCTTTCGACCCGGAGAGCCCTGCCGTGACCAGCGGCATCCGGATAGGCACGCCGGCCGTAACCAGCAGAGGTATGAAAGAAGAAGCGATGGCCCGCATTGCCGAAATTATAGATTTGGCTTTAAGTAACTATTCTGACGAGAGCAAATTGGCACAGGCCGGGAAGATGGTTGAAGAATTAAGCAAAGAATACCCGCTTTATATGGATTAATCATTGGGGAGGTAAATGAGGTGCGCCCGTCTTGGCAAGACTACTTTATGCAAATTACCGATGTGGTTGCCACCAGATCCACCTGTTTAAGAAGAAAAGTGGGGGCTGTTATAGTACGGGACAACAGGATTTTGGCCAGCGGTTATAACGGACCACCGCGCGGACTTAGACACTGCGATGAAACAGGCTGTTTGCGGGACAAGTTAAACATACCGTCAGGTGAGCGACACGAATTATGCAGAGGTCTACATGCCGAACAAAATGTAATCATTCAGGCGGCGATGCACGGAATCAATATTCAGGGCGGGACCTTTTACATAACTCACCAGCCCTGTATTTTGTGTGCCAAAATGATTGTCAATGCCGGAATTAAAAAAGTTGTTTACCGGGGAAAATACCCCGATGCCCTGGCCTTGGAAATCTTTGAAGAGGCCGGCGTAGAACTGGTTTGCCTGGATGGGTGATGAGGAGGTAATTATGGCTGAGCGATTAAAAGTGATGGCAGTATTTGGAACAAGGCCAGAGGCAATTAAAATGGCGCCATTGGTGAAAATCCTGGAAAAGGAAGAAAAAATCGAAGCCAGAGTAGCGGTTACTGCCCAGCACCGGGAAATGCTTGACCAGGTGTTGAAACTTTTTGACATAACACCCGATTATGACCTGGATATAATGACTGCCAACCAGACACTTTATGATGTTACCGTTAAAGCCCTCCTTGGACTGCAGCGGGTTTTTGAGAAAGAAGAACCTGATATTGTACTGGTCCATGGCGATACCACCACTACTTTTGTGGCAAGTTTGGCGGCTTTTTACAAACAGATTAAGGTAGGCCACGTGGAAGCCGGGCTGCGCACGGGCAACAAGCTGTCTCCCTTTCCTGAGGAGATGAACCGAAAACTGACGGGGGCTATAGCAGATATTCATTTTGCCCCGACAAATACGGCCAAAGCCAATCTTCTGGCCGAAAATGTTAAGAAAGAAAGTATTTTTGTTACGGGAAATACAGTCATTGATGCTTTAATGGCTACTGTAAGAGAGGGATATGAATTTGGGGATCCGGAATTGCAAAAAGTGGATTTTGCCAATAAAAAGGTTTTGGTAGTTACCACCCACAGGCGGGAAAACCTGGGTGGTCCGCTGCGCAACGTATACCTTGCATTGAAAGAGGTCCTAAGGGCCCACCACGACGTAGAAGTGGTATTTCCTGTACATAAAAATCCCAAAGTCAGAGCTGTAGTAGACGAGGTTCTGGGCTCCCTGGAGCGTGTACATCTTGTTGATCCCCTGGATTACGAACCATTTGTGAATCTTATGAACAAATCCTATTTGGTTCTCACCGATTCCGGGGGACTGCAGGAAGAAGCTCCTTCCCTCGGCAAGCCCGTTTTGGTTCTCAGGGACACCACTGAACGACCGGAGGCGGTAGAAGCGGGTACAGTAGTTATGGTAGGTACTGATAAAGATAAAATAGTGGAAACCTGCCACAGGCTTTTGACCGATGCGGATGCCTATGGGAGGATGGCTAATGCTGTTAACCCGTATGGCGATGGGCGGGCTTCCCAAAGAATAAGTGAGGCCCTGCTTTACTATTTCGGGCTGCAGGAAGCCAAGCCTGCCGATTTTAATCAGCTTAAATAATCGGTCAAAGGGATTTTTGCTGGAAAAAAGCCAAAAAAAATTCTTTAAAAAAAAGGATTTTGTAAAAAAAGATAGAATATAAAGAGCGTTATAAGTTTTCGTACAAGGACATAAACTGCCGCTGCAGGCTTTAAGTCAGGCGGAAAGTGCTTATGTCTTTTTGTAAGTCCTGGGATTTCGCAAAATTTTGAAATTTTGCGAAATATTTTCATGAATAACATGATTAATTTAGTGAAATCATATAATTTATTGATTGCCTAATCCCCGTTTAAGAGGTGTTACCATGGGGGATGATGATAAAAGAATCCAGGGCTACAGGTTGCTGGGGTTGGTTATGTCTGCCGGCGCTACAATGGCTGCGTCGGTAGCCGTTGGTTACTTTTTGGGTGATTGGCTGGATAGCCGATTTGGCACCAAACCGTGGCTGACAATAATAATGTTTCTCCTGGGGACCGCGGCCGGTATCAAATCGCTATATGACCTGGCCTTTCCTAGAAAAGGAGGGGACTGAGTTATGGCGGTTGATACACCCGAAGTTCAGCGCGGCATTACCAAATGGACCTTTATAATAGCCATATTTATCGAAGGCATTACATACTTTGCGGGTTTTAGATCATTTGCATACGGACTGGCCTTTGGCGTAGGCTTGATGATTCTCAATTATCGTGTAGTTAGTATAATCCTGAACAAGGCTTTTAAGTCTGCCCTGCCGGACCTGGCAAAGGTATTAAGCTTTGCCGGTTACCATATACGTTTTTGGATCATGGTTATTATTATGTATCTCGTTATCCCGAAGGCGGGTTTTCAGTTCGGAGTAGGCAGTTTTTTTGGGATATTGCTGCCCAAAGTAGTGATGGGAGTGTTTGTCGTTATAAATACCAATGAAGAATGGTGGCGTAATGCCGCCCCTGCTGATAAGGCTCCTTTAACTGGAAAAAAGCGGGATGACGGTCTCAGGTTCCCCGGTCTGGATTTTGACGAAAGATTTAAGAACCAGGAATTCAAGGAACCGGACGATAAGCTCAAATTATGAGAAAAAATTTTGCTGCAACGAAGCGCATAAATTAAAAACCAATATAAAAATTTGGAAGCTTAGCTTCGCGAAGGAGGTGGAAATGTGTCAGCAGAAGGTGGTCATGGACTTCCGGAACCTTTTGCCCATGTGGGTGGCATAGAAATACCCCACTTTGTAATTACGTCTTGGGCAATTATTCTTTTGCTTGGAATTTTATCTTACCTGGCAACCAGAAATATGAAGAAATTGCCGCAAGGCCTTCAGAATGTGATGGAGTTTGTTGTGGAGGGATTATTCGGGTTCTTTGGCGGCATCATGGGCGAAGAAAGGGCAAGAAAATATGGGCCGTTTCTGGCAACGTGTTTTCTTTACATACTTCTCTCCAATTACTCCGGCTTGCTTCCGGGGGCGGCAATGATACCCGGTTTTGTGCCTCCGACCAACAACATCAGTATTACTGCAGGTCTGGCAATTTTAGTTTTCTTATCGGTATTTTATTTTGGCATACGGGCAAAAGGAATTGGATTTTTTAAGCATTTCTTTCAGCCAATGGCTTTCCTATTCATCCTGAACATTATAGAAGAGCTGGTTAGACCGGTATCTCTCTCCCTTCGTCTATACGGTAACATTTTCGGGGAGGAAATGATTATTGCCAAATTATCAGAAATGGTGCCTGTTTTGGTGCCGGTACCAATGATGCTCTTGGGTGTTCTGACGGGAGCAATTCAGGCTTTCGTTTTTACATTGTTAGCTACCACATATATTGCGGGAGCTACAGATGAACATCACTAAGCAAAACAAAATTTGTTAAGTTAACTTTTCAACATGGAAGGGGGGGAAAATAAATGACAACAGTTCACGGTCTTATCGCCCTTGGCGCCGCATTTGCAGTCGGTGTTGCCGCTATAGGAGCCGGTATCGGTCAGGGTATTGCATCCGGTAAGGCTTTTGAAAGTATTGCCCGTCAACCGGAAGTAAGTGGTACAATTAGAACATTGCTGTTTATTGCCTTAGCATTTATGGAGACCTTAACTATTTACGGTCTGTTAATCGCATTCATGTTAGTAGGTAAGATTGGTTAATGAAAACACGGTTAAGTGTTGGTTGTTATATCGACTAGGGCGAGGAGATCAGGGAAGGTATAACCTTGGTCTCTTTTCGCCTAAAACAAAGTTTTTAAGGTTATAGAGAGGGGGTAAATTGGTACAATATGGCATTATTGGAAAGCTTGGGTTTTGCGCCCCTGAAATTTGTATGGCAAATAGTCAACTTCCTCATTCTGCTCTTTATCCTGAACAAGCTGTTGTATAAGCCGATGCTGCAAATGCTGGACGACCGTAAAAAATCCATAGAAGACGCTATAAACAGCGCAGAGACAGCCAAAGCCGAGGCGGAAGCCCTGAGGAAGGAGTATGAAACCAGGCTTGCTGAGGCCAAAAAGGAGGCCCAGGACATTATAGCCAAGGCTGCTCAACTGGGCGAAGAGATGAAAAAAGAAATTGTTGCCAATGCCCAGGAAGAAGCTAATAAGGCAATTCGTAAAGCACAGGAGGAGATTGCGAGGGAAAAGGATGCTGCTGTTGCGGCCTTGCGTGACGAGGTGGCAACTCTAGCTGTAATGGCGGCCGGAAAAGTACTGGGTAAAGCTATAAGTGTTGAGGACCATGAAAAATTGGTGAAAGACTTTGTACAAGAGGTGGGCGGTTTAAAATGTTAGAGAATGCTGTTGCCCGCCGCTATGCCCAGGCCTTTTTTGCTATTGCCCAGGAAAAAAATGAGTTGGACAAACTTGAAGAAGAACTTCGGTTTGTTATTGAGACCATTAACAGCAACCCGGAGCTGAAGATGGTTCTTGACCATCAACTGGTGGCTCCGGAAGAAAAAAAAGAAATACTTAGCAATATTTTTTCCCAGGAAGTGTCGGAAATTACTTTAAATTTCTTGGCGGTTATTGCCGAGAAGTACCGGGCTCCTTACATAGAAGAGATTTACAAACAGTTTGTAGGTTTCGCTAACGAAGCGAAAAATATTGCCGAAGCCTACATAAAGTCGGCACAACCTCTCGGTGATAAAGATTTAGCCGCTATTCAGGAAAAATTGAGCAAAGCGACCTGCAAAAACATCAAACTCATCAACGAAGTAGACCCCAACCTGATTGGTGGGGTTGTAGTGCGCATCGGGGACAAAGTAATGGACGGCAGTATTCTTAGAAGACTTGATCTATTAAAAGAAAAACTGATGCAAATTTCAGTCAAGGAGATAGGGGTGAGGAACTAAGATGAAATTGAGACCGGAAGAAATCAGTTCGATTATTAAACAACAAATCGAACGTTATCGCACCGAGGTCGAGATATCTGATGTCGGTACAGTTATTCAGGTAGGAGACGGTATTGCCCGTATTTATGGCCTTGAAGAGGCTGTGGCGGGTGAGATGCTGGAATTCCCCGGTGGCATTTACGGAATGGCCCTCAACCTCGAAGAAGACAATATCGGTTGCGTTATTTTAGGACCTTATACTCAGATTCGCGAGGGGGATCCCGTTAAGCGTACAGGCCGGATCGTCGAGGTTCCTGTAGGTGATGCTTTATTAGGCAGGGTTGTAAATGCTCTGGGTCAACCGATTGACGGTAAAGGTCCAATCAACACTGATAAGTTCCGTCCTGTAGAGAAACGGGCCGAGGGCGTTATCGAACGGAAATCCGTTCATGAACCGTTACAGACCGGTATTAAGGCTATTGACTCCATGGTTCCCATTGGCCGTGGACAGCGGGAACTTATAATCGGTGACCGCCAGACAGGTAAAACTGCTATAGCCGTTGACACCATCATTAACCAAAAGGATACAGACGTAATTTGTATTTACGTAGCCATAGGGCAAAAGGCTTCTACAGTGGCCGGTGTTGTGAAGACTTTAGAGGAACACGGCGCTATGGATTACACCATCGTTGTTTCCGCAACAGCCAGTGAACCGGCGCCGATGCTCTTTATAGCTCCATATGCCGGCTGCGCAATGGGCGAGGAATTCATGTTCCAGGGTAAGCATGTGCTGATAATTTACGATGACCTGTCCAAACAGGCTGCTGCTTACCGGGAGATGTCCCTGTTGCTCCGCCGTCCTCCGGGCCGCGAAGCTTATCCGGGCGATGTTTTCTATCTGCACTCCCGTTTGCTCGAACGGGCTTCCAAGCTGAACGATGAACTCGGCGGCGGTTCCCTGACGGCTCTGCCGGTCATTGAAACCCAGGCCGGCGACGTTTCGGCTTATATTCCGACAAACGTTATTTCCATTACCGACGGACAGATTTTCCTGGAGTCTGACCTGTTCTATGCGGGCCAGCGCCCGGCTATCCACGTTGGTCTGTCCGTATCCCGGGTTGGTGGCGCCGCTCAGATCAAGGCCATGAAACAAGTTGCCGGTCGTCTGAGGATCGACCTGGCGCAGTACCGGGAATTAGCCGCCTTCGCGCAGTTCGGATCTGACCTGGACAAAGCAACCCAGGCTCGTCTGACCCGTGGTGAGCGGATGATGGCAATTCTGAAACAGGATCAATATAAACCAATGCCGGTAGAAGACCAGGTTATGGTTCTGTTTACTGCCGTTAACGGATATTTGGACGATTTGGAAGTTGATAGAATCGGCAAGTTTGAAGAAGACTTCCTGAAATTCATGCATTCCAGTAAGCCTGAAATCGGCAAAGAAATCCGCGAAAAACAAGTACTCAGCGATGAGTTGATTGAAAAACTGAAGGCAGCAGTTGTTGAGTTCAAGAAAATGTTCTAATCTATAGTCTGTACACTAATGCGGTTTTTATCCGGATATTTAAGGTAAGGCCATAGAAAAAAGGTGGTGAGATGTCCACATGGCAAGTGCGCGAGATATCAGGCGCAGGATTAAGAGTGTTAAGAGTACCCAGCAGATAACCAAGGCTATGAAAATGGTCGCTGCTGCAAAATTGCGCCGCGCTCAGGAACGGGTTATTGCGGCCAGACCCTTTGCCGGCAAAATACAAGAAGTGCTGGCAAGGTTAGCGGCGGCAAATTCGGGAGTTTCTCATCCCCTTTTAGAGGTGAGAGAGCCTAAAAGTATCGGGTACGTCCTTATTACCGCGGACCGGGGTCTGTGTGGCGGTTACAATGCCAACATTATAAGGATGGCCCACCGGGATTTAAATAATATGCAAGGCGCAAGCCTGATTACGATCGGCAGAAAGGGAAGGGATTATTTCCGGCGGCGCGGATTTGATATCAAATCCGAGTTTATCGGGCTGGGGGAAGATATCCCATTTGCAACGGCTAAAGACATTGCCCAGACCCTAATGGACTATTATGTAAAAGGCGTTGTTGACGAGGTTTACCTGACCTTCACAGAATTTGTTTCTGCTATTACCCAGAAGCCCAAAACCATCAAGCTCCTTCCTGTTGAAACGCCGAAGGAAAAGGAAGGAACGAGCCAGGTGGATTATATTTATGAACCGGCACCGGATGTATTGTTGGGAGAATTACTGCCCAAATATGTGGAAACAACTGTATATAGGGCCTTGCTGGAAGCTAAGGCCAGTGAACACGGCGCCAGGATGACGGCTATGGGTTCGGCGACAGACAACGCCACAGAAATGATTGACAAGCTTACTTTGTCCCTGAACCGGGCGCGACAAGCAGCCATCACCAAGGAAATTTCCGAAATCGTTGGTGGAGCAAACGCGCTGGATTAATTGCCAGAATAGGAGGGAAAACGCGGCATGAACGTAGGTAAAGTAGTACAGGTAGTTGGACCGGCCGTAGACATTGAGTTCGAACCCGGTAAACTGCCAAATATATACAATGCCATTGTCATTAGATCAGCTGACCAGGACGAAAAGAAATCTACAGTTGATATTAATGTAACTCTTGAAGTCATGCAGCATCTCGGTAACAATATGTGTCGTTGTGTTGCCATGAGTTCAACCGATGGTCTTGTCAGAGGTATGAAGGCCATAGATACCGGCGCACCTATCACCGTTCCCGTCGGACGTCCGGCTCTTGGCCGGTTGATGAACGTCCTTGGGGATTCTATTGACCATAAGGGGCCAATTGAGTCAGATGTCAGATATCCGATTCACCGGCCCGCACCTGCATTTGAAGACCAAGAAACCGCTACAGAAATACTGGAAACGGGTATAAAGGTCGTTGACCTGTTAGCTCCTTACGCAAAGGGTGGTAAAATCGGTCTCTTCGGTGGCGCCGGTGTTGGAAAAACCGTATTAATTATGGAGCTTATCCGGAACATTGCTTATGAGCACGGCGGATTCTCCGTTTTTGCCGGCGTTGGTGAGCGTACCCGCGAAGGTAATGACCTCTACCATGAAATGATTGCCGGTGGAGTTATTGACAAGACGGCAATGGTGTTCGGTCAGATGAATGAACCGCCGGGCGCCCGTCTTCGGGTTGCTTTGACCGGCTTGACTGTAGCCGAATTTTTCCGTGATGAAGAGGGACAGGACGTTCTTCTCTTTATCGACAACATTTTCCGTTTCACCCAGGCCGGTTCTGAGGTTTCTGCGCTACTGGGCCGGATGCCGTCTGCGGTTGGTTACCAGCCGACACTGGCCACAGAAATGGGTCAGTTGCAGGAGCGTATTACGTCAACTAAAAAGGGTTCCATCACATCGGTTCAGGCCATTTACGTGCCTGCCGATGACCTGACCGACCCCGCTCCGGCCACAGCATTTGCCCACCTGGACGCTACAACGGTTCTTTCCCGGCAAATAGCCGAGTTGGGTATTTACCCGGCTGTGGACCCCCTTGATTCCACTTCCCGGGTACTTGACCCGAGAATTGTTGGCGAAGAACATTACCGGGTAGCCCGTGATGTCCAGAACATTCTCCAGAGATATAAAGAATTGCAGGACATCATCGCGATTCTCGGTATGGACGAATTGTCCGATGAAGATAAACTTATTGTTGCTCGGGCCAGAAAGATTCAGAGATTCTTGTCGCAGCCCTTCTTCGTTGCGGAAACCTTTACCGGAACACCAGGTAAATATGTTCCATTAAAAGAAACTATCCGTGGGTTTAAAGAAATTGTCGAAGGAAAACACGACTCAATTCCCGAAGGAGCATTCCTGATGGCAGGGACTATCGATGAGGTTGTAGCGAGGGCCAAAGAGCTAGAGGGAAGTGAGTAATTATGGCCGACAAGCAGGTAAAAGTTGAGATAGTTACTCCGGAGCGCATCGTTTTTTCAGAAGAGGTGGAATTCGTTGTCGTTCCCGGAGAAGAGGGTTATCTCGGTATCCTGGCCAATCATGCCCCTATCGTGGCAGCGCTCAAAATTGGGGTTATGAAGGTTATCCAAAATCAAAAAGAAATAAAACTTGCTATTAGTGGCGGTTTTATGGAAGTAAGCAAAAATAAACTTGTTGTACTGGCTGATACAGCCGAGCGGGGCGACGAAATTGACGTCGCACGGGCCAGGGCGGCTAAAGAAAGAGCAGAACAGAGACTTGCCAGCCGGACCCACGATATAGACCTCGTTCGGGCTGAGCTGGCCTTACGCAGGGCTATCGCCCGTATCAAAGCAGCCGGCTACGAAGTTTAGAAAACAAAAAAAACATGGTCTTTGGACCATGTTTTTTTTTTTGGTCATAAGAAGCGGCCCTGTTTCATACTTTTAAACATAAGATGGACAAAAAAAGGGAGGGACTATGAAAAAACTGATTTGGGCAGTATTATTTATGTTTGTTTTGGCTACCGTATTAATTCCGGCAGTAATAAATTGGCCTGCGGCAAATCACGACATGGAGCGGGGGCTGCTCAATGAATACGCAGGAAAACCTTTAACTGTAAATGTTTATATCAGTGCCAGGAAAAAAACGGTGGCGATACCTTTGGAAGAATACCTCATCGGCGTTGTGGCCGCTGAAATGCCGGCAAATTTTGAAACAGAAGCCTTAAAAGCGCAAGCTGTTGCGGCAAGAACGTATACAATCAGGAGAATGCTGATGGTTGATCCGGATTTACATCCAGGTACTCAGGGGGCCAAATTGTGCGACCGCCCAACCCACTGTCAGGCCTGGTTTTCCAGTGAGGAATTAAAAAAGAAGTGGGGTATGTTCAAGTATCCTTTATACATTTATAAAATAAAAAAAGCAGTGCAGGAAACAAAAGGAAAAGTTCTCGTCTATAACAACCAATTAGCTGACCCTGTTTACCACGGGTCCTGCGGAGGGGCGGGAACAGAAAAATCGGGAAACGTGTGGAAATATGACATACCATATTTGCAGGCCGTAAAGTGCCAATGGGACGACCTCACAAAACCGGGATTAATTAATAAGACTACTGTTTCGGTAAAAGAGTTCGCAGCCTTATTAAACCTGCCCGGTAAAGTTGAAGCAATAATCCCTTTATTGAAAAACGGGATCTATTCAAAAAACAAACGCCTAATTTCAGTAAAATCAGGGAGTGAAGTTATTTCCGGCAACGCCTTTCGGACCAAATTAGGTCTTGCATCATCTGTCTTTTCGTGGGAAATAAAAGGCGACAAAGTTACATTTACAACTAAGGGCAAAGGACATGGAGTTGGCATGTGTCAATACGGCGCCAACGGCATGGCCAAAGCAGGGAAAAACTACCGGGAAATTCTTGCTTATTACTATAAAGGAACACAAATCAGCAGTCTTGTGAAATTTGTGCCAAAGTAACGGAAGACCATACTTTTTCGGCATTTATTACACTCCTCCGCATATATATTTATTAGTAAATTGCGGGGAGGTAGATTAATGCAAGATTATATTCGGAAACGCGTACTTGATATAAGCAATTATATCATGGATACAAAGGCAACGGTCAGGCAAGCTGCTGCTGTATTTGGAGTCAGCAAAAGTACCGTACATAAGGATATGACGGAAAGGCTGCCGATGATAAATAAGAAGCTGGCGCAAAAGATAAGGGAAATACTGGAGTTTAACAAAGCAGAGCGTCATCTCCGCGGTGGAGAAGCAACCCGAAAAAAATATCAGGAAATGGTGGAATAGACAAGAAAAAAAAGGAATTCCCCTAAATACGTAGAATTATAATTTTCAGGGTAATTATTACCACTTTGGGCTATTATACCTAGACTCAGTTACGTTTGAAAGGGGAATTAAATAAATGTTTTTCTTTGGTACAGATATTGGCGTAGATTTAGGAACGGCTAACGTTCTTGTATTTGTAAAAGGAAAAGGAATTGTATTGCGGGAACCCTCTGTGGTGGCCATGGATAAATTGACGGGCCGTATCATTGCTGTCGGAGAAGAAGCCCGGAAAATGCTGGGCCGCACGCCCGGTAATATTGTAGCAACCCGGCCGCTTAGAGAAGGTGTAATAGCTGACTACGATGTAACGGAAAAAATGCTTAAATATTTTATAAATAAGGCCTGTGGGCGGAGTTTTTTCTTTCGCCCCCGGATTATGGTCTGCATTCCGTCCGGTGTAACCGGGGTGGAGGAAAGGGCTGTTCGACAGGCCGCGCTGCAGGCTGGAGCCAGACAAGCCCACCTGATCGAAGAACCTCTTGCCGCAGCTTTGGGTGCGGGCCTGGAGATTTCCGAAGCCAGCGGCAGCATGGTTGTAGATATTGGCGGAGGTACCACTGATATTGCAGTACTCTCCCTGGGCGGAATAGTAACCAGTGAGTCCCTCAGGGTAGGTGGGGACAAGTTTGATGAGGCTATTGTCCGCTATATCAGAAGGGAATTTAACCTGATGATCGGTGAGAGAACGGCCGAAGAATTGAAGATGACAGTCGGTACTGCCTATCCGCAGGGTAAAACGGAAAATACCGTTACGGATATCAGGGGTAGGGACCTGGTTACAGGTTTGCCTAAGACCGTTAAAGTTTCCAGCCAGCAGACCTACGAGGCAATGCAGGAAGTTATCGAATCTGTTGTCAGCGCCGTTAAGGAAGTCCTGGAAAGAACTCCTCCGGAACTCTCCGCAGATATTATAAATAAAGGTATTTGTATGACCGGAGGAGGCTCGCTGCTGAACGGCCTGGATACTTTGCTGAGTAAGGAGACGGGGCTGCCTGTATATGTGGCTGATGATCCCCTGTCCTGCGTAGCATTGGGGACAGGAAAGGCCCTAAATATGATTAATGTATTATCAGTAAATAACCGTGGTACAAAAAAGGTAGTTTAAATATTTCGGACCACTGGTTTAATTTAGATTAAGCGCTTTAGTGAGCCAAATAATAAACCGGTCAAAAAAGGAGGTGAAGGATAATGATCAGGGGTCTCTACACGTCGGCTGCCGGTATGCTGGCGGAATCAGCCAGAAACGATGTGGCGGCTAATAACCTGGCTAATGTAAATACTACCGGTTACAAAAAGGATACTGCCGTGTTTAAGTCATTTCCCGAAATGTTGATTCAGCGCATGGAAAAACCGGACAATCCGGCGCAGTTAAAGCCTGAAAAAGTTGGGTGGTTGGGGACGGGAGTCATTGTTGATGAAGTTATCACCATACATACCCAGGGACAACTGAAAGAGACTACCAACCCACTGGATATGGCTATTAGCGGGGATGGATACTTTGTGATACAAACACCCGCCGGAGAACGCTACACCAGAAACGGCGCTTTCACTCTGGACAGCGAAGGGTACCTTGTTACCTCCGAGGGCAATTATGTCTTGGGCCAAAGGGGCCGCATCCGTATAGGAAATAATGATATAGTGGTGGACAAGCAGGGCAACATTTCGGCCAATGGACAGGTAATTGACACTTTACGAATTGTTTCCTTTAATGACCCCAACCGGTTGGTGAAACAGGGTGACAGCCTTTTTGCGGGTGGACAACCTGTGGCCGGTTTTAACGGTCAGATCATGCAAAAGGCACTGGAAACCTCCAATGTGAATCCCGTGCAAGAAATGGTTGACCTGATTACAATTATGCGTGCTTACGAGGCCAACCAAAAGATGATTCAGGCCCACGACCAGACCCTGGGCCAGGCAATCAACGACGTTGCCAGGTTTAAGTAGGTCATTAGTTAAGATGGATAGGAACAGGCGAAATTAAGAAGATTTAAAAGATGGGTAGTATCAGGTAAAATTAAAGAGGCCGGACCGCAGCGCGGAAGCCTCTCCTGCCGCTGACCGACTGAGGCGGCAAAGGGAAATTACGGGAGGAATAAATAATGTTACAGGCGTTATGGTCAGCAAGTTCCGGTATGCTGGGCCAGCAGTTGGCTATGGACTCTATAGCCAATAACCTGGCCAACGTGAACACTACCGGCTATAAAAAGTCCAGAGTAGAGTTTCAGGACTTGCTTTATTCTGAAATGCGCGCTCCCGGCAAAAAGACTTTGCGGGGAGAAATCATTCCCACCGGATTCCAGACGGGTAACGGTGTCCGGCCGGCGGGTACGCCGGTTATCTTTGGACAGGGCATAATTCAACAGACTGATAACCCGTTGGACCTCGCCATTGAAGGGAATGCCTTCTTTGCAGTAAGGCGCCCGGACGGCAGCCTTGCTTATACCAGGGACGGCTCTTTTAAACTGGACGCAAAGGGAACACTGGTAACGGCTGACGGGTCCAAGGTCCTTGATGAAAACCTTAACCCCCTGACCTTTGACAGCCCGCAATCTTTGAAGATAGACAACGCGGGAGCCATTTTGGAACAACAAGCAGTGGGCAGAATACCCGGATTTGTTTTCGAGGCGGCAGATAAACTGGAAAAAGTAGAAGACGGTTATTTCCGGCCGACCAGGGAGTCCGGCAAGGCTTTGCCTGCAGAACAGAACAATAAGGAAGGAAGGGACCTTTATTTTCAAGTTTTACTGCCCGACGGGAAGGTGGCTTACACCAAGGAAACTCAGGTCAGCGTTGATAAGAACGGCAGGCTGATTACGGAGAAGGGGTACCCCATTGTGCCGGAAGTTTATCTCCGGTTGGCCGATGGGTCTGTGACCCTTGACAAGGAGGGTAACCTTACGGCTGCAGTACAGGTGGGCAAGCTACGGCTGGTCAAGTTTGTCAACCCAGCCGGGTTAAATAAAATTGGCTCGAATATGTATGCCGAATCGGTGAATTCCGGCGCAGCCACTGTAGCGGGACCAGCCGATTATACACTGAGGAGTTCAGCATTGGAAGGCTCCAATGTGGAGGTGGCGGAAGAAATGGTCAACATGATCATTGCCAACCGGGCCTACGAATTGAGCTCCAGGTCCATCAGGACTTCAGATGAAATGCTGGGGATGGCCAATCAACTACTCAAGCGGTAGGTGACAAAGGGTGAGAATAGATAATAACCTGCTTACCTCAATTCCTATCAAGGATAGCCGTCGGGCCCTGCCTGAACCGGAACGGCCGGATTTTGCCCAGGTCCTGGAAAAGGCCCAGTCGGCCGGTGGCGACAAACAAATCAGGGAAGCCGCCCAGCAATTGGAAGCACTGCTTTTATACCAAATGTTTTCAGCCATGCGCAAGACCGTGCCCAGTACAGAAATCTTTGGCGAGAAAAGCTTTGGTACAGAGCTTTTCCAAAGCATGTTTGATCAGGAAGTCAGCATTCAGACAGCCCTGAACGGAGCGGGCGGGCTGGGCGATGTAATTTACGAACAGCTAGCGGGGCTGCCGAAGGACGATAAAGAAGAAGGTAAAAGTAAAAGATAAAAAATATGCCGGGAGAACCGGCATATTTTTTTTACATTTTTCCAATACTAATATGAGGTTGTTGCAAATATGAGCTGAAAGCGGGGAAATATAAAGTGTTTCAAATGGGCAGAACCAGGCAAATGTGTACCAGGCTTTTGGTGATTATCGGCTTGTTGGCCTTTGTTGCCACGACAACGGTTTATTACATAGATGAAAAGTTGCGCTATGAACCCAGGATATCGTCACGGGCCGCCGTTACAGAGAAAAAGCCTTTACCCGGGCATTGGTTACGGACGAGCCCGGACCCCGGAAAGCCAGGCTCAGATAAAGAGAATAATAAGGTTAAGACACTGAACCATGATGACGGGAAACTATTTTCTCCTGAACAGGTTTCCGAGCCACTTAAGGAAGATGTATCCTTTCGCCACCTGAATAAGGCTTTAAACGCAATAAATATTTTATACATCTGGACGGACAAGGCCAATTTAAAGGTTGTATCTATAATGACCCTGAATAAAACCAGTAGACGACCGGCTTTGGTAGTGATACCTCTCAGTACTGTCCTGGGAGAAAACGGGGAGACTCTCCAGGATATTTATGCAGCCGAGGGAAAAGTGGGCATGATTAAACGGTTAGAAAACCGTCTGGAAACAGAGATAGATAATTATGTACACATAAACAATGAAGCTTTGTATGAAATAAGTGATATCCTTGGGCCTTTGCAGTTAGGAAATGAAAGGATTGCCATGGCGAAGGTCCTGGAAGAATCGGCCAAAGGGCTACGGCCAAATGACGAAAGAATTGTGCGTGCTGTAGCCAAACAGGCTATCAAACCTATAACTTTGGTCAAATTTCCGGCTATCGTCAAAGTATTCAAACAACACGTGGAAAGTGATATATCCGTTCAACAGGTACTACAGTTACTGCAATATACAAGACAAATGGATATAAACAACATGCGCAAGCAAGCCCTGCCCGGGCGTGAAATATGTTCAGAAGGGAAACGCCGCCAATTGGTGGCCGCCGATACCTGGCAGAACATTTTATATGACTTGACCAATCAATAATACATAGAGACGAGTCGATTTAGCTCGTTTTTTTTTATAGCCAGGGCAGGATTTGGCCCGGGCGCTGCCGAATGTAAAATTAACCAAAGGAGGTAGGAAAATGAATAAGGGGAAAATCATAATTCTCACCAGCGTAATTATATTGACTGTGCTAGGTTTTGTCTTGGGAAACGCGGTTAACGCAGCTATCAGCGGGCCGGGTTCTTCCAGCGACCCTTTGGTAACGAAAAGTTATGTTGATGCCCAACTGAACAAACTGCAGAACCAGTTAAATGACTTAAAGGCAGAAGTTGAGCAGCTCAAGAAGAAATAAGAACGTTTAACCAGACGTTTTGCCGGAATAGAAGCGACTAAAGGAAGTGATATGTTGAGGATCCGCCTTAAATATCTGGTCTTACTGCCCTTGTTGGCAGGTTTTTTGGCAGCGCAGTTTGTTCAGGCTGCCACTGCTCCTCCGGGCAGTGTAAATAATCCCGTGGTTTCCAGGAGCTATGTGGAAAAAGCGCTGCAGCCGCTGCGTGACGAAATCAGCAGGTTGGAAGCGGAAGTGGCCGCATTAAAAGCTCAAAGGGCCGTTAAGTTCGACGACGTGCCGACTACCCATTGGGCCTATGACAGCATTACTTATATGGTGAACAAAAACATTGTCAAAGGCGTGGGGGCCGGTAAATTTGCCCCCGGCAGCCAAACTACCAGGGCCCAGTTGGCGGTAATGATAGTTAATGCCCTGCAACTGCCAACGACGGGTGTCAAAGCTGAGTTTACAGATGTTCCGGCATCTCATTGGGCTTACAGTCATATAGCCGCGGCCCAAAAAGCCGGTATTATTTCAGGTAATGACGGAAAATTCAGGCCGAACGACAGCGTTACCAGGGGCGAAATGGCGGCTATGCTGGTCAGGGCATTTAATCTGGAACGCCTGAACAAGGCTGCCCGGTTTTCCGATGTGCAGCCGGGGTATTGGGCTTACGATTTAATAATGCGGGTGGCCGATAACGGTATATCAAGAGGGTATGAAGACGGTACCTTCCGGCCCGCCAACAAGGTCAGCCGGGCAGAGGTTTGTGTTTTCCTGGCCTTAAGCCTGGACCCGGCCAGGAGAAAATAATCTCCATGGAGACATTTTAAAAGCAGTCGATTGGTTTCAGGTATACCTGAAGCCAATTTTTTTTCCTAAATATCCAGAAAATGATGCGGCCGAAGTGAGGGAAATTTAAAAAGTGAAACAGGAAACGGCCAAAAATTCTCGAATTCATTAAAAATGTGTTATATTTTGTTGCTTTAAGGAGTACATAACCATGGACTTTTACCGATTTGATCAGGAGTATTACGCTGCCGCTACCCGGGTAGAAAGGTTAAAAATCAGGCGGCTAAACAAAAGGAGACTGGTGTTCCGCCTGTTTCTCGTTTTTGCTTTTATAGGGCTTGGGGTTTATTCAGTGTATAGTTACGGGGACCGGGCCAGGGATTTTCTGGCGTGGCGCATCGGGGAAACTTTTGCCGGAGACAGTATTGAAAAAAGGCCGGAGGCCCTGGCTAAACCGGCAGATCCGGTCAAAAATATACTGATTATGGGCACAGATCAAAGGGAAAATGAACCTTCCCGGTCCGATACGATAATTGTGGCGATGCTTAACCTAAAAACGAAAAAGGCCCATTTTATTTCTCTGCCGCGGGATTCCCGGGTAAAAATAGAGGGGTTCAAACATAAAACAAAACTTAACCATGCCCACTCAAACGGCGGGATAAAGCTGGTTAAAGGCACCATAGAAAATTTATTAGGTATCAAAATACATAATTACGTGGAAACCAACTTCACCGGTTTTGCAAATATTATTGACCTGCTGGGGGGAGTAGAGATAGATGTGGAACAAAGGATGTATTACCCTCCAGAAGATATAGACGTGAAAAAAGGCCGGCAGGTGCTGGACGGGCATGACGCTTTGGGCTACGTTCGGTACCGCAGTGACGGCAGGGGCGACCTGGGGCGTATCGAACGGCAGCAGAAGTTTTTAAAGGCGCTCATCGAACAGCATTTGCGGCTGGGAACATTATTGAAGCTGCCGGATATTATCGAACAATTAAAGGAAAATGTTAAAACCGATATGTCAGTAGCAGACCTTTTATCTCTGGCCGAAAACTTTCATTCGATGAAGGCGGCAGATGTGCAGTTTCACCAGCTCCCCGGGAAGCCCAGTTACATACACGGCGCCAGTTATTTTATTGTGGATGAAGAGGAACTGCAGTATTTAATGAGGGAAATTGAGGCAGATTTAAGATAGGAAAGGAATTTTTTATAATGAAGAAAGTAGTTATTTCCGGCTACTATGGTTATGACAATGTCGGGGATGAAGCATTGCTCAAAGCCATAGTCGATGCCCTGCGCAGTTGTGATAATAAAATACACATCACAGTCCTTTCCGCACAACCGGAAAAAACGGGCCGCAGCCTCGGTGTGGCTGCGGTAAGCCGGACCAACCTGCGGGAAATAGTGGCGGCCATCAGAAATACGGACCTGTTGATAAGCGGCGGCGGCAGCCTGCTGCAGGATGTGACGGGCCCTCTGACCATCCCCTATTACCTGGGGATTGTTGCTATTGCGAAGGCTTTGGGCAAGCCGGTCATGTTTTATGCCCAGGGGGTAGGCCCGGTCAATAAAAAGTTGGGCCGCACCCTGATTAAGCATATTGTGAACAAGGTGGACCTGATCACATTGCGGGACAGGGAATCGGCAGAACTGCTGAAAGAGATCGGGGTCCGGAAACCTGTCGTCAAAGTGACGGCGGATCCCGTTTTTGGCCTGGGCGGCGCCGGAGAAGCGGAGCCGGGCGAAAGGGTTCTGGCCGGATTTGGCATTGATTTAAAGAAAGGGCCTCTCGTAGGCATAGCCATCCGGCCGTGGCCCAACTATGAAAGTTCACTCAACGCACTTGCTGAAGCCGCCGGTTACCTGCTGAGCCTGGGCCGGCAGGTGGTTATTATTCCCATGCATTATCCTGTTGATTTACCGGCGGCAAAAGAATTGCACAAACGACTGGGGAATAAATCTGTTTTGCTTGACAGGAGCCTGGGGCCCGACCGGTTAATGGCCCTGACCGGAAAGCTGGAACTGGTTATTGCCATGCGGCTGCACGCCCTAATTTTCGGGGCTGTGCAAGGTGTCCCGGTGATCGGTATCAGCTATGACCCCAAAGTGGATAAGTTCCTGCAAAGCCCTGGCTGTTTTTCGGCGGGAAGCGTTGATTCCGTCAGCAGTGAAACTTTGATCAGGCTTATAGACTATATACTTCGGAACAGGGAAGCCGTTTCCGGGCAATTGGCTGAATTCAGCCGAGGCTTGAGAGAAGCTGCCCTGGAAAACGCCCGCCTGGCTATCGAACTTTTAAACAGAAAAGCCAATTAGTTGTTTAATTTTTTTGTTCAAAGCGCTATAATATGTATAGATGGTCTATACATGGGGGTTTGGATAAATGGAGATCAGAAGAGTATTTAAGAGCGGTAACAGCTATGTGGTTTCATTACCAAAGAATGTAGTTGAAACTTTTGGGGTAAAAGAAGGAGACCATATAGAATTTTCCATCAGGGATGGAAAAGTAACTATCAAGCCTTACAAAAGACCTGACCGGGCCGGTGTTATAAAAAAAGTTGCGGGTTGCCTGAAGGACCGGGACAGCTTATACAAGGACCTCCTGGAGATTCGGAATGACGACGAGGACAGGGAGGAATTATTCAGCGATAATAAGGCTGAAATTTTTTATTTTATGCCGCTGTGCCGGTGGAACAACCGTTGCTCCGAGTCTGCGGGCAGAGACAGTGTAAACTCCGTTCGGTTGAAATCACTGAACCCGGCCAAATCGTCATCCTGACTCAATGGCCGGGTTTCCGGCGTCCATGCCGGAAACAGTGATTTCAAGCCCTCACTGTCGTTAACACTGTCTACCTGCCCTCCGCCAAGTCGCAACTTGTTGTTCCACCGGACAACGGCTTCTTACTCCCCCTTACCTAAGGAAGGGTGGGTGGGGTGCTGAGGCTACCGTTAAGGAGCGACTGCGCCCGCAAAAACCGCAGGCAGGAAGGCAGGGAGTTCCCGCATGTTTGAAGATGGCGAAGGCCGCCGGGAAGTCCGGCGCTCAACGCAGGTTGAGTGCCCGGGAGGGGAGGCGGCCTGACTTATAAGAAATGCAACATGAGCCATCGAGTTCGGGAACGCTGCCTTCCTGGCAAGGTTTTGCAGCACAAAGCTCCGGGGTAGCCGGGCCACCCTACCCACCCTTCACCCACCCACCACAGAGAAAACGCAGAGAAAAGTGAAAGGGAAAATTTGCCTCTCTCTCTTGTGAATGCAGAGATACGAGGATATAATTAAATTACAACGAAGAAAACATGGAACGGCTTGGAAAAGACTTTAAAAGAGAAAGGTTGAACTGCAAGGTCGAAAATTTCATTTCCAGGGGGGAAAGACGTGGAAAAGATTTTAAAAGAGATACTTGCTGAACTTAAAGATTTAAAAGGTGAGGTTAAACACCACGGCCGGAGGCTGGACAACATAGAGAACTGTATTAAAGACCATGGCCGGCGACTGGAGAACCTGGAGATTGCTGTTAACGGGATGAGAGAGGAACATGGGCAGATGCTCAGGGCTATTCTTGAGAGCAAGGAAATACAGCGCGGGGAAATTGATAAGCTGACTCACCGCACGGCCAAAATTGAGGGCACCTTAAAGGGAGCCGCTACTCAAGTTTTGGAGGACCTGAAAGAAGTGAGCAACCAATAGGCATATGAAGCACCTCTGTGGGTTGCATCTGTTTTTTATACCCCACTATCATAAACTACCTTCCCTTTTATGATAATTTCATCAAAAAGGAATTCCCCACTTTTTGCCTTCCGGTAATCATCCAATGAATATGGCCGAGGAGAAATATCCGGATCAATATCGACTGTTAAAAGTTTAAGCCGTACTCCTTCGTTGAAATAGTCTTTACCAAAATTACGAGATACAAGAGCCAGGTCAATATCGCTATCATTATCAGCGACACCGGTTGCATATGACCCGAACAAAATCGCCTTGTCAATCGGGATATTCCTGGCTTTTAAAACTGCTAAATAGCGGTTAATTGTTACTTCAACATTTCTTTTAACCATTTTAACACCTCTCCTGTTTTTTCCAGGTAGTTGCGGCAATTTTCCTGTGTTGCAAAACCGGAAATTCTGTCCTTGTACTCCGGATACCTTGAATCGATATAGCATTGAGTTAATACTGCAAGTAGTTTGTTTAAATCACTTTATCACAACTCCCGCTTGCTTCCAGTTCTGTATTTTTATTATAACCTTATTTTAGCCTTACAACAAGAGAACCTTACATATATCGTTAACCCTGTTGGACTACTCACCGCACGGCCAAAATAGAGGGTACGTTAAAGGGAGTCGCCACTCAAATTTTGGAGGACCTGAAAGAAGTGAGCAACCAATAGGATTTGAGTCTGCCCTCCGCCAAGTCGCAACTTATTGTTTCACCGGCGCAGCGGCCTCGAAAGCCGCAGTGTGGCTGCAACCAAGGTTTTGCAGCACCAAGCTCCCAGGTAGCGGAGACACCCTCCTACCCTGCCACCATTCTCCAGCACAAAGCTCCGGGGTAGCCAAGACACCCCACCCACCCTTTACAAAAGAGGACACCGAGAAACCTGAGGAGGCCAGGGAAAAATTTTTTGCCAGATTGCCTAAAATTTTTCTCCGGCGACCCCTGAAAAATATATCATGCCCCCGAATAAGTATGAATATAAATGACAAGGATAGATACCCACTTTTTACCGATGCAGAGTTTGGTTAAAATGTATTGACTTACCGGTCAACCCTTCGGTATAATAGGGTTCGAGACGTGGGAAAAACAGGGGGCAGAGGATAACTGCCGCCAGTACAGGCGGTTCGAAACCAAAACTGCCAAAGAATTAACCGGATGACAAAAATTTCATAAGTTTTGCAGGAGAAGCTGCAGACAACGTAGAATAATATGCAGGAATATGGCAAATTTTGCTGTTTTTTATTTCGGAGTTCTAAAGGTATCAACCTTTAGCAATATTGGGTTCACATATACCTATTGAAGGGGGTGTTGCCCGAAAGAGTTAAGTTTATTTGCTGTTTAAAAAGGCAGTAAAGAGGAGAAACAAAAAATACTAAAAAAAAGGGGGATTTTAAGAGAATGAAGAAGTTCAAAAGACTTATCGCGCTCGTAACCGTAGCAATGTTCGTTCTGAGCTTCGCTGCACCGGCTGCATTTGCTGCTGATACTGCTGCCACAGCTGCAACTGTTACTGCAGCCGCATCTGCCAAAGTCATTGGTGCAGATGTCAAAGGAACGAAATATGAAAAACCTGCAGGCAAATTGATTGCATTAGGTATCATTAATGGTTTCAATGACGGAACCATCAGGCCTGATTCCGAAGTAACTCGTGCCCAGTTTGCGGCTATTATAGCTAAGGAATTAGGTCTTGGCGATGTTACTCCAACTGCAACCAAGTTTAAAGACGTACCTGCTACTCATTGGGCTAGTGGTGCAATTAACTTGGCAGTTGGAAAAGGTATTATCCATGGTTACCCGGATGGCACCTTTAGGCCTGATCAGCCTGTAACTTTTGCTGAGGCTGCTGTTATGTTGGTTCAAATGATTGGTTACGGGCCTGCATTAAAAGGTGGTAGCTGGCCTGCTACTCCGATATCTTTAGCTGCAAGTGCTGGTATTACTAAGGGAGTATCCTTAGCTGCTAATACCAAGACTCCGCGTGGCGATGTAATCATTATGGCTGCTAACGCCCTGACTGCAGATATTATGGAACAAACTACTTGGGGCGATGACAATTATTGGTCTAAGAAAGAGCATAAGAACCTATTAACAGAGGTATTTGATCTGAAAATCTTCAATCAAGAAAGAGATATTGAAGATTATACTTGGAATGAGACAATGCCTTATGTTAATAATGTATCCAGGTTTGATCTGGGTAATTTGAAGGCTGATGAAGTTGAGTTTGCTGGCAATAGTGAGCTCAGCAGCGGTACTTACAAAGTTGTTGGTAGGAATATTGATCCTAATGCCTTAGTTGGTCAAGATGTGGAAGTGTGGGCAAATACGGATCAAAAAGAAGTTTACTATATGGCTCCCAGTGACAAGGAAGAGTTTTATGTAGATAAGATTAATGCTGTTGAGGCTACCACTGCTGAAACTTATACTGTTGGCAGTACTGACTACCATATCAACAATAAAATTAAGCTCGACAAGCTTGGCAAGAAATTCAAAGTTCTCGATGAGGCCACTGTAAGGTACAACATTTCCGGAGATACCACCACATTTGCAGCGCTCGATGTTGATAAGGTTAAGGATGCTAACGTTAAGTTCATCCTGAATGATGATGACATCATTACCTACATGGTAATTGATGACTACTATGATCCTGAGACTACAAACTTTAGTGATCAGGTTGTTAAGTCTGGTTACGTAAAAGAAATTAACAACGACGATGAAACCATCGAATACTATGCTGGCAGCTCTACTACCAAGATTTATCTGGAAGATGCTGATTACGTAGTTATTAGAGATGGTTATACTGCAGCACTGAAAGACATCAAGGCCGGAGATGTCATTAACGTATGGACCAACAATGACGACAAATACTATGTATTTGCAACCTCCACCCAAGTAAAAGGTAAGGTTGAAAAAGTTGTTGCTTCCGACTTAAACAACATTTCGACTTACGACATCACTATCGCTGGGAAGAAGTACGATGTTGCTCCGGGGGCTCTGTTCTCCGACGACAACAACAAAACCTTTGATACTGCAAGCGGAGACGACTTAACCTCTGTCAGCGGTAAGGAAATCACTGCTTACCTGGATGCTCAAGGTAACATCAAGGTTGTTTCCACCAGTGAAGCTGCAGAATCCGGCAAGCTGATTGGTATTGTTACTAAAGAGGCCAAGTACAGCGCATTTGACGATGAAGTTAAATTCTCCATCGTAAACAAATCAGGTCAGACAATGAACTTTAGCTTCGATCCGAGTGACGTTGACTACAACGCTGGTGTTGATGGAGCTGTTGATCAAGAATTAACCGGTGCACAGTGGGTAGCTAAGTTAAACCTCGATGATACCACGACTTATCCCAATAGTCTTATTGTAATCGAATATAAACTTGACAGTGCCGGTAAGCTGACCAAGGTTATCAATAGAACCGATGACTACTTCGCTGATTTGGCAGTTAGTACTGACAATACTGATGATGTAGCTGATACTATTAGGCTGAATGGCAACACTTACAAAGTTCCTTCTGATACAGTAATATTTGATTTCACTGGTGCATTTAACAACGGATTTAGCGATCCTTTGAATCCGAGTGTTGATCAGAACAATGCTGAGAAGAAGGATGTAAAAGTAATCAAGTGGGCTGACATTGAGAAGAAGACTTGGGTACAAGGTTACTACAAGGCTGATAAAGACCACCTTGATTACCTGGTTGTAACTGCGGCCAGCTCCACAATCGGCAGCGATGCTCAGTATGGCGTAATCACCAACTTCAGTAAGGTTGGTACCAAAGATGCTATAGAGCTTCTGAACGCTAAAGGAGAAAAACAAGTAATCGTCTATGACGGTGCTAATATTGGCGATTACATCTATGACAGAAATAACGGTACTATTAAGAAGGGCGACTTCATTCGCTACGAAACTAACGTAGACAATGAAATTGACAAGATTACGGTACTTGCTCACAAAGACGGCTTCACTGATCTTGCTAACCTAAAAGATGTATTAGGTAACCTTGGTCTTGACAGTGCAAGGTTAGTATGGGTAGATTCCACTACTTCCGATATGATTATTGGTGAGGCTGTACCGGCAAATATGGCCGATAACTCACTGGATTGGGCATCAGCACAAGCTGCTAACGTCTCTGTAGATGAAAACACTGTATACTACGAAATCTTCGATACTACCGCACTGAAGAAAGTCAATGGGGTAAGTAGTCAGGACTATGTACTGGCTATCGACACCGATGATGATGGCGGGGTAGCTGACTTCGTAGTAGTTGTTAAAGAAAAAGTTGCTCATCCTTAAGATGAATTAATAAGGGCACCCTAACGGGTGTCCTTATTTTTTTTAAATATGTTAATCAAAAAAGGACTTACTCGAAAAAGCAAGAAATAATATATGTCGAAAAAAATACCCTGGAAGGCAGATGAGAGATGAACAAGAAGAAAAAGAAGAAAAAGAAGTTTGGTTCAGTTATTAATACTATCCAAGAAGAAGGAAAGTTAATATTTTATTTTTTATTGATTCTAATTTTTTATCCGCCTTACTTTCGGGGGCTGTTTTTTACTAAAGAACTTTTAGTGACCCACATAATTACTGCTTTGGTATTTTTGGCTCTTATTTATTTCAAACCTAGTTACGAGCAATTAGTATTTTTAAAAATGCCGATAGATTATTTTACTGTGGGATATTTACTGATGTATGTGATTGCCTGTTTTTACGCAGTCCTTCCCAGAGAAGCAGTAGGGTCAGTACTTAAGCTAATAAATTTTGTGTTGGTTTACTATTTGATTAGTTTTTATAGCAAAAGGTTAGCTGATATCAAATTAATACTACTGACAGTATATTTGAGTGGTATCGGAGTGTCACTGTTCGGCATTATATCAGCATTAGGCGTCTCGTTGCCTAATGCAATTGTTTTCGGTAACCGGATTGCTTCAACAATTCAGTATCCAAATACCTTAGCTGCTTATCTCACCGCCATATTGATTATTGGAATATACTTATACGTTGAGGAAAAGAATGCTTTTAGAAAAGTGACTATAAGTATTGGAAATTATTTATTGTTCTTGACATTCCTGGGAGCCCAATCCAGAGGAGGACTAGTATTTTTACCCGCGTCTTTGCTATTATTACTTTTAGGACCATCTGGAATTAAACGGTTTGCTATAATATATCAAACGCTAACTTCAATTTTGTTAGCTATTATTACATACCCCAGGGTTTTAGGTGGCATTAGTTCAGTTTTTACAGGTACTAAATTGGTGTGGTTATTAACTGGTATTATTGTCTGTGTACTAATTGATTTTACAATAAACAAGTTTTCTATCATAAGTGAAAAATTTTTGACCAATAAGCGTTCTCTGGTAATAAGTTTTACTGTTGTCATAACGGCAATAGCGATAGGGGCATCGATATACCACATAAATGATCGAGTTTCTCCTGCCTTCAAAAGGATTACGAAGATATCCACTAATGAAAGGAACGTGCTGGAACGATTTATATTCTATAAGGATGCTCTTAAATTAGTAGGTGATCACCCTGTTTTAGGAACCGGTGGAGGAGGCTGGAGCGCTCTCTACAAGCAATATGAAAGCTATGCATACAAAGCCAGGGCAGTCCACAATAACTTGCTTGAAACTCTAGTTGAAGTAGGTATTATAGGATTATCGTTATATCTCTTAATCTGGATTAGTTTTGTATATACAGCTATTAAAACGATTCGTTTGCGAACAAATGTTGAGGAGAAAATGGTTGTATGGGTTGTTTTAACTGCTGCGTTGACAATAGGATTACATAGTACTATTGACTTCAACCTATCTCTAGGGGCAATTTCCATTTTCGTTTGGGTTTTGTTTGGAATCAACAGAGGTATGGCGCTGAACACCGAATATGCTTTACCTGTCAGAGCAGTTGGTAACGTAGATGGAAGCACGAAAAAAATCATTACAGTTTTGCTTTGCATTTACGTGTTGGTAAGTCTCGTTTTAATGGTAGGAGCCCATTTCGGCGAAAACGGTTATAAAAATATTCGAGCAGGGCAATATGTAATGGCTGAAGATAATCTTTTAAAGGCTATTAAATATGATCCATTGAATAGTAATTATCCTATGGCTTTAGCACAGATTCTTGAAGCTAAGTATGCCGCAACAAAAAGTGAAGAAACATTGAAAACAGCAATGGCCTTTGCTATTAAGGCTATTTCATTAGATAAGAACGACCCCGATAAACACATGATAAAGGGAGATATACACTTAAAGCTGGGACAGCCGAAAGAAGGTTTTGCCGAATATAAACGTGCCTATTTATTAGACCCTACCAATCAAAAAAGATACGAAGATTTAGCAGATGTTAGTTTAAGGATAGGTAAATATTATGCTTATTTAGGGCAGAAGAACGAAGCAAAGAGGTATTTTAACATAGTTAAGGACATTCCTTCGCTAATTATGCAGAAACGCAACAAAATTCCGATGTCAAGTAAAATGCCTTGGGTAGAAAAAGAATATAACCTGGTAGTATCGGAAGTGATTGAAAAGGCGGTGAAGGAAGCGGAAGCGAATATGAAGAAACTTTGATTGTTGCAGAAGCATAGGTTTTAAAGCCTATGCTTTTTGACGGTTTTTAGGGTTAACATTTCCTTGGCAGAAAAATGAGAAATTAGGAGGATTTTAGCTTATTAAGTAGAAAATTAACAAAAGGCAAAGCAGAAATGGAAATTAAGGAAGGCTGCTTATGTGGCTTACATACAACAAATCCAGATATTCTTTTTTTATAATGCTGGCAGATGCGGTAATTATTAATATTAGCATAGTTCTCGCTTATCTGGTTCGGTTTAACTTTGCTCTACCGGCATTTAATTTTCAACCGTACCTGGAGATGTCGGTGTGGATTACATTAGGGGCCGTATTCTTTTTTCATGCCTACCACCTCTATTCCATTTCGGCCCGCACCAAGTGGGACGATCAGTTTTATTCCGTTATTTTGGCAGTAACCCTTACTTTGATGTTAAGTATCTCCCTAACGTACATCAGCGCTAATTATTCTTTTCCCAGGTCTGTTTTTTTGTTAAGCTGGATACTTCAAATCGTTTTCATGCTTTTATGGAGGTATTTCCTGTGGAAACTGACCAAAAGGGTTTTAGGGGTGCAAAAGGCTGTTTTAATTGGCGGTAAACAGGACGCTGCAGCACTGGCAGATGAACTGAAGAAATTTCCGGAAAGCCACATTGAGATTGCAGGGTTAATAGTTACGGAAAATAAACCGGTTGACAAATTAGAAAAATACGAAGTACTGGGTGACTTAACTAATTACGAAAGCATTCTGGCCAATACTGATTTGTATGATGTTGCAGTTATCACCCCTTCCCTGCCCATAACTATAAAAGAGAAAATAGTCTGCAGTTGTTATAATTATGGGAAAGAAGCGCTGCTCGTACCGGATTTATACGAAGTGCTTTTGATCAGGGCAAACCTTGATCTAATTGACGATATACCTTTGTTCAGCGTCAAAGACACCAACGGAAATAATGATCCGGTGAAACGGTGTTTAGATGTTGTGTTGGGAAGTATTGGACTTATAATTGCTCTACCCATAATGGCTGTTCTGGCAGTGATTATTAAATTAGACTCGCCGGGGCCTATTATTTATAGGCAAGAAAGGGTAACTAAAGGCGGCAGGGTTTTTACTTTGTATAAATTCAGGACCATGGTAGAGGATGCTGAAGCAAGTACGGGGCCTGTTTTTGCTGTGGAAGATGACCAAAGGGCAACAAGGGTAGGCAAGTTTCTGCGCAAATCCAGGTTGGATGAGCTTCCGCAGTTATTTAACGTAATTAAAGGGGATATGAGTTTGGTTGGCCCAAGGCCGGAACGACCGGTATTTGTGGAGCGGTTCTCCAAAGAAATTTACGGTTACGAGCACCGCCACAGGATGAAACCGGGCCTGACAGGGGTAGCTCAGGTTGCGGGCAAGTACGATACAGGGCCCAGGGAAAAATTGATTTTTGATTTACTGTATGCCAGGCGCAATGGCATTCTGGTTGATATTCAAATTCTGTTGAACACAGTAAAAGTGCTGTTTATGAGGGATAAGGCGTTATGAGCACGAAAGTGCGCATTCTGGAGATTATTACGTTGGGCGAGATTGGCGGAGCGCAGAACGTATTTGCCGATATAGTCCAAGGTATAACTGAATATGGCCGGAATGTCGAAATTGATATTGTCTTTGGGAAAGGGGATTATCTAAAAGAAATTTTTGCCGGTTGGCCTTTTGGCAAAGTTATACAAATACCATTTATGGCAAGAAACTTAAATTTATCCGCAGACTTAAAAGTACTATTTTTTTTAAAGAGACTGTGTAAAGAACGTAAATACGATATTGTGCACTGCCATAGTTCCAAGGCTTCCTTTCTGGCACGCGTTGCGGCCCGATGGGCCGGTGTTCCCAGAATATGCATGACGGTACACGGACTACCCTTTCACCAGGGAATTTCACCAGTGGAATCAGCCGTTTACAGAGCTGTAGAAAAATTGGCCTTTCCGCTGGCGTCCGAATATATTTTTGTTTCACGTGCTGACATAAAGGAGGCCTTAGAATTAGGGCTTAATGAAAATAAAGTAAAATTTATCCCCAATGGTAGGCCTGTACCCAGAAATCCTAGGCAGGGATTGCACCAAAAATACGGAATTCCACGAGAAAGACCCATTGTATGTATGGCAGCCAGACTTACTCCTGTAAAAAATCCCATGTTTTTTTTGCGAGTGGCTAAAAGAGTTTTGCTGGAAATCCAAGAGGGCTGTAAACCGGTTTTTATCTTAATCGGTGACGGCCCTTTGATGCAACAGTGTTTGGATTTTGTTAAAGAAACCGGTTTGGAGCAGGATATTCTCCTGACAGGAGAGATAAAAGAAGCTGCCGCACACTTTTGGGATGCCGATGTAGCGGTGCTTACCTCTGAGTATGAAGCCTGTCCGCTTGTACTGATGGAAGCTATGGCCACCGGGACACCGGTAGTTGCTCCTGATGTAGGGGGGATTAGCGGTATTGTTCAAAAAGGCCGGACAGGCTTTCTGTATCCTGCAGGCAATGAAGAAGAAGCGGCTGCCTGCCTGATAAAATTGCTAAAGGATGAAAAGTTGCGCCGGGAAATGAAAAAGGCAGCTCTGCAAAGGTATTATGCAGAATTTACTGTCCAGAAAATGATTGAAGGTTATGTGAGTATTTTTGGTTTGACAGGGGCTTAAAAATGCAAAATGCGTTAAAAAATTATTCACGTAAATTTGATGCTGTTGTTTGTCTTTCTGCCATAGACTGGGACTTTTTATGGCAGCGTACGCAGGAAATAATGTTTCAGTTTGCCTGTATGGGGTACCCCGTTCTTTTTGTTGAAAATACAGGTGTGCGCACGCCGCGAATAAAAGACGTTCCCAGGGTATTACACCGGGCAAAAAATGCATTAGCCAAACCAAAAACGAGTATGGCCCGGGCAAGAAATAAACAACACCCCGGATCATTAAAAATACATAGTCCTCTTACGTTGCCCTTTCCATATTGCAAGCCGGCCATTAAAATAAACAATATTTTGCTTAAACGCCGGATTATGAAGTTCAGCCAGGAAACCGGCATACCTGTAAACCGCATGTTAATGTGGACCTACATGACAACTCCGTTGGCTCTGGAACTGTCAAACGGGTTGCCCTGGGCCGGGGTAGTGGTTGATCTGGTCAGTGATCCTTGCAAGGTTTCCGGGGCGGAAAAGCTCAAACCTTTTCACCTGCAAATGCTGCAGAGAGCTCACCTGGTTGTCTGTGCATCTAAGCCAATGTTAGATGAAGTTCGGAGGCAAATGTCAAATATTCAGGTTGACAAAGTCATATTGATTGAAGATGGATTTTCGGCCTGGCTGGCTGAGGCCGCTGATAAAGAAATAAATGTAGTTACAGATGCTTCTGTTCAACCGACTGCTGTCTACATCGGCGGAATTAATCAAAAAATCTGGTGGGAGGCTCTTATCCACCTCGCTAAGAACTTCCCTGAAGTATCGTTCGTTCTCATTGGGCCAAAAGAAACAGAAAAATTGCCCACCGATGAACTGCCTAATGTGACATGGTTACCGCCTTTTTCAAATTACACCCAGCTAGGTGTATATTTAAAAAGATGTAAAGTGGGATTAATACCATATGTAAAGGATACATATGTAGCTGGGATGAGGCCGGCAAAAATCAATGAATACATGGTTATGGGCTTGCCGATATTAGCGACTAAGTTGCCGGAACTGGAAAGGTTTACAAAAGAACATGGCTCTGGGGTTATGTATGTGGCTGAAACTCCTGAAGAATTTGTTTTCGCACTGAAAAAAGCCCTTGAAGAGGATTGTATAGAATTACGTAGCAAACGAAGACAAATAGCCCATGAGCATGCGTGGGCAAAGGTTTGCGGTAAGTTAGAGGAGAAGTTGCACCAATTGATATAAAAAAATGGAATTAAAAATTCATAAAGAGGAATTGACGTATGGTGTAGGAAAATTGGTTCTGAAGTGGAAATTTAATAAAGTTCTAAATTCCATTGATTTGAAGTGTAGTTTGGGCTGCAATTTGAAAGCTGGCAAATATAAAATAGTATTGAGGGATACTTAATGAGAATTTTTAGGGCAGTTGTTGAACTGCTGGTAAGGAGTTTCCGGATTTTAAAAGTTTATGGATTGCTGTATTTTATTCGGAGAGGTTGGAAATATGTGAAGAGACGTGGGTGGAGAAATTTTTTTGCTTCTGAGGACATAAACACCCAGTATCAAAAATGGATACATAAAAGAGAAGCTAATTATTCTGAGAAACCCTTTACTTGCAGTATCGTTCCTGTTATCGGCATTATGATGCCCGTTAATTATACAGAGTACATACGTATTCAAGATTCCGTAAAGTCTATATTAGCTCAGGATTCGCCATATTGGCATTTATATTTGGTAACTGATGACCCTACTGAACACGACATAAAAGAAAGCTTAGTAAAACAGATTAAAACGGATAAACGTATCTCAATTATTCGGCATTCAGGTGCTGACGTCGCCGGTATTGTAAAAAAAATGACTCAGGTAGATTATGTTTTGTTTATGGATGTAAATGATCGTCTTAGTTCTGAAGCCGTGGCGACTTTTCAAAAAACTTTGATTAAAGACCGAAATTTAGATTTGATATACGCCGATGAAGATACGTTTGACGGGGTGTCAGGTCAACGATTTAATCCTGTTTTTAAACCGGGATGGTCACCTCACTTATTACTTTCGTTTAACTATATTGGTCATCCAGTAGTATTACGTAAGGAATTATTAGAAAAGGTAGGCAAAACGGTATTTTTTAGTAACAACTGGGAATATAGGATTTTGTTAAGCCTGACTAACCTACATGTAAATGCCAAGCGAATACCGGAAATGTTGTGTAGTAGAATTAGTCCCGCCGATTTTATTGTAAATGAATCGGAAGAGAATCATAATTCAGGTTATTTGGCAATAAAGGAAGCATTAAGTAAAAAAGGCCTTCATGCAACAGTTCGATTTTGTCCTGAGACGGGAATCTATGCTACCAGGTTGGGCATTAAAGAGAAAGAAAAGATTTCAATAATAATTCCCACTAAAGATAACGGTAAAATATTACAAGGATGTTTAGAGAGCATACTGGAAAAATCTAGTTATGACAACTATGAAATATTAATTATTGATAATGGCAGTACTGACGAATCTACTTTAATATTCTTGGCGGATATAAAAAAATTCGATAAGATTAGGGTATTAAGTTATCCAAAGGAGTTTAATTACCCACTGGTTAACAATTTTGGCGCTGCTAATGCAGCGGGAAAACATTTGGTTTTTTTAAATGATGATACTATGGTAATCAGTTCTGATTGGCTGGAAGCTCTTCTTGAATACAGTCAGATGCAAGAGGTGGGCGCTGTAGGGGCATTGCTATTATTTCCTAACGGCCTCATTCAGCATGCCGGAATTGTTATCGGCATGAGAGGAAGCGCATCTCATGCTTTCTACAAACACGAAGCTGATAAGCCCGGTTATTTAAATTTAATTCATTGTGTTCGGAATGTGTCTGCGGTAACGGCAGCTTGCATGATGATTAAAGCTGAAACTTTTGCCAAAGTAGGTGGTTTTGATCCCAGGTTTCGGTTAGGCATGAACGATGTAGATTTGTGCTTAAGGTTGTTAAAGATGGGTTTATATAATGTATATACGCCATATGCAAAGCTGATCCATTATGAATCATTAACCAGAAACGAATATGTAGACGATAATGAAATTGAAATGTTTAAAAGACTTCATTGCGAATTTATATCTAATGGTGATCCTTATTATCATCCTGAACTAAGCCTTGAACGAAATGACTATTCACTGGCAATATAAATTGTGCTGAAAGTAAGTTTGGAAAATGTTATGTTGATTCAGGAGGAGAATATTGTTAAAAAGATGAGTTATTTGAAACAGTTTTATTTGTTCTTGATTGATACGATTAAGTGTAGAGGCCTAATTTTTGAATTAGCAAAAAAGGATTTTAGGGCAAAGTATTTAGGCTCATACCTTGGTATTCTTTGGGCCTTTGTTCAACCAACCATTACCATCTTGATTTTTTGGTTTGTATTTCAAGTTGGGTTTAAATCGACTCCTGTTGATAATTTTCCTTTTATACTGTGGCTTTTATGTGGGATGGTACCGTGGTTTTTCTTTTCGGAAGCTATATCCAATGCTACCAATGCTGTAATAGAAAACAGTTATCTTGTGAAGAAAGTGGTTTTCAGAGTCAGCATATTGCCAATCATTAAAATAGTATCGGCGTTATTTATTCATATGTTTTTTATCATTTTTTTGTTTTTAATGTTTTTCTTATATGGTTACAAGCCAAATATTTACAATATACAAATAATCTATTATTTGTTGGCAACTGTTATTTTGGTTTTGGGGATTTCATGGATAACTTCATCGCTAATGATTTTTCTAAGAGATATAGGACAAGTGGTTGTAATGTCACTGCAGTTTGGTTTTTGGATGACTCCAATATTTTGGTCATTAAAAATAGTGCCTGAAAAGTATCACAACATTTTGAAACTAAATCCCATTTATTATATAGTGGAAGGGTACCGGGAAAGTTTTATTTATCGTACATGGTTCTGGGAGCATTTATATTTAAGCATTTATTTTTGGATTATAACCCTTTCTCTGTTTGTAATCGGGGCTATAATGTTTAGAAGACTTAGACCGCACTTTGCAGATGTTTTATAATCACAAGGGGATATTTATGGATAAAGATATAGCTATTAAAGTCCAAAACGTATCAAAGATATATAAACTGTATGATAAGCCAATAGATAGATTGAAAGAGTCCATTAACCCTTTTGGGAAAAAATATCATAAGGAGTTTTATGCCTTAAAGGATGTATCCTTTGAAGTTAAAAAAGGTGAAACTGTTGGTATTATTGGGAAAAATGGGTCAGGGAAATCAACATTGCTGCAATTGATAACAGGAGTTCTTACGCCTACAATGGGTTCGATTCAAGTAAATGGTAAGGTATCAGCATTATTAGAACTTGGTGCAGGATTTAATCCGGAACTTACAGGAATAGAAAATGTATATTTGAACGGAACTATAATGGGTTATAGTAAAGAAGAAATAGACCTACGATTGGATGATATACTTTCTTTTGCGGATATAGGGGAATTCGTTTATCAACCGGTAAAGACCTATTCAAGTGGTATGTTTGCCAGACTTGCTTTTGCTTTAGCCATTAACGTAGATCCCGATATATTAATAGTTGATGAGGCTTTAAGTGTAGGTGACATAGCTTTTCAAAACAAATGTTTTAACAAAATTGAGGATTTTGTTTTAGGAGGGAAAACTGTATTATTTGTATCACACAATTTAAGCGCTATAAGACTTCTTTGTCAAAAGTCGATTTGGATAAATAAAGGGAAAATTGTATTATACGATAAAACCGAAACTGTGACAGATTTATTTGAAAAAAATTTAATTAACTTTACCGAGCAAAATAAAAATACTGAACTGTCGGATCCGAAGTTTAATCTAGCTAATTTTAAAAATAAGGGTGAGTTGCTGGAAGATAGTTTATGTTGGATTAATAATGTTTCGATATTCAATGGAATTGGTGACGTTACTAATTCCTTCAAGACGGGAGAAAGTTTAACCATAGCTTTCGAAATTGTTAACAAGTTTAATAAACTTCTAGAAGTTTCATTAGGAGTGGCTATAACACATACGAGTGGGATAGATGTATGTCGAATTAATAATATAAGAGATGACTTACCTATAACATTGACTGAAGGCATTAATATAGTTAAGTTAAATATAAATAGTTTGAAGTTACTAACAGGAGAATATTTTTTGTCTTTTTATTTGGCAAAATCCAATATTGTTGAATTATACCATAAGATAGAGAATTTAGTAAAAATTGAAGTCTCGACGTCTTTCTCTAAATGTGGTTGGAGAAAATATGATGGAATAGTTGCTATTGATCACTTTTGGAGTATTAATAATAACCCAATTTTATCGTTAGGTGACAATTAATGAAAAAAACAATTTTGTTTACAACTCATCACTTAGTAAACTACGCAGGGTCGGAGTTAAATATCTTGGATTTAGCTAAAGAATTTAAAATCCGCTCTTTTGATGTTACCGTAGGGACGTTTACTTTTGGTTATCCAATTAAAAAGCATTTTGAGGAAGAGAATATAAGAGTTATAAACATTTTAGAAGAAGAATTAGAAAAAAAAGAATTTGATGTAATTTGGGCCCAACATCCCCCGGCTTTGTATCACGTTTTATTTGAGAAAAATATTAGGGCGGCACATATAATAAGCAGTTCATTGTCTACTTTTGAGCCGCTAGAAGTTCCGCCAGTATTTGTAAATGAATTAACACTATGTTTGGCCAATTCAGAGGAGAACAAGTCCTCACTCATAAAGTTGGGCGTTAAAGAGAATAAGATACATGTTATGCTTAACTCAGTACCTGACAGTTTCTTTTCGTTTTTTAATCCAGACAAGGAGCCTGTTTTAAAGAAAATTGTTATTGTATCAAATCATGTTCCGGACGAATTGGTCAAGGTCGGTGAAATGCTAAGAGAAGACAATATCGGTGTTGACTTTTTTGGTATTAACAACCGGTTTGAGAGGATTACTCCTGAAATTCTTGAATGTTATGATGGAATTATAACCATTGGTCGGACTGTTCAGTATGGTCTTGCCATGGGTTTGCCCGTTTATTGTTATGATCATTTTGGCGGACCGGGTTGGATTCGAAAGGAAAACGTATTGAACTCCGAATACTACAACTTTTCCGGCAGATGTACTGGCGATAGGAAAAGTGCCGAAGAAATTTTTCTTGATATTAAATTAAATTTTATCAATGCTTTTGATGATAGGAAATATTTACATGATTTGGCTAAAAAACGTTATTCTCTTACAAATAATGTCTCGAATGTTCTTTCTCAGTTAGGCAATAAGAAAGTTAATCTAAAAAAAATCTTAAAAGACCATGTTACAAAAAGGCATAACCAAATTTATGTTAGGGAGCTAAAAAACCGGTTATATTTGGAAACAAAAAGAGAATTGGCTGTATTTCAGGTATTCTGGCAGAACGAAGGTAATTATTCGGAAGAAAGTTCCAAAAGATTCAGCGTCGATGCTAACGGTGATATTCAATACATAGAATTCGAGATTAAACAACGGGATCTCACAGGACCTTTAAGAATTGATCCAGCAGACGGCCCGGCATTAATCGAGATTCAATCTCTCGAATTATACTCAAGGAGAGTTGGAAGTAACGACCGAAAGGTGATTGGCTTCTGTTCAACAAAAAATAACTTTAGCGGTCTTTCCATTGGTAAAGGCTTAATGCGATTACAAGATCCGCGAAAATGTATACTGCTCTCATTTGATCCGGATCCTCAATTGTTGTGGGAGGTCGTATTACCCAAATATATAACTTCAGGTTGTTTATATATAAGAATTGTTTTCCGGATTAAAAATTTTGGAACAACAGATTTTGCAGAGGTTCTTAAAAACGACATTGAAAATTGGCAGGTAAACCTTAATCGAGCAGAAAGTACAATAATTTCTCTACAAGAAACTGTAGATCAAACGAAAGTAAAACTGGTAGAAAAAAACCAAAAGATTCAGGATCAAAACAAAGAATTAACTAGGTTAAATATTGAGTTAGAAGAGCATAAAAAGCAAATTGACCAGCTCCAAAAGGAATTATTTATTAAAACCAAATTACTTGAAGACAATGAAAGAAAACTAACAGAATTATTGAGTTCCCGGTCTTGGCAAATTACAGCCCCATTACGGTGGATTAGCAAAGTGGTTTTCAAAAAGAAGAGGAGGTAATTATGGATCATACTACGGCTGTTTTCACAATTGTTTCTAATAATTATATCCATTTTGCCAGGGCTTTATTAAAGTCCGTTAGAAGATTTCATCCAGAATGGAAACAGTACGTACTAATTGTGGACGAACCAAAAGGTAAGTTTGACTCGTCAAAAGAACCGTTTAGAGTAAAATTTGTGGGTGAACTCGAGTTACCAAATAAAAAACAATTTTTGTTTCGTTATAACATTTTAGAGCTTAACACTGCTGTAAAGCCCTGGATGTTCGAATGGTTGTTCAAGGAAGGAGGATATAACAAAGTTATTTATTTAGACCCTGATATTTTTGTTTATGATAGACTGACCGAGGTAGAGTCAGCTTTAAATCAGGGAAAACTTATGGTCCTAACTCCTCATCTCACCGGTTTTTTAGATGACGATAAAAAACCTAGTGAATTAGATATTTTAGTTTCAGGGACTTATAACCTTGGTTTCTTGGGTGTATCTAAACATAGTGAAACTTACACTTTTCTGAAATGGTGGCAAAACAAGCTGGAATTTGACTGTGTTGTGGAGATTTCAAGGGGATTATTTGTTGATCAAAAATGGATGGATTTAGCTCCAGGGGTTTTCAATGATGTATTAATTCTCCGTCATCCCGGTTACAACGTTGCGTATTGGAACTTAAAGCACCGTTTAGTTGAAAAAAGAGATGGTAGTATTTATGTTAATGGTGAAAGATTAGTCTTTTTTCATTTTAGCGGCTTGACTCCAACTGCTAATCAAAATTTATCTAAGCACCAAAATAGGTTCAGTTTAAGTGATGTAAATGAAACGGTACGGGAATTGGTAGTTGACTATTCTAACGAGGTTATTAAACAGGGTTACGAAGAGTGCAAGAATTGGGAATATGCATTTTCTAAGTTTAGTGATGGAATCGTAATTAACGATTTTGCAAGAATTGCCTATAGAAAAAGTCCTGTTCTTCAGTACAAATGTGGGGATGATCCGTTTACGAAATCGCACCTTTTCTTAACGAATCAAGCTCAACCAGAGGATAAGCATCTTCCGCTCATTACTGACCTTATGGTCCAGCTTTGGTTACATAGAAAGGATTTGCAGGAAGTTTTCCCGGATATTTGGCAAAAAAACAGAACTGCGTTTTGTCAGTGGTTCATTGACAGTGCGGAAAGGGAATATGGATTTTCCAAAGATTATATACAGCCAGTTATAGAATCGCTAGTTAACCATGCAAAAAGTTCAGAAGGCATAGAACAAGATAAAGCGAGTTTAAAATTTGAAAAAGTACCCTCGGACATTAAGATTTGTGTTCTCAGAAAAATTTATCTTATAGCTGCTAAACTGAAACCGGTGATTATAAATCTGGTACCTCCATCTAAAAGAGATAAACTTCGGAATGTCAGGGACAAGCTAATGAAGATGGCGTATCCTCCTGTTGTAACCGAACGGGATAGGTCAAGAAACGTTGCTTTAGATGGCATGAGAGAAAAAGGAATAAACTTAATTGGCTATGCCTATGCAGAGACGGGAGTAGGAGAATCTTGTCGGGTTGCTGCAAAAGCAATAGATACAACTGAAATTCCATTTGGAATAATAAACTTCACCGTTGGGAATCCAGCCAGAATGGAGGATAAATCGTGGCAGCATAAGGAGATAGAAAGCCCAATTTACGGGACTAATATTTTTCATATAAATGCTGATCAGATGCCGATTGCTTACGAATATTTAGGTCAAGATGTATTTAAGGGCCGTTACAATATAGGTTTTTGGGCATGGGAGCTTCCAGATTTTCCCGATGAGTGGGATAACAGCTTTAATCTAGTTGACGAAGTATGGGTGCCGTCTAATTTTGTGCTGGATTCAATTTCAAGAAAGTCTCCTGTACCAGTGGTAAGAATCCCGCATGCAATCGAAATTAATCCATTACCGAAGGTAGAACGTTCCAAGTTCAAACTCCCCGAAGACCAGTTTCTTTTCTTGTCAATGTACGATACACAGAGTTACCAACAAAGAAAGAACCCCCAAGCGGCAATTGAAGCCTTTAAAATTGCTTTTGGCAACAACTTAGATAAACGAGTGGGCCTTGTTATAAAAGTTAACAACGCTCAAAAATCTCCAGCAGAATTAGACAGGCTAAAACTACTTATTAAAGGTTACAACAATATATACTTAATAGATGACGTTTTAAGTCGCGGTGATATTAATGCATTGATTAATTCAGTAGATTGCTTTATTTCTTTACACCGTTCGGAAGGTTTTGGTCTGGTTTTAGCCGAAGCCATGTATTTGGGTAAACCGGTGATAGGGACCAATTGGTCCGGGAATACAGATTTTATGAATAACATGAATTCTTGTGTGGTCGATTATGAACTAATTAAAGTTGGAAAGGACCAAGGGCCTTATAAGGCATATCAATTATGGGCAGACCCAGATATTGAACATGCATCTTATTTTATGCGTAAATTGGTTTCTGATTCAAAATGGTGTCAAATGATAGCAGCAAAAGGACAAGAAACAATTCGGTCAAATTTTTCACCAATAGTTGTAGGCAAGATGATTAAACAACGTTTGACGAAGTTGGGGTTATTTGAATGATAGAACAAGTAAAAAATTGTTTAAAAACATCTTTATTTTGGAGTATTTTACCTTCTTTAATATTATTAGGTTTATACATAGTTACTTTGTTGCCGGGTGTTGGTTACTCAGGTGACACGGCGAAATTTCAATTTGTTGGAAGGGTTTTGGGAACTCCACATGCAACAGGCTACCCTACATATATCATAATAAATCATTTTTTTACTAAATTTTTCCCTTTTGGAAGTTTGGCTTATAAAGCCAACTTATTGTCAGCCGTTTTTACTGGTATTTGTTCTTTTTTTCTCTTCAGAACACTTAAGCTTTTGAGTTTAAAAAATTACTCAGCTTTTATAACATGCTTGACTTTTGGATGTACGTTTACACTATGGTCACAATCGGTTGTAGCAGAAGTTTACACCCTTAATATTTTATTTGTGTCCATAGTTATTTATTATTTTATCAAATGGAATAAAACTGGAAATGATAATGATTTCCTTTTAGCTTGTGCTTTTTATGCTTTTTCTTTCGGGAATCATTTAACAATGATTACTTTTTTACCGGCAATAATTTATTTTGTATGGGTTACAAACAATAGAGTCTTTACTGATTTTAAAAAAGTAACTTTTGTTGTAATCTTTATTATTTTAGGCGCTTTTCAATATTCATATGTTTTTTGGAGGTATTATTCATCCGGTAGCAGTTTTTTGGAAATGCAGACACCTGATTTGAAAACATTTTGGTGGTATGTAACAGGAGCTCAATTTAAACAACAAATGTTTTCATTTAGCCTTAATCAATTTTTTCAAGACAGAATTCCGATGTTTCTCAATTTTTTAATAAGAGAATACTTTGTTTTTACGTTAGTAGCATTATATGGATTTCTTAAGTTTAACAATAAGCCAATTAATTTATTTTTATTATTATCCCTTCTGGGGAACTTATTTTATGCTTTAAATTACGATATTCCTGATATATTTGTTTATTTTATTCCTTCTTATTTCGTTGTAGCGATATATCTGGGAAAAGGACTAGACTTAGTTGAAAGGAAATTATCTAAACAACTCGTATTATATGCGATTACGGTTTTTAGTATAATTCCCTTGACTTTGTTGGTATTTAATTACGATAGTGTGAATCAACACAAAAATATTGAGGATTCTCAAAAAGTAAAAAACATTTTATTAGCAGTGAAAAATAATGCTGTTATAATGTCTCCGAGCTACGATTATTCTGAATATTTTTGGTATTATTTGATTGGAGAAGGTCTGCAGCGTAATAATATTTATTGCGTAAATCATTTTTCTCGCGACGCTATTAAAGATTATTTAATCAAAAAAAAACCTTTTTTTATTGGTGAACAAAGGAAAAATGTACCTATTGGGTTATCGGTTTATGTTGTTAGTCCAGACCACAAAAGTATCCTGGAAAGAGAAGGATACAAATTGTATAAATTATCAGATAACCTTTATAAAGTTATAATGACAGATACTGGTGTCGACTTGGGTGAACCAAATGATGATCAGTATTTTAATGTATCAGGATTCTATTGGCGTGAAAACGCGGGTGGCATTAGTTATAGATGGACAAATGGAAATGCTGAAATTGTATTTCCAGTAAAAAATCGAGACGTTGACCACATATTAACGATTAGCACTTATAGCAATGTGGAATTCGTAAAAGAGGTGGAAATTTTTGCGAATGATGTCTTGGTTGATAAGCTCCGGATATCTAAGGATTTTCAGGATTATCAAGTTAGAATAAAAAAAGATATTTTATTAGATTCGACAAAACATAAGTTAAAGCTAGCTTTTCGAAGCAAAACGTTTAATCCCCAAAAAATTAATGTTAATAATGATCGGCGTGATTTAGGTATAGCCCTAAATTGGATATTATTGGAACCACAAATGCTACAGGTCAATTTTGGTGATCCTGATGATGAAATAAAGTTAAAGTTATCTGGTTTTTATTGGCGTGAAAATGCTGGCGGTGTAAGTTATCGGTGGACTAACGGGAATGGAGATATATTAGTTCCTGTAAAAATACCGAAAAACGAGATTATTTTGCAATATAGAACTTTCAGCAACGTTGAAATTGTGCCAGAAGTAGAAATACTCGTAAATGACAAATTAATTAAAAGACAAAAAATATCTCAAAATTTTGATACATATACAGTTACTATTACCCCCAAAATGTTAAGTGGGTCAAAAGAACCCTTATTTAAGGTGACAATGAGAAGTAAAACGTTTAACCCGAAAAAACTAGGTATAAATGGAGATAACCGTGATTTAGGTATTGCTTTGGATTGGATATTAATTAAATAAAACATATTATACATTAGTCAAATTATTAAAGATTAAGTAGCTGCGAGAACATATATTAGAGTGTACTGATGAAATCTTCAAAAGCTGTTAGCGTAAATAAAACAACAAAAAATGTGGAGCTTTTTTAAAACATTTTTAAGATGCCCGATAGGAGTTTTGTTTTTGAAGAATAATAAGAGCTATGAAAAGAGGTGACATTTTGCACATCCTCATCACCGGCTCCAACGGCATGCTCGGCCATGCCCTTACAACCGTATTATCACAACAGCATAAACTCACCGGCCTGGACCTGCCCGACCTGGACATCACCAATTTATCCGCAGTCAAATCTGCCGTTTCTTTTCACCAGCCCGACCTAATTATCAACGCTGCTGCCTACACCGACGTTGACGGCTGCGAGACCAATGTAGACCATGCTTTTGCCGTTAATGCTTTGGGACCGCGCAATTTGGCTGTGGTTTGTAACGAATTAAATATACCTCTGGTCCACATCAGCACAGATTATATTTTTGACGGTATGGCGACTACTCCTTATAAAGAATGGGACAAGCCTAACCCGCAAAGCATTTACGGCAAGTCAAAATTGTTAGGCGAACAATACGTCTGCCACTTATGCCCCAGACACTACATAATCCGCACCTCCTGGCTCTTTGGGGAAAACGGGAAAAACTTTGTTGCCACTGTGCTCCGGTTGGCAAAGGAACGGGATGAACTTGGAGTGGTTAACGACCAGACGGGTTCTCCTACATATACAAAAGATTTAGCAAAAGCCATATCAGAATTAATACAGCAACCTGCTTACGGAACCTACCATATCACCAACAGCGGGGCCTGTTCCTGGTACGAATTTGCCAGGGAAATTTTTAGGCAGGCAGGAATTGACAAAGTTCGAGTCAAACCAATAACTACAGAAGAAATTAACCGACCCGCACCACGTCCCAGATATTCAGTTTTAGACAACTATCTTTGGCGGTTGCAGGGGATGCGGCCCCTCCGCCATTACAAGGATGCTCTGGGCGATTATCTTAAATCACTCACCGAGGAGGAGAACCAATGAAAGGTATAGTTCTTGCAGGAGGGACAGGCTCTAGGCTCTTTCCGCTGACAAAGGTCACCAATAAGCACTTGCTGCCCGTAGGGCGGTATCCTATGATTTACCACCCCATTTTTAAACTTAAAAATGCCGGTATCAGAGAGGTTTTAATTGTTACCGGTAAGGAGCATATGGGCGATGTTGTTAACCTGTTAGGCAGCGGCCGTGACTTTGAAATGGAGTTTACCTACAGAGTGCAGGACCAGGCCGGCGGCATTGCACAAGCTTTGGGGTTGGCGGAACAGTTTGTAGGCAGGGAAAACTGTGTGGTCATTCTGGGTGACAACATTTTTCAGGATGAAATAAAAAAGTATGTGGCCGATTTCGCCGTGCAGGGTGGCGGAGCCAAAATACTGATTAAGGAAGTGCCTGACCCTCAACGTTACGGAGTGGCTGAGTTAAAGGACGGCAAGATTGTGTCTATTGAAGAAAAGCCCCAGAAGCCCAAGAGCAATTATTGTGTTACCGGGATATATATGTATGACTGCCAGGTGTTTAATATCATTAAAACACTAAAACCTTCCGGCCGTGGTGAATTGGAAATTACAGATGTTAATAACGCTTATATAGCTCAAAATAAACTTACTTATGGCATTTTGGACGGGTGGTGGACCGATGCCGGTACTTTTGAATCACTTCTAAGGGCCAATGAATTAGCTAATGGGATCGACTTTACAAACAAAGAGAACGACAGTAAAAACGACAGCAAATTTGAAAAAATGGTAGGGTAGGAGGTTTTTGGTTTGGATTTAATCGATGGTGTAAAAATAAAAAGGCTCCGGGTAATTCCTGACGAACGGGGCCGGTTGATGGAGATGCTGCGCTGCGATGATGAGTTGTTTATTAAGTTTGGACAGGCATACATAACTACTGCCTACCCGGGGGTTGTGAAGGGTTGGCACTACCATAAAAAGCAGACTGACAACTTTGTTGTTGTCAAAGGGATGATGAAGGTAGTGCTCTACGACAGCCGGGAAGAGTCACCGACAAAAGGGGTAATCAACGAGTTTTTTATGGGCATCCATAACCCCATCCTTCTGCAGATACCTCCTTACGTATTCCACGGGTTTAAATGCATTGGTGAGGAAGAGGCTATGGTAATTAATTTTCCAACGGAACCCTATAATTACAGTGAACCCGATGAATTCCGGGTGCATCCCCATGACAATGATATTCCCTATGACTGGGCCAGGAAAGACGGGTAAGCACGACAGTCAAGACCTTCGATGGGACTCCCATTAAAGGTCTTTTTTCATCTATTCAAAAAATCAGTTTGCTTTTCTTTTTCCGCCAGATATAATAAAAATAGGTGCTTGCCAATAAATGCATGGATTACCTTCATTAACCAGGGAGGGGTTTTATTGAACAAAGGGTTAAAAAATACGGTTTTATTTTTATTCATCTTTTTAATGCTGGTGTCTTTTTCCGGCGCGGCTCAGGCAGACGTGCCCGCAGCCCCGACTGGCCTGCAGGCCGTTTCCGTGACTGACGGGAGCAGGGTAATGTTAACCTGGGCTGCTACCGGAGCGGGTAATAGTTTTAACATTTACCGCAGTCTGGACAATATATCTTTTGTTAAAGTCAACAGGACACCGGTCACGGGAACAAGTTATGAAGACTCTGGTCTTACTCCTGCGACGACCTATTACTACTATCTCACTGCAGTTAACTCACAAATGGAGGAGTCCGCTCCCAGTGAGCATGTGGCGGTAACCACGCTGGCTGTCGATAATATACCTCCTACGACTCCAACGGGGTTAACAGGGTCAGCGGTTTCCTATCAACAGGTTACTGTTTCGTGGCATAGTTCGACAGATGTTTCCGGTATTAAGCATTATGAGCTTTGGTATCGCCAGGGGAATACCGGGTCTTTCAGTAAAATTATTGTTACCGGTACTTCCTATACCCACACCGGCCTTCAGCCGGGCGCCACTTATCAATATTATGTAGTCGCTGTCGATAACTACAACAATGCATCATCGGCCGGTACAACGATTACTCTGCAAACCCTTCCGGACAATGTAAAACCGGCAGCCCCGGCATCCATATCTGCCACTGCTGACAGCAGCGTGCAGGTCAGTTTGACCTGGAGCGCCGGGACAGATAACGTTGGCGTGGCCGGGTATAATATATACCGAAAGACAGGGTCATCAGGTTTTATAAAAATAAACAGTTCGGTGGTTAGTGCTACCAATTATTACGATACCGGTCTAACTCCCGGGACCACCTACACATATCAGGTGGCTACCGTGGATACAGCCGGGAATGAATCGGCTGGCCGCGCCGAAGTAAGCCGTACCACACTGCCCGACAACCAGGCACCCAGTGTCCCGGGTTCAGTTTCTGCCCAGGTTTTAAGTGCAACCCAGATCAAACTGTCCTGGAATGCGTCAACGGATAATGTTCGCGTTGCCGAGTACATTATTTATAGGAGTACTGATAATCGCACCTTTGCCAGAGTTGGCTCCAGCACAACTACTTATTATACCAATACTGGCTTAAGTCCCAATACTACTTATTACTACAAAGTATCTGCCAAAGATTCAACGGGCAACGAATCGGCCCAATCGGCCGTTGTTTCAGCCAAAACTACCGTCGATACCCAAAAACCGGTTAGCCCCAGGATTTGGGCCAATGCTGTCAGCACAACCAAGGTGAAAGTAACCTGGTCCGGGGCCTCCGATAATGTAGGCATTACCGGTTATGATTTGTACAGGGCCGTGGGAAGTGGCAGTTATGTTAAAGTTGCCGCTCCATCGTCATCTCCCTATTATGATACAGATGTATCTTCAGGGAAAACTTATAAATATTACCTGCGGGCCAGGGATGCTGCCGGCAATTACTCGGACAACAGCAATATTGTGACTGTAACCACCAACGGAGACACCACCGACCCCTCGGAACCCAAAAGTCTGTCTTACACGTTGCCCAGGGAAACAGAAGTCAGGCTGTCCTGGGAAGCTGCCACAGACAACCGGGGAATAGCCGGCTATAATATATACCGGGCCGAAGATTCGGGGGACTATTACTGTATAGCTTCGACCGCCAGCCTCAGTTATTATGACAGGAGCGTTGCCGCCGGTAAAACCTATAAATACTATGTTACCGCTTATGATTCAGCAGGTAATGAATCGGACGCCAGTAATTACGTAAACGTTTATACGTCTCTGGTCAGTGAAGAGGTCGAGAAAACAATTGATAAGGGCGACAGTGGTTATTTAGAGATTTCATCTCTGGCCCGCCTGGATATACCTGCAGATACCCTGGCCAGGGATACAACCTTCAGGATGCAGACGCGCAATTTTGGCAGTTATACCAATACCGGTTACCACACTATTGGCCAGCCGGTAGAAATAACGGCCAAAGCCGGTTCGTCCAATGTAACGGCTTTTGACAGGGATTTAACGATTACTTTCTATTATACCTCTGACCAGCTTGGCGACATGGACCCGAATACCCTGAACATTTATTATTGGGATACCGCGAACCGGGTTTGGGCCCCTTTGGAATCAACGGTATATTCCTCCTCGAAAAAAGTAACGGCCAGGACAGACCATTTGACGGTTTTCGCGCTGCTGGCCGATGACAGCGAGCCTGAAATACCTACATTAAACAATATTGCCACTGCTGTTAAAAGGAATGTAACCCTTACCGGAAAAGCCGAGAAATATGCAGCAGTGGAAGTGAGGCTAAACGGAGAAACCTTTAAAACACAGGCCGGCGGAACAGGGGCTTTTAGTTTGGATGTTTACCTTAAAGTAGGAGCAAACACTGTGGAATTAAGGGCCAAGGATGCTGCCGGCAATATGAGTGACTGGTCTGATGAATACAAAATTAACTGCAATCCCACTCTTGTCTTAAATGACATAGCCGGGCACTGGGCGGAACGGAATATTCAAAAAGTCCTGGATTTGGGCATAACCAGCGGTTATTCCGATGGCACCTTCCGTCCTGACCGTACCATTACCAGGGCCGAGTTCTGCAAATTTGTCATTGCCGCTATGGGCCTGTCCCCGGTGCAAAACCCTGAGCTTACATTCAGCGACCGCAGAAAAATCCCTGACTGGGCAAGAGGCTACATTGCCAGGGCGGTAAACGAAGGGATTATTTCCGGTTACGACGACAATACTTTCCGGGCCGACCGGGAAATATCCCGCCAGGAAATGGCTTCTATGCTCATCAGGGCATTGAAATTACAGGCCGAAGCAAAGGCCAGGCAAAACTACAGCCTGAACTTCCAGGACGCCGGACAGATTCAGTCCTGGGCAAAGGGGGCAGTGGTTTTGGCTGTCGAAAAGGGGCTGATCAGCGGTTATGCCGATAACTCTTTCGGCCCGGCCCGCAAAGCTACCAGAGCCGAAGCCATCACGATGATAGTTAAATTTATGAATATCAGATGACTTGCAGAGGTTAAGAAGTATCCGGCAGGAGGAAGAGCGCCAGAGACTTGAGAGAAAACACAGCAAAAAACTGGGAGGAAAAAATGAACAGAAACCTGATATTTGCGGCAGTATTTACGCTCATTCTGGTAATCTACGGCCTGATGAACTACTATATAGGGTTAAGGGGCTGGCAGGCGGTAGGCAGGACCGTTCCCTGGCTGAACGTGCGGGTGTACTGGGCACTGCTGTGGCTGGCTGCCTACCTGTACATAATCGCGCGCTTTCTCAGAAATATGGTTCCGCTTGCCGCCGAGCGCTGGCTGGTTTATATCGGCGCGTACTGGCTGGCCGCCTTTTATTACTTGTTTTTAATCGTACTTCTGCTTGACCTGCTCCGTTTGCTGGACAGGTGGCTCAAGTTTATACCGGGGCCGGTGAAGGCCAGTCCCGCCCTGCTGGGTTGGGGAGTGCTAGCGCTGGTGGCCGGCCTGTTGGCTTACGGCACCTGGAATGCCCGCAATCCCGTGGTTACTCACTATGATATCAATATAAACAAAAGGGCAGGGCAAATGGAGGAGCTTCATATTGTCATGGCCTCAGACCTCCACCTGGGGTTAATAATGAATAACCGAAGACTGGAGCGTTTTGTTTCTATGGCCAGGGAGCTGAACCCCGATTTGGTGCTGTTGCCCGGGGATATAGTGGATGAAAGTGTGCGTCCCTTCATTGAGGAAAAAATGGCCAAGACCTTCAGGAAATTGAACCCGCCGCTGGGAATATATGCTGTGCCCGGCAATCACGAGCATTTTGGCGAAGACAGTAATGAAACCTTTCGCTATCTGAATGAGGCGGGCATACAGGTTCTGGTAGACCGTTATGTAAAGGTCAATGACAGTTTTTACCTTATCGGCCGTGACGATGCCGGGCACGGCCGCGGGCCCCGCAAGGCGCTGGCGGAGGTGTTGAAAGGTGTGGACAAATCCCTCCCGCTGATCATGCTGGACCATAACCCCAGCCGCCCGAGCCTTAAGGAAGCGGCAGAACAGGGGATTGACCTGCAGTTGTCCGGCCATACCCATAAAGGCCAGTTTATTTTTAACAATCTGATTACCGGACGGATATACGAAAAAGATTGGGGTTACCTCCGCAAAGGGTCCTATCAGTTGATTGTTTCCAACGGTTTTGGCACCTGGGGCCCACCTATCAGAATAGGCAGCCGGCCGGAGATAGTTGATATAGTCATCAGGTTTTCTCCAACGAAGAATTTTTGAGGCCTCCTGAGGGAGGCTTATTTCTAGGCCTCTGTACCGCAAAAAAGGAAATACCGCTATGGAGGTAAAACAATGAGTTGCGACTTGGTGGAGGGCGGCAAGCCTGTGTTAACGACAGTGAGAGCTTGAAATCGCTGTTTCCGGCACGGACGCCGGAAACCCGGCCATTGAGCCACGGACGGCGATTTGGCCGGGTTCAGCGATTTCAACTGAACGGAGTTTATACTGTCTCCGCCCGTAACCTCGGAGCAATGGTTGTTTTACCTCCATAGCGGTTAGCGGACTTCCTGGCAAGGTTTTGCAGCACAAAGCTCCCTGGTTTACAATTAGGCATCCTTTTATTTTATTGCAGGAATTTGGCGCAATTAGGCGAAATATAACAAAAAAACGTTTTATTGTAAAAAGCACTAATCGGAGGAATATCAAATGGCCAAAAAAAAGGCAAAAAGTTTAAATGGTTTTGGTAGCGATCGTCTTTTTCCCTTTGTTTTATTGTTGCCCCTGCTTTTTTTACCGCCCTTTTTCAGAGGACTTTTTTTTGACAGTGAATCCTTTGTTGCCTATATGTACGCTGCTGCAGTTCTGATGGTATATGTACTGTACAGAAAGGATAATTTTAAATTATCCTTTAACCTGATGTCAGCAACCTTCATCGGTTTTGTGTTGGCATGGTTTATTTCTATGCTTGTTCAGTTCGTTCCCTCTATGCCGGTATACGATTTGCGGGAAGCTGTGGGCGATGCCCTGCGAAACCTGAATTACCTAATTATTTTTCTTCTTTTGGCTGCCCTGGCGGAAAATCTGCAGAAAATGCGCCTGGCCTTATGGACCTTTTTTGTTGCCGGTATCGGAGTAGCCCTGACCGGTTTGGGGACAGCCTATGGAACCTTTGATTTTAACGGCGCTTTTGTTGATGGCCTGATTAATTCAACGCTGCAATACCATAATGCGGCAGCCATATATCTGATGGCTTGCGGGATTATTGGCCTCTACCTGGCTGCGGTTTCCGAAAACCTCTGGCTCAGGTATGCTGTTTCGGCAGGTAATTTCCTTGTTTTGCTTACAGCCTTTGGGGCCGGTTCCCGGGGGGCCATGTTGATGGGTCCGATAGCCTTTGCTTTATTCTTTATCGGTGTGCCCGGCCTGCGGATAAAAACTCTCATATCTTTGCTTGCCGCAGCCATTCCTTTTGCCTTGTTATCGTCCCGCCTGCTTGATTTCAACAACCTATCCCTGCCCTGGTTATTCCTGTTTATCGGGATGTTTTTGACGTCAGCTATACATTTGGGATTGGATAAAGCCGTTGGTCGATTGTCGCTTAATATTGACAGAAAAAAAGTATGGACGGCAGTGACTGTTGTGTTTCTGGCGCTGGGCGCTGTTTTGTTCATTTTCAGTGAGCAAATCATGCCCCAGGGGATCTCCGACCGGCTGCATAATTTTAATCTCCAGCAAAACAGTGTTCAGGAACGCTTTACATTCTATAAAGACGCCATGAAAATCATCAAGGACCATCCCCTTCTGGGAACGGGCGGCGGAGGGTGGAATGCTGTGTACAGGCAGTACCAGAGCTACCTCTACCATTCTACGGAGGTGCACAACCACCCGCTGCAGGTTTGGGTGGAGGCGGGAACAATAGGCTTTGTTTTCTTTATATTGCTATGGTTGGCCGGAGTCGTTACCATAATACAAATTTACAGGTCAGCCTTGCCGACAGAGTATAAAGCCCTGGCATGGACTGCTTTCTGCGCCGCTATTGCGTTGGGGCTGCACAGCCTGATTGATTTCTCCCTGTCTGAAGGCGCTGTTTCCATCCTCTTATGGGGCCAGTTTGGTTTGATCAGAGCCGTGCAGAAGCGTCTCGATAGGCAACCTAAAGCAATAGTGAATTATAGGCCGGTAGCCCGTAAAGTATTGGGTGGCGTCGTGGCGGTAGCTTTCTTTGTCGCCAGTTTGCTGCTTTTTATTGGTGACAGATATTGGATAAAAGCGACCGAAGCCTTGCGTTACGGCAATGTCACAGATGGAAGAGCAGCCCTGGAACAGGCGGTGAAATTTGATCCCCTTAATGCCAGGCTGCGGGTGCAATTGGCCCAGGTTTACAGTTACGAAGCAGCCCAGAATAAAAACTATTACCTGAACGGAGCGGCCTTAAGAGAGGCTGAGGAGGCTATCAAATGGAATCCTACCAATGCCGAAAATTATTGGGCTGCCGCGCAGGCCGCTGCCGGCACGGGCCAGGTGGCGGAAATGGTCCGGTATGCGGAAAAGGCGGTAGAGCTGGCGCCTCTGGTCCAGGCAAATTATGAGCAACTGGCGCTGATATACCTTAATGCAGGAAAGATGTACATTAACCTGAAGCATCCGGATAAAGCCAGGGAGTATTTGCAAAAGGTCGAAACCCTTTCGCTGCGGATGGAAGATATCATGGCCACTAAAAATGACATAGAAAAAAGATTCTGGAAAGGGCCGCTTTTGGGGCCTTCCGACAGGTTTAACCAGATAAAGACGGAAGCTGACCAGCTTCTAAATAAGCTATAACTAAGGGGATTAAGGAATGAAAGCGATGATTATGGCGGCGGGGGTCGGTTCGCGGCTGGACCCGCTCACCCGCACGTTGCCCAAACCTATGGTACCCATTCAGGATAAACCTTTGATGGAGCATATCATAAACCTGTTACGGCACTATGGGATTCGGGACATCATAGCCAATTTGCATTACCTGCCCGGCGTTATAAAATCATATTTTGGTGACGGGTCTGATTTTGGCGTGAAGTTGCTTTACTCTGAAGAGCAGAATCTTATGGGCACTGCCGGCGGAGTAAAAAACAATGAATGGTTTCTGGATGAAACTTTTGTGGTCATAAGCGGTGATGCTTTGACTGATATTGATTTGGCTGATTTTGCCCGTTATCACAGGCAAAAGAAGGCCCTTGCCACTATTGCGCTGAAAAGGGTTGCAGAGGTGGAACGATTTGGTGTGGTAGTTACCGGCGAGGCGGGCAAAATAGCGGCATTTCAGGAAAAGCCCAGGAAAGAAGAAGCTCTCAGCAACCTGGTTAATACAGGCATATATATATTTCAACCCGAGATATTTAAATACATACCGGAGCATCAGGTTTACGATTTCGGCAAGCAGTTGTTTCCCCTGCTGGTTAAGGAGGGGTTACCCTTCTACGGTTACCCCATGGATGGGTACTGGCGGGATATTGGGACCCTGGAGAGCTACAGGCAGGCCAGGGAGGATGCTGCCTGCGGAAAAGTCAAACTTGGCGCGGCATTGACTAAACCCCGGTGTCAGCATTCCATATATTATTAAATATTGTTTGGAAACCGCAAAGACATTCGGATAGGGGTGTGGCTATTGAGAATTTTGGTCACAGGCGCTTCCGGTATGCTTGGCCGGGCATTAATTAACAAGTTACAGCAAACAGGCTTTGAATATATGGCTACAGATGTGAACGATGTATCCTCAGATGTGACTGAGCTGGATATAACAGACTTCACCCGTGTAATGTCTGCTGTAAAAGATTATAGACCCGATGTGGTTATAAATGCTGCAGCTTTTACTGATGTTGACGGCTGTGAGGCAGACCGCGATACTGCATTCAGGGTTAATGCATTGGGGCCGAGGAACCTGGCGGTTGCCTGCGAAGATGTTGGCGCAGCCCTGGTACAAATAAGTACAGATTATGTATTTTCCGGCCAGTCCAATACTCCTTATAACGAATACTCCCCGACCGGACCGTTAAATGTTTATGGTTGGTCCAAACTGGCCGGTGAAATGAATGTCTGCCACCATACCAAAAGGTTTTATATAGTGCGCACCGCCTGGCTTTTTGGCAGGTGGGGCAAAAACTTCGTCAGTACCATACTGAGACTGGCCAAAGAGCAGCGACTATTAAGCGTTGTTGACGATCAAGTGGGTTCACCAACCTATGCGGCTGATTTGGCAAAAGCTATTGTTCAATTGATAAAAGAACCTTCATACGGTATTTACCATATTACCAACAGCGGGACATGTTCCTGGTACCATTTTGCTCAGGTGATTTTGGAAGAAGCAGGAATTGATAACGTGGAATTGCGCCCGGCTTCCACCAGAGAAAGTAACCGCCTGGCACTTAGACCCGCAAATTCTGTTCTGGAGAATCACAATTGGGTATTGCACGGTAATGAGCCTTTAAGGCATTATAGAGAGGCTTTGCAAGAATATATCAAGGAGGAGTCAAAATGAAAGGTGTTATCCTTGCCGGTGGGACGGGCTCGAGGCTTTTTCCGCTGACAAAGGTTACCAATAAGCACCTGCTGCCTGTAGGGCGGTATCCCATGATTTACCACCCCATTTTTAAACTTAAAAATGCCGGTATCAGGGAGGTCCTGGTTGTTACCGGTAAAGAACACATGGGCGATGTTGTTAACCTGTTAGGCAGCGGCCGTGACTTTGAAATGGAGTTTACCTATCGAGTGCAGGACCAGGCCGGCGGCATTGCCCAGGCTTTGGGATTGGCGGAACAGTTTGTAGGCAGGGAAAACTGTGTGGTCATTCTGGGCGACAATATTTTTCAGGATGAAATTAAAAGGTATGTTGCCGATTTCGCCGTCCAGGGGGGAGGGGCCAAAATACTGATTAAGGAAGTACCCGATCCTCAACGTTACGGAGTGGCTGAGTTAAAGGACGGTAAGATTGTGTCTATTGAAGAAAAGCCCCAAAAGCCCAAGAGCAATTATTGCGTTACCGGCATATACATGTACGATTGCCAGGTGTTTAATATCATTAAAACACTAAGACCTTCCGGCCGTGGTGAATTGGAAATTACAGATGTTAATAACGCTTATATAGCTCAAAATAAGCTTACTTATGGCATTTTGGACGGTTGGTGGACTGATGCCGGTACTTTTGAATCACTGTTAAAGGCCAATGAACTTGCCAACGGGTTGGACCTTACAAAGGCTGAAAAAAATAACAAATTTGAAGAAATGGCAGGGTAGGGGGTTTTTGGTTTGAATACAATCGATGGTGTCAAAATAAAAAGGCTCCGGGTAATTCCCGACGAACGGGGCCGGCTCATGGAGATGCTGCGCTGTGATGATGACTTGTTTATTAAGTTTGGACAGGCATACATAACTACTGCCTACCCGGGGGTTGTGAAGGGTTGGCACTACCATAAAAAGCAGACTGACAACTTTGTTGTTGTCAAAGGGATGATGAAGGTAGTGCTCTACGACAGCCGGGAAGATTCGCCGACAAAAGGGGAAATCAACGAGTTTTTTATGGGCATCCATAACCCCATCCTTTTGCAGATACCTCCTTACGTATTCCACGGGTTTAAATGCATTGGTGAGGAAGAGGCTATGGTAATTAATTTTCCAACCGAACCCTATAATTACAACGAACCCGATGAATTCCGGGTACACCCCCACGATAACGACATCCCCTATGACTGGGCCAGAAAGGACGGGTAGGGGATGAATGGCAAAACTGTCCTGGAGTAAGCCTAAAGAAATATATGGATTTAAATTGGCTAGGGTGTTTTAAAATATGGGATACAAAATAAAGAGGAATTTTGGAGATTTTTCTAGAAATATATAAGGTTTTATAATAGTTATTTTTGAGATTAATCAGTAATTAAAGTAAACTTAAGTATATTTTATGGTTTTTTAAAAGATATAGATTTATAAGAGGAGTTAAATTGGAAACGACAGACAACATAAAGGAATTAAAAAATAAGTCTCTGTCAGGCATAGGAGCATTGGTCCGCAGGCAGATAATTATTAAGATAATCTTTTTTATCGGTAACGTAATACTGGCCCGGCTGTTAGCTCCCCAGGTTTTTGGGATATACGCCATTGTAAGCTTCGTCGTTCAATTCTTTTCAACTTTTGGCGATGTAGGGCTTGGTGCGGCTCTAATTCAAAAAAAGGGGGAACTGAGTAAAGAGGAACTTTCCACGACTTTTTGGCTCCAGCAGGCGTTGGTCTGGATTGTCGCAGCCTTAATTGCCATGGTGGCGCCGCTGGCTTTAAAGGTTTACCCAACTCTTCCCCCGAGTGCTGTATGGCTAATCAGGGCAATGGCTCTCGGTTTTCTGTTTTCTTCTCTTAAAACCATTCCGGCCATACTTATGGAGCGAAACCTGGACTTTAACCGGATTGCCTGGGTAGATATTGCGGAGAATCTAGTCTTCCAGGGTTCAGCCATCGCTTTTGCTTTGGCCGGTTTTGAAGTGTGGAGTTTTATTATTGCCGCCATTATAAGAGGGATAACGGGAGCAGTCATTATATACTCGCTCTCATCCTGGCGGCCGACATTCCATTACAGTTTTGATTCGGTGAAAGCCCTGGTGCGGTTTGGCCTCCCTTATCAGGGCAATGCAATTTTGAGCTTCATTAAGGATGCGGTAACCCCGCTTTTTGTTGGGGCCTACGCCGGAGCGGCGGCAGTTGGTTATGTCAACTGGGCCAGGAATCTCGCCTTTGCGCCGCTAATTCTATCGGAAAGTTTCGGAAGGGTGGCTTTTCCTGCTTTTTCAAAGATCCAGCATGATAAGGAATTGCTAACCAAGGCAGTGGAGCGCTCCATCAGGAATATGACATTGGTAATGTTCCCGATAACAGCAATTATGATTGCATTGGGACCCGAGATTACCCATGTGATTTTCACAGATAAATGGATTCCGGGGATATGGGCGTTTTATTTTTATTGTACGTCGCCGTTTTTTATAGGGGTTTTTCTTCCTCTATATAGTGCAATTTTATCTTTGGGTAAGTCCAGGATTTTACTTATTATGACTATAGGGCTAATTATTCTTGAATGGGGTCTTGGGGTTCCATTTGTAATCTATTTTGGATTTGTTGGTGTGGCTATGACACAGCCTATAACTATAACAATATTTACCAATATTTACTTATTTGTGTTAAAAACCGAGGGAGTTCAGATAAAGATTATCGGGAATGTATCTTGGCAATTAATTACTGCGCTATTAACAGGAGTTTTAACATATTTAGTTGTTAAGTATATACAAGTAATAAATCTTTATATTCTTATTGCAATAGCTTTTTCAGGCATAATGTTATATGTAATAATCCTTTATTTAATTAAACGTAGTTTGATAAATGAATTTATTGAAAATATGAAACTTGTAATTAACTAAAAAGGATGTTAATGAATCAAAGAAACACCCAATAAAAAGTTTAAAAGGACTGAGGTATTTGGGTAAAAACTCGGTTTGTTACTTTTGTGAAGGCACACAATTTTCAAAGGTGTACTCGATTAATGGTTACGAAATTGTACGGTGTAACAATTGCGGTTTAGTTTTTACATTAATTAATGATTGCAGTGTCCAGGCGAATAATGAAGAATTCTATAGGTTGGAAAATTGGGGTCAAATATATTTTGCCTTGCAAGAACGTCTTAAAAGTAGATATCAATCGCTGCTTGAACAAATAAAAAAGTATAAGAATTCAGGTAAAATCCTTGACGTTGGATGTAGTTTAGGGCTTTTTCTTGATGTAGCAAGGAAACATGGGTTTAAAACATATGGAATAGAACCTGTATCAAGTGCAGCCATATTTGCTCGAACGAAGTTGAATTTGAATGTTGCTATTGGAACTCTTGATCAGATAAGGTTTTCAGACAAATTTTTTGACGTTGTATGTTTATTTGATGTACTTGAACATATACCGGAACCGCTGAACGTTCTAAAAGAAATAAAAAGAATATTGAAAGATGATGGGTTATTAGTAATTCAGTGCCCGAATATAAACAGCAATATGGCTAGATTATGTGGCCAACATTGGCGGTGGCTTTTGGTCCCGCAACATTTATTCCATTTTTCAAAAAGTACTTTAGCAAAACTATTGAACAAAGCAGGATTTAAAATATTACATTGCAGTACTTTTGATGAAATCGACGAGTTTGTTGATAATATTTTAGATGTCGTCTCTATGTCTATTCCAATTGTATTCATTAGAAAAATCTTTTTACGATTTAAATTTCTCTTAAAACCTGCACTTAATTTCATATTTAAAGTTTTTTATCTGAATCGACAATATACTGAAGGTGCACTAATACTTGTCTTTTCAGCTAAAGAAGACCGGAGTGAAAATTAATGAAACCTCGTATTTCTGCTGTTATCAATACCTTAAACGAAGAAAATAACATTCGCTCTTGCCTTGAATGTTTACGCTGGTGCGATGAAATAGTTATTGTTGATATGTATAGTGAAGACAAAACCGTTGAAATAGCCAGGGAATTTACAGATAAGATTTTTTTTCACGAGAGGATTATGTATTTTGACGCCGCCAGACAGTTTGCCGTAGATAAAGCAAGTGGTGACTGGATTTTACTTGTAGATGCTGATGAAAGAATTCCGAAACAGTTGGCCACCCGGTTGATTCAAATTGCCAATAGCAACGTTGAATTCGACATTTATTTAATCCCCAGAAAAAATTATATTTTAGGCAAATGGATTCAACATACGGGTTGGTACCCCGATTACCAGATGCGCTTTTTTAAAAAAGGTTATCTTAACTTTACAAGTGATATACATAATTTTTATAGGCCAAAAGGCAAAATTCATGCGCTTGAAGCAAAAGAAGGAAATTCAATTGTTCATTTTAATTATTTAAACAGCGAACAATTTATTGCAAGGTTAAATAAATATACAACTATTGAATCTAACCAATTATCTGATAAAAAAGTACCTTTTAAGATTTACTATTTAATAACTAAACCGTTCAGAGAATTTTACGATAGGTTTTTTAAGGCCAAGGGGTATAAAGACGGAGTTATCGGTTTTATTCTTAGTTACTTTATGGCATTTTACAGATTTTTAACATGGGTGAAATACTGGGAAATAGTCAACAAAATAGACTCTACGTACATTTACGATAATATTAACAAACAAATTATTGAGGATTACACAAATGATTAATGCTGGGCTGTGTAAATTTTGTGGGTCGTCTGACTTTAAACTAAAATTAGTATTGAACGAAAAGTATCGAATTGTAGTATGTCAAGGTTGCGGGTTAGCACAAACATTCCCCCCACCTGTGATGCACTATGAAGAAAACCCTGACTATATCGATAACTATCTAAAGAATGAGCAATTATTTAGGTCTTTTTTTAGGCCGCTTGTTAAGTTTATAAAAAAATATAAAGATAATGGGAAGCTACTAGACATTGGCTGTAGTACAGGCTTTCTTCTTGATGAAGCGATAAAGTATGGCTATGAAGTAGAAGGTATAGAACTGAATAAAAGAGCAGCGGATTATTGTATTACCAAAGGTCTGAAGGTACAAAATGGTTGTCTCGACGAATGCCTTTTTCCGGATAACAATTTTGATATCGTAGTTATGAGTCATGTTCTTGAACACGTTGACGATTTGAACAATTTTTTGAATGAAGTATATAGAATAATAACTCCTTCAGGTCTATTGGTTTTAAGTCTACCGACATATAAAAGCCTCATTACCACTTTATTGAAGGATAAATGGTATGGTTGGGTACCAAAAGATCATGTCTGGCATTTTACTCCAGAAACAATTACTCTGGTTTTAGAACATAATAGTTTTAAGATAAAAGGTTTTGATTTTAACATTATGTATTATCCAATTGAATTTAATATAAAAAGTTTATTAATAGCAATTATTGCCAGAATATCAGGGAAATTTGGGTTAGGGGATCAATTCTATGTTATTGCTGAAAAGCAGTAAAACGGGAGTGGTTGAGTGGTACCTGAAATCTATATAGTTATACTCAACTGGAACGGCTGGCAGGACACAGTTGAATGTGTTGAATCTTGCCAAAAGCTCACCTATCCCAATTTTCGTATTCTGATTGTAGATAATGGGTCTTCCGATGGCTCCGAAGCCATACTGCGCAACCGCTTTCCTGATGTCGAATTTATTCAGACCGGTGCCAATCTGGGTTATGCCGGTGGCAACAATGTAGGTATTAGATATGCCCTTGCCCATGGAGCTGATTATATTTGGCTGTTAAATAACGATACCACCGTTACGCCTGATGCATTAACGGCATTGGTTGATGTTGCGGAAAAAAACCCTCAAGTGGGAATTGGCGGTTCTAAGATTTATTTTTACAACAAACCAAAAACCCTTTGGTTTGCGGGTGGCCACATAGATTTTCACAGCGGAGAGACTTTGCACATGGGGATGGGGGATCTAGATACCGGGCAGTTTGACTACCGGAGAGAGGTTGATTATATTACAGGATGCAGTCTATTGGCCAGGCGAAATCTTATAGAAACAATAGGCCTGATGGACGAAGAATATTTTCTGTACTTTGAAGAGACGGCCTGGTGTGTAAAAGCTTCTTTGGCTGGTTACAAGGTAGTCTTTGTACCGGAGTCAGTTATTTACCATAAGGAGTCTGGTTCTACAGGAGCGCGTTCCCCATTATTTTATTATTACATGACCAGAAACCGGTTGTATTTCTTAAAGAACTTTGGCAGGAAGGTAAACTGGTTAAAAAGGTTTTACAGTGACTTCCGAGGTATAGCACAGTTTATAAAAAATGATCCCTGTTGGGGACAAAAGACGCGGGCAATTACTCAGGGTTACCTGGATTTCTTCCGGGGTAGAATGGGGCAGAGGAAGTGAGACAGTGAATATATTAATACTTAGCCCTGAACCGCCGTATCCTCCTGTGAGCGGAGGAAGGTTACGGGTATTCAATGTTATGAAAGAACTGGCCAGGAATAACAATGTTTTTTTAATAACTTTTGTTGATAAAGAAGAAGAACTTAAATATAGACCGGAACTTTTAGATTACTGTAAAGACGTGGCTTTGTTGAGCCGAAATCATACCGTTTTTACAAAAATTAACAGCCGACTCCAGGCGTTGTTAAACAAAAAAAAGACAATTATGCTGTCGAGATTTTATTCGCCGGTTTTTCAGCAAAAGATTAACGAGTTTATGGCTAAATATGATATAGATATTGTGCAGTTAGAACATTCATATATAGATGTTTATGAAATACCGGTCTATACCGGAAGGAAACCAGCGAAGGTCCTTGTTCAACATAACCTGGAATACAAGCTTATCGAACAACAGGCCGGGGCCAGGTGGCCGGGGACCTCTTTGCGCAGGAAAATAGAAGGGTATATAGACCTTGGCAGGTTTAAGGAATTTGAAATAAATGCTATGAAAAGAGCCGGTCTTTGTGTAATGATGTCTAATGATGATAGAAATCAGCTAGCCGAACTTGTACCTGAGGTATTGAGCAAGACTATTGTTGTGCCAAACGGGGTTGATGTGGAATATTTTCAGTATTATTCGGGACCAAGGGATGAATGCACTCTTGTCTTTTCAGGGTTTATGGGGCACTTTCCCAACGAGGACGGGATATTGTGGTTTTTTCATAAGGTTTTTCCTTATATTAAAAAGCAGTATCCCCGAATAAAGGTTTTTGTGGTTGGGCGTGGTCCCAGTAAAAGGATCAGGAATCTGGAAAATAAATATAGTCAGGTAACCGTTACCGGTTTTGTTGATGATGTAAGGGAATATCTAAATAGGGGGACTGTATTTATATGCCCTCTGCGGATGGGAAGCGGGACAAGGCTAAAAATTCTCGAAGCCATGTCGGCCGGCATACCGGTGGTTACGACTTCCATAGGGTGCGAGGGTCTCCAAGTTGAAGATGGACAACACCTTTTAATCGCTGACAGTGAAGAAGGATTTGCTACCAAAGTTAACCAACTTTTAGAAGACGGTTCATTCCGAACGAAGTTATCTAAAACTGCAAGAAGTCTGGTAGAGGATAGATACAGTTGGCCAAGCATTGTGGCAGAATATGAAAAGGAACTGCAACAACTTGTCAAGGGTTAAGAAGAGGATTCTTACTCCCTTTGGAGGAAATATGTCTGCGAATATCTTTATCAACGCTCGTTTTCTCACCCAACCTGTTACCGGTGTCCAGCGTTATGCCCGGGAAGTGGTTAAGGCGCTGGACCACCTTATTGAACATGGTGAAATAGATAAGTCAAAATACAGGTTTACACTACTTTCGCCGAGGCGGGAAACCAAGGCCCCGTTGGAACTTAAACATATTCCTTTGCAACAGGTGGGATTTTTATCGGGACATGCCTGGGAACAGTTGGAGTTACCCTTGTATTCCAGGGGAGGACTCCTTGTTAACTTATGTAATACCGGGCCTTTGTTAAAAGACAGCCAGGTAGTTACAATTCACGATGCCGGCGTTTTTGCCTTCCCGGAGGCTTATTCTTTTGCTTTTCGTGTCTGGTACAGGATACTTTTCAAGGGACTGGGTAAAAGGGCAAGGAAAATAATTACCGTATCCTCTTTTTCAAAAAATGAGCTTATCAGGTTTTGCGGCATTGATTCCGAGAAAATAGAAGTTATTTACGAAGGTAAGGAGCAAGTTTTTTCCGTTGCGCCCGATTATTCCATTCTGGAGAAATTTGACGCGGAAAAGCCCTTCATACTGGCTGTCAGCAGCTTGAGCCCTCATAAAAACTTCCAGGCTGTGGTAAGAGCTATAGAATTACTTGGTCATACCGGTTTTCAGTTTGTTATTGCCGGGGGAGTCAATCCAAAGGTCTTTAAAAGTTCGGCTGAACCGCTGCCCGGTGGTGTGATACATCTGGGATATGTTTCCGATGGGCAGCTCTGGGCCCTTTATGAAAAAGCGGCGTGTTTTGTTTATCCTTCCTTTTACGAAGGGTTTGGGCTGCCGCCTCTGGAAGCGATGGCCTGTGGGTGCCCCGTTATAGTGTCTGAAGTAGCTTCCTTACCCGAGATTTGCGGTGATGCGGCTTTATATTGCAATCCGCACAGCGCTTCCGATATAGCTGATAAAGTTAAGCAGGTCATGAATAATGCTGGTTTGCGGCAGAGATTACGTCAAAAGGGGCTTGAACGAGTTAAGATGTTTACATGGCTGGAGTGCGCCCGGAAAACTTTTAAGTTGATCAAGACTGTTCTGAATCCATATTGACTGGTTAAGGTGAAATTATGGAGTATTTCTTTTATTTAATTATATTTCTTATACCCTACCTGGCAGTTTCGCCATGGCAAAAAGTTATGAGGATCCCTGCCGGGTTCATCTACGTGGGGCTGGTATTGGTTTTTGTTTTAATGTTATTACTGGAACGTCCTGACCGCCTCAGATGGAAAAACATCTCCCGTGTCCAACTCGTAGTTCCTCTTCTTATTTTTTTCGCTGTAAATTTATTTTCAATTTTGCGGATTATTATATCAAAGGGAATGGCGGCTTTAAATGCCAATAACCTCAAAGAAATGGGCTTTTTAGGGTTTGCCGTACTTTTTTACTGGGCGGTAACAGTTTTTGTCGACAATGAAGAAAGGTTCATGAAATCTCTTAAAACCTTTGTTATCTGTTCGTCGATAGCTAGTATATATGGAATAACCAGGCTTATATTGTTTATGGTCGGTTCCGATTATGGGCTGGCCCAGGGGTGGACAGTTCCCCGGTTGCTTGCCACGGCGGGCGAGTCGCAGGTATTTGGCGGTTTTGTCATTTCCGTTTTACCTCTGATGATAGCAGATGTATTGTTTAAAATTAACATTTTTGAGAGACCGTGGAATCATTTTCATATGGGGATTTTGCTGCTGGCTTTAATTATGACCTTTTCGGCGGGCGCCTGGGCTGGTTTAGTCGTGGCGGTGATATTTCTGGTTCTGTGGTTCAGGTATTACAGCCCAAAATCTATCGTATCGTCTGCTTTGGTTGTTTTGGTCGTAACTATGGGTGTTTTCCTCATAGATAGAACAATATATCCCAATTACCTGGAAGGTTTCAATTCAATTATCTTTAAAATTACTGGGCACGCTCCTGCACCGGAAAAGTTTGCTAATAAAAATGCCTTTGAGGTTTTGAAACAGGAAATGCCTCAGAGTACGGCTTCGAGAGATCAACAATATGTCGAAAGCGTGTTTTCCAAAGTTGAACGAAGCTGGTTCCGGGCAGCTCTTTGGAATATGTTCAAGAGTTCGCCGATTTTGGGTATCGGGGCGGGTAACTTTGAGGCTCTGTACAATAAGTACCGGCCGCCCGGCGTCCCTGCACCACCCTATGTCCCGAAACCGCATAATCAATACATGGAAATACTGGCTGAAACAGGAATAATTGGGATGCTGGCCTTTATCGGTATAATACTGAATTTGTTTTGGCATATATTTCAGTGCTGGCCCCGCCTGGAGCCAAACAAAAGGAGGATTCTTGTCGGGCTGGTAGCTTGTTTGTTGGCGGTAGGCGTACATGGTTATGCCTTCGGCATCCTTGTCCACTTACAAGTGTGGTTGTTACTGGCATTAACCATGTCTCTTCTAAAGCTTGATCCCACAACCAGAACATTATCTGCTATAAGGGGAGGTTTATATTGAAAACAGCCATTATCACTGACTGGCTTACGCAGATGGGCGGCGCGGAACGGGTTGTTCTGGCCATGAAAGAGCTTTTTCCCGAGGCGCCGATTTATACCACGGTATATAACCCTGATACTGTGGACAAAGTATTTCATTCCATGGATATCCGGCCTTCTTTCATTCAAAAGCTGCCCGGGGCCAAAAAAAGCTACCAAAAATACCTGCCCCTTATGCCCACGGCGGTGGAACAATTTGATTTACGCGAGTTTGACCTGGTGATCAGCAGTAGTTCCTCAGTGGCTAAAGGAGTAATTACCAGGGCTGATACGGTGCACATATGCTACTGTCATACACCCATGCGGTATGCCTGGGATTTTTACCATGAATACCTGAACGGTCCCGATGTGGGGAAAATAAAACGCAAATTGATTCCCTGGCTGATGAACTATATCCGCATGTGGGACAGGCTGACGGCAGACAGAGTGGACTATTTTATCGCCAATTCTCAAAATGTGGCCAAAAGAATCAGGAAGCATTATCACCGTGATGCAGAAGTGATTTATCCGCCGGTAGAAACTTCCTTTTTTGCCCCTGTTCCTGAAGTCGAAGACTTCTTTTTGGTCGTATCCCGTCTAGTGCCGTACAAACGGGTTGATTTGGCCATTCAGGCTTGCAACCGTTTAAAGCTGCCCCTGCGGGTTATAGGAACCGGGCCTGAGTTTGACCGGCTGAAAGCTTTGGCCGGGCCGACGGTACAGATGATGGGCCGTCTTTCGCAGGAAGATATCAAATGGCATTATGCCCGCTGTAGGGCTTTCCTGTTCCCGGGCGAGGAGGATTTTGGTATAACTCCCGTTGAGGCACAGGCCAGCGGCCGGCCGGTTATAGCTTACGGGCGGGGCGGGGCGTTGGAGACAGTGGTAGAGGGAAAGACCGGGTTGTTTTTTGCCGAACAATCGGAAGCTTCACTAGTAGAAGCCCTAAAACGTTTTGACAATATGGATTTTGACCCGCAGACTATCCGGTCCCACGCAGAAACTTTCGACTCAGTGATATTTAAGGAAAGGCTAAGCTTATTCATTAAAGAAAAAGTAGAACAATTTTTTGACAGATGATTCAAAGCTTTCGGGGGGGAGTTTGGTGCTCCGGAAAACAATTATCAGCTTACTCGTCAAGTTTTGCTATATTGTTATTGATTTGACGTTTATTACAGCAATTTATTTTGGGTTGTATCTTTACCGTATTTCCCATGAATTCCGGCTGGTCTTTACGTGGCGGGAACTTTTCGATTACGGGTTTTGGAACAATTTAACATACTTCTCGGACTATGCCAGGTTTTACATCATTGTTACAGTTGCCGCTGTCTTTTTCCTGCATAGATACGGCTTATACAGGTCCGGCATAAACGTAAGCGGGCCGGATGAATTCTGGCAGGTGACGAAGGCGGTTATCTATTCTATTTTCACGGTAGCGGCTTTATCCTACCTTTTTAAAAGTCAGGTTTTTTCCCGCTTCGTTTTCTTTGCCTTTACTATTCTGGCAACCTTAACATTATGGTTCTGGCGGTTAATCAGGCGGCAAATTATTTTAAACCTGCTGCAACGTGGTTATTTCCAAAAAAACCTGATTATCGTAGGCGCCGGCCGGGTGGGGCAGCGGGTTGCCGGTGAACTGGCCCACCGTCCCCAGTTAGGGTTTAACGTGATTGGTTTCGCTGACGATGATGCCACCAAGGAACAGCAGGACTTTGCCGGTTTAAAAGTTTTATGCCGCAGCCACAACTTGGCGGAAACCGTGGCAAAATACCATATTGATGAAATCCTGATTACCATACCGTCGGAAAGAGAACTTATCCGGCAAATTATTACCCAGTGCCGGAGACAGGATGTCCAGATAAGGATAGTACCGGAAATGTTTAACCTTATGACTTCTTCAGTGGAGGTCGGACAGTTGGGGCCGGTACCTTACATGCGTATTGTCAAAACGCCCATGCAGGGGATGCCCCTTGTTTTCAAAAGGTTGTTTGACGTCATTGTATCACTGACCGGAATTGTCGTCCTGTCTCCTTTAATGTTGGCTACTGCTCTGGCCATCAAACTGGATTCGCCGGGGCCGGTGCTGTTCAGGCAGAAACGGGTCGGGAAAAACGGACAACTGTTTGATTTCTACAAATTTCGTTCCATGGTGCCCAATGCCGAGGAACTGCTGGCAGAACTGGCGGCAGCCAATGAAGCCGACGGGCCTGTATTTAAAATAAAAGAAGACCCCCGGATTACCAGGGTAGGCAAATTTATCAGGAAATACAGTATCGATGAATTGCCCCAGTTATTTAATGTGCTGAAAGGAGATATGAGCCTGGTGGGACCCCGTCCCCCCTTGCCCAACGAGGTGGACCAATATGGTGATTTTGAGTGGCGCAGGCTGGAGGTAATTCCCGGCATCACGGGGTTATGGCAGGTCAGCGGCCGCAGCGATTTATCCTTCCATAAGTGGATGGAACTTGATATCTATTACATAGAAAATTGGAGCTTTTGGCTGGACCTGAAAATATTGCTGCAGACTGTTCCTGTTGTGCTTACAGGCAAAGGGGCCTACTAGCATCTCTTGTTTTAGTATTTTTTTATAATTTACAAATATACAGAACAGTGATATCCTTAAACAATGATGGGATTTTGTCGAAGCATTTGGGGGTAATAATATGAATCTGCAGCCCAAAGAGGCCCAATTGCAGACACAACCCGTGGTATCGCAAAAGTCCGGTTTATATTTGTTGCTGAAGACCATGCGGCCCAAACAGTGGACGAAAAACCTGATTATTTTTGCCGGCATAATTTTTGCCCGGAAAATTTTCACTGATGGGTACCTGCTGAAAACCATTTATGCATTTTTGGACTTTTGTATACTGTCGGGCAGTGTTTATATAATAAACGATCTGGTAGACATCGAGAAAGACAAAGCGCATCCCAAAAAGAGGAACCGCCCGTTAGCCTCGGGACAGCTTAGTGTCCCTGTAGCCACAGTTTTTGTTATACTTTCAACGGTTCTTTCTTTGGGTAGCGCCTTTTTCCTGAATATAAATTTCGGTTTTGTGGCCCTGGCTTATTTCCTGCTCACTTTAAGTTACAGTTTTAAACTAAAAAATGTTGTTATAATTGACGTTATTGTTATTGCCTTAGGTTTTATACTCAGGGCGGTAGCGGGCGCAGTCGTTATAGCTGCTGATATTTCACCATGGCTCCTGGTGTGCACTTTTCTGCTGGCCCTGTTTTTGGCTTTAACCAAGCGGCGGCATGAGCTGCTTCTTTTGGATGATAAGGCCCGGTCCCACCGGAAGATTTTGGACGAGTACCAGCCGGAAATGCTGGACCAAATGATTTCGGTGGTAACATCATCTACGGTAATGGCCTATTCCCTGTATACCTTTACTTCAGGGCATTCCATTTATTTGATGACCACGATTCCCTTTGTTGTTTACGGCATCTTCCGGTATCAATACCTCGTGCACCAGAAAGACATGGGCGGCAGCCCCGAGGTTGCCCTGCTTAAGGACAAGCCTTTGTTGATCAATGTTTTGCTGTGGGTTGTAACATCGGCCCTGATTCTTTACCTGACTTAATACTATTGTAATAGTAAAACATGTTTTCTCCGTGTTCTCCGTGCCCTCTGTGGTGATATTTTTGAACCATTGTGGTTAATTAGAAAGGGATGAAAGTTGGTTATATCAAGAGCAATTAAACTGCTGGCTCTGTTAAAAGGGCTTGTTAAAAAAGATTTTGGCAGTGTTTCCGTAATCATGGGGGAAATGCACGGACTGCCCCAAAAGCTGGGTCAGCATTTCACCCTTTACCGGGGAAGCGGCTTGGACCGGTATTTTGCGTCCCTTTGCACCGAGAGCAAAACCGAAAAAATCCCGGTAGCAGAAGCCCTCAATAAATTAGGCCTTGATTATGCTGAGATTGCAGTTTATGCCCAGGCCTCTATCGGGCAGGTTTACAGAGTGAAAAACGATGCCGGGGATATGGCTCTTAAAGTTAAATATCCTGCCGTGGAAAAAAGAATCAAAAGCGATTTATGGCTGTTGAAAGGGATTATTTGGCCTACTCGTTTTTTGCCTTTGCAGAACAGCGGTCTTTTACCGGTGCTGGAAAACCTCAGAACCATGCTGCTGAATGAATGTGATTATATGGCTGAGGCAGAGAAGCAGCAGCGTTTTTGCCGGGTTTTCCGGGACCATGAGGCTGTTTCTGTTCCGGAAATTATAGCTTACAATGACGAGGCTATTGCTTCCCGGTGGGTGGAAGGAAACGACCTGCGACATTATCCAGGAACCGATAAATGGTTTGTTGAAAATTATACCGCTTTTATTTTATATTCTCTGAAGGCATTGGGGATGGTTCATGCTGACCCGCACCCGGGGAACTTTATTATTAACGGCAGCGCAGCCGACCGGAAGTTGACGGTTTTGGATTTCGGGTCAGTTGTGGAGTTTACTCCGGTGGAATCAGTAGCGGTTAGCAGGTTGTTAACGGGGGGATACGCAAGCGAGGCTGAACTCATTAAGGACCTTCAATTGTTAGGGGTTAGCGAAGAAAGCCTGGCCACCTACCGGCCGATTATCGGAGATTTGGTATCGGTTCTGCTGGAACCGTTTTATTGTCCCGGTGCCTACGATTTTGGCGACTGGCGCATGCAGTATAAAATAAATACCTTGTTGGCTTCCAGGGCATGGGAGAAGCCGCTGCAGATTCCTTTGAAGCTTCTCCTATTGTTCCGGGTGCTGCAAGGGCTTTACTATTATGCCGGAAAATCGGCCATAAAATTTAATTGGCACGAAGCGGCGAAAACTTATTTGGGGTGAGAAAATGAGCACTGTTTATGTATTTAAAACCAGGCCGGAAACTGTTGTGGATGATTACATTAAGCTGTTGAAAACCGCCCAGGTGAACAGGCATTTGGATCCCAATACCACAACTATATTAAAGGACAACATTTCCTGGCATTTTCCCTACCTTAGCGCCAATACTACCCCATGGCAGTTGGAAGGTACTATCCTGGGGCTTAAGGAACTGGGTTTTCGCGATATAACCTGTGTCCAGAACAAGACCGTTGTTACTAACGCTTTCAAAGGAGAAAAGCTCAACAAATACGTGCCTATATTCAAAAAATATAATATTCCCGTGCTTTACAATTTCCGGGATGAGGACATGAAGTGGGTTACTTATGAGCCTAAAGGCGATATTCTGGTATTGGACAAGATTTTCCCTGAAGGCATCAGGATCCCTGATTATTTCTTTGGTAAAAACGTGGTACACCTGCCGACAATGAAGTGCCATATCTATACCACGACTACCGGGGCCATGAAAAATGCCTTTGGCGGGCTCTTAAATACCAAGCGGCATTATACCCACAGTGTAATTCACGAAACACTGGTGGACCTGCTGACTATCCAAAAGGAAATCCATCCCGGCGTGTTTGCTGTTATGGACGGTACCGTATGCGGCAACGGCCCGGGGCCGCGTACCATGGAGCCCATCGAAAAAGATTACATCCTGGCCAGTGCTGACCAGGTGGCCATTGATGCTATTGCGGCCAAAATGATGGGCTTTGACCCCCTTTCCCTTCCTTTCATCAGGCTTGCCCATGAGAAGGGGTTAGGGGTTGGTGATCCACGGCAGATCGAAATAGTCGGAGAGGATATTGAAAGGGTAAACTTTAACTTCAGTGTAGGCGATAACCTGGCTTCACGGGTGGGCGACCTTTTGTGGTTCGGACCCTTAAAAGCCATGCAAAATCTCTTTTTCCGTACCCCGTTAGTAAACCTCTTTATCTTCGGTTCCTTTTTCTATCACGATTATTTCTGGTGGCCCACCAGGGGTAAGAAAAAGATGGAGTACGTAAGAAAAAACTACCGCTGGGGCCAACTTTTTGATAAATACAGTGAGTAAGATTCAAGGGAGGGGCGGCCTTGACCAAGCTAAACAAAAAATTTATCTGGGCTATCCTGTTAGGGGTCGCCACAACTCTGGCCATTTCGCTGATTTCTGACTACAGGGCCACGTTGGACGCTTTAAGCAGGTTTAAGGTCATTTATTTGCCTTTGATCTTGGGCCTTACATTTTTAAATTACGTCCTGCGCTTTGTCAAATGGCATTATTTTCTCAACATCATTAACGTAAAATTAAATATCCGGCAGAGCTTCACCATATTCCTGAGCGGATTGGCTATGTCTGTAACACCCGGTAAAGTTGGAGAATTACTGAAGTCTTTTTTGCTGAAAGAATTAAAAGGAGTGCCCATCAGCAAATCTGCCCCTATTATATTTGCCGAACGGCTCTCCGACGGTATAGGTTTAATTGTTTTGTCCCTGGCCGGCATGTGGTATTTCGAGTACGGTAAAAAAGTAGTGGGTCTGATAGCCCTGATGCTGCTGGCCATGGTAATTCTCCTGCAGTTTCCCGGCTTTACAAAAAGGCTTATTACGCTTGTATCCCGGGTGAAGTTCTTACAAAGGTTTGAACAGGTAATGCACAATCTTATAGACAGCGCCAATCAGCTCCTGAGGCCGCTGCCACTTCTTTTTATGGTAATAATCAGCGTGGTATCCTGGTCTTTTGAGTGTATAGCCTTTTACTTTGTCTTTACCGGCTTGAACTATGACGCTTCCCTGCTGGTTTCCACCTTTACCCTGGCTTTTTCGGGTATAGTCGGGGCTGTTTCCATGCTGCCGGGGGGGCTGGGTGCAACGGAAGGAAGTATTTTGGGGCTGCTGGTCCTGGTAGGTGTCCCCAGGAACGTAGCGGCCGTAGCCACCATTTTAATCAGGTTTTGCACCCTTTGGTTTGGCGTACTGGTTGGCCTAATTGCCCTGATGTCAAATAAGCGTATCCTCGGCTTTGCCAGGAAATTTGAAGCCGATTCTCCGGCAAGCGATGCGGTAGCAGGGGAATGATAAAGGCACTGAGCCAGATGAATAAGTTGTTGGTTGGAGGTTACCCATTTGAAGGTTTTGGTTACTGGAGGAGCGGGGTTTATAGGTTCCCATATCGTGGACAGGTTGATTCTGGAAGGGTATGAAGTGGTGGTCGCCGATAACCTTTCTACCGGAAGCCCGGCAAATATCAATGCGGAAAGCCGGTTTTATCAGGTTGATATTACCGGGGATGATTTGCAAGACTTGTTTGCCAAGGAAAAACCTGAAGTGGTGATACACCATGCTGCCCAGGCAGATGTGCAGGTTGCACAACGGGAACCTGTTTTTGATTCTATGACTAATATTTTGGGCACTGTTAATCTGCTGCAATGTTGTATTACGTATAATGCAAAAAAGTTGATTTATGCCTCTTCGGCCGCCGTTTACGGCGCTCCTTGTTACCTTCCTGTTGACGAAAACCATCCAGTTAATCCTATTTCCAATTATGGCATTTCAAAATACGTACCGGAGTTATATATCAAAGCTTTTCACAAAAATTTTAATTTGAATTATACCATCCTTCGTTACGCTAATGTTTATGGGCCCAGGCAGGGGCTGAAAGGGGAAGGGGGCGTTGTTTTCCTGTTTGCCAGGCGGTTTCTGGCCGGAGAACCTCCCTTGATTTATGGCGACGGTGAGCAAACGAGGGATTTTGTTTTTGTGGAGGACATCGTTAATGCCAACCTCCTGGCCCTTGAACAGGGCGACGGGATGGTTATTAATATAGGAACCGGTGCCCAGGTATCCGTTAACGATTTATGCAGCCGTTTCAGGGAAATATTCAAGAGTGATTTACGGGCCGAGTACCTGGAGCCAAGGCCGGGCGACATCAAAAAGAGCGTATTTGACATTTCGTTGGCCAAGAATGTATTGGGCTGGCAGCCCCTTGTTTCCCTGGAAACGGGATTGCGGCAAACTATTGAATTTTACCGGGATATTTGGAGAGAGGTGTAATTAATTGGATTTCGGTTTTGCCTGCCCGAACAAGAAAAAAACAAATATCCTTCTGGCAGTTTTTTTATTTATTGCTGCCGCAGCCGTTTGGTACTCTTATTACGACTCTGTTTTCAACGGCCTTTTATATAATGATGCTATGGATTATGCCAGCATAGGCAGGAATGTGGCCCGCGGCGAGGGTTTTGTTTCCGCTTACATAACGCCCCTGGGTTTACAGTACTATGGTATCCCGCATCCCAACCCATGGCGGGCGCCTTTATGGCCGCTGATATTAGCCTTTTCCATGCAAATACTGGGTTCTAATGACAATGCTGTTGCTGTAACCACGGGGCTGTTTTTTGTGCTTACCGTCCCTTTGATTTATCTGATCGGGCAGAATCTCTTTAACCGGGCTGTCGGTTTCTGCGCGGCGCTTATTTTTATGTTCAGCGGCCTGGCGCTGCATTTTGGCGTGTCGGGCCTGACCGAACCGTTAGCGGCTTTTTTGATGTGCTTATGGTTATATTTGTTGACGGGTGAAAAACTGGAAGGTCCCCGGGGAGACCTGATTATCGGGTTAATTGGCGGAGTGTTTTACCTGGCCAGGTACAATGCGCTGGTTTTTCTGCCTTTTGTTTTGTTTTATCTCATGTTAAAACGGAGAAAGAAAATATTTATTATACTGCGGTTTGTAGCAGGATTTTTGATTCCCACTGCGCCCTGGTTTATAAGGAATTTCCTGCTTTTTGGCAGCCCGCTGTTTTCCTTGCAAAAGTTTGAACCGGTGATGTTTACTGCGGCCTATCCGGAATATTCTCTTTATATGATGTTAAAGAAGCCGGATGTGCTGGATTTTATTGTATCACACCCCGGCCAGGTTATGGCCAAGGTAAAAACAGGGTGGCTCAGTTTTGCCGGTGACTTTTTTAACCCCTCGTTTTCCGGTATTCACTGGGGTTTGATGGTTTTATGCCTCCTGGCCCTGGTATGGCCTTTGGGCAAAAAAACAGCGTCGTTAAAACTGGTTTTGGCAGGCAGTTTTTGCGCCCAGTTGGCCGCGCTGCTGGTTATCCATTATATCCCCCGGCTGTTCTTCCTCTTTGTTCCTTTTTATATATTGCTGGGATTGGCTTTCGTTTGGCGCCTGCTCGAAAGGCTGCCTTCGCTGAAATTGCGGAAACCTTTACAGGTACTCGTTTTAAGCGTCTTAACCACTGTGTTTATCCTGGGCAACCTGCCCGATTGGAACAGTAAACATACCCCCGAACCTGTCTTTAAAAAGTTTTCGGCCCAGATAACTTTTTTGGCCAACCATTCCACCCGGTCTGATTTAATCATCTCCAACGATGGGCATATGTTGAGCTGGTACGGGGACAGGAATGCCAGCAAAATTCCCTACAGCCCGGAAATGCTGCCGCAATTAAACAGGTATCAGAAAGCCAGGTACCTGTTCCTTTCTTCCAGGAGCAGTTGGAACATCCCGGAAGCAGACAAGGAATGGCAGGAAATTTACTGGGCCAGGCCGCAGGAGTTCAATGGTTATGTAATTAGAAAGGTCTTTGCGGACGGTTCGTTAATATATGAAAAAAAGCCTTGAAAACTGCTCCTGACCGGTCTAAAATTGATTGACAAAAGCTTCTTGGTAAAAGTATACTTATATTAGACTGACTGACTGGTCGGTTCTAAGTACCCTTTTGCCTTTTTCTTATTGTGCATTAAATCAATTTTAACGTATCAGGGGAGTTTGGTGTGGATGAGGAGATTAAAAAGAACATTGATTTTGTTTATGCTACTGCTGTTTGCCGTACTTGCCGGCGGATGCGGGAACAAAGATACCGCTGCTAATGATGAACAAAAACCGGTACCGGTATCTGTTGTTAAAGTGGAGAAAGGGAGTGTTACCAATAATACTGTAATAACCGGCAAGGTAACTGCCAGCGCTGAGGTTATGATTATCCCCAAAATTGCCGGGAAAGTGACCAGGGTAACCGTTGATGTAGGTTCGAAGGTGAAAAGAGGCGATTTACTGGTTCAATTGGATACAACCGAGCTAAATGCGCAGTTGAAACAGGCCCAGGCCGCATTGGAACTTGCCAAGGGCAACGCCGTGCAAAACGACTACCGTATCCAGGATGCCTGGAACAATTTAAAGCGCATGGAAAATTTATATAAAGAGGGCGCTATATCAAAGCAGCAATATGAACTGGCTCTTTTACAGTATAACCTGTCCCTGAATACTCCTACGGAGGCGCAGGTAAAACAGGCCCAGGCCAATGTGGACCTGATTAAAGCCCAGCTCGCTAATGCCCGTATCACCGCGCCTATAAACGGTGAAATTTCAGTAAAAAACGTGGAAATAGGCGAGTTGGTAGGTCCCAGCGCCCCTGTGTTAACAATAGTTGATACCGGCAATGTTTATGTGGAAGGCGTAATTACTGAAAAAGACATTCCTTTTGTGCGAGAAGGCCAAAAAGTAAAGGTCGAGATAGATGCTCTGGGCGAAAAAGATATTGTGGGAACTATTGCTGCCTTAAGTCCGGCTGCCGACTCCAGGACCAAGGGATACCAGGTCAAAGTAAAAATAGAAAATGCGGACGGCAAGATAAAACCCGGCATGTTTGCGGAGATTTCCATCACCACGCAGGCCAGGGAGGATGTGCCTCTGGTTCCCAAGGAAGTATTGGTAGCCCGGGGAGATAAAAAAGTGGTCTATGTGGTTAGAGATGGAGTAGCCTACGAACAGGATGTTACAACGGGTCTGGAAGATGAAAAGAATGTAGAAATCACCAAAGGTTTAAAAGAAGGTGAACAGGTGGTTGTTCTGGGGCAAAATTCATTAACCGATAAGACCAGAGTGGTTATTAAAGAATAGGGATTTGTTGTTTAAAGAAGGGGGAGAGAGAATGCCGGCGCGATTATCAAACAAAAAGGTTACCTTTTTTATTACAGCCATGCTGCTTATAACTCTGGCCGTAGGCGGTATTACATATGCGCAAAGTACCGGGCCACAGGTAAAGGAGCTTTCACTGCAGCAGGCCATTGATCTGGCCATGGCCAACAATAACGACCTGAAACTGGCGCGCATAGAGACTAAAAAGGCCGAAAGGGATCTGGTTTTGGCTGAGAAGACCGCTGATGACATTGATTTGGACAAAATGAATACTTACGACCGCGGCAAACTGAAATGGGTTGCTCCCAGGGCGGCGCAAATGGCTTTTACGCTAGCCAGGGAAAAGGAGAAAGTTACGGAAAAAAGCACGAAACTGGCTGTTGAAGGAGCTTATTACAATGTCCTGAAGGCGCAAAAAATGCTACAGATAAAAAAAGATACATTGAATTATGCCAAGGACCAGTTGGCGATTGTGCAAAACAGTTATCAACTGGGAACAGTGGCCAAAAGCGACGTTCTCGCCGTTGAGGCTTTGGTGGCTGCCAGTGAAGCCGGAGTAACAAGTGCACAAAATGATTTATCCCTGGCTGTTATGAAGTTGAATGAATTGATCGGTTTGGATATAGACACCCAGTTAAAGTTAACCGATAAATTTGAATATGTCCCGATGAAAGATGTTAATGTAGCCGACGAAGTCTACAAAGCCCTCCAGAATAACATTGAAATAATATCGGTCCGGGAAAACCAGGCTGTCAAGGAAAAGGAATACGAGGTAGCCAGGAAATATTACAGCGGGGGAGTAGTCTACTTTGACAAAGCAAAACTGGATGCGGAAGCAGCAAATGTGGCGGTGAACAAACAGGAAGTGGCCACCACCCTGGCCGTCAAGCAGGATTATTTATCACTCAAAGCCCTGGAAAAAAGCATTGCGTATAAGCAGAAAGAAGTTGAGAAACAGCGGGAAGTCGTTAGAATAGATATGCTGAAATTTAAAGCCGGCTTGCTGACCAACCAGGACGTCAAAAAGTCAACTATTGACCTGGAAACCGCTGAGCAGGGTTTAACCGAGCTTATCTATAATTATAACCAACTGAAGTCGAAGTTTAAGTACGGGTTATTTATTTCCGGTTCAACCGCGGGAGCGTCATCGTCTGCCGGCGCTGCGTATTAAAAACTTTTGCAAAGAAATATGGTGAGACAGGATGACTAAAGATGTTTTATCAGATAAACGCCAGAGAATTATCGAGGCGGCCGTAAAGGTTTTTTCCTCCAAGGGCTTTCACGAAGCCAAAGTGGAGGAAATTGCCCAGATTGCCGATGTTGGCAAAGGGACGGTATACGAATATTTCTCCAGTAAAGTTGAACTGTTTCAGGAAATATTAAAGTCCGGCATGGAATTTTACAACAAAAACATAACGGAACAGCTTAGTGCAAGTATTTCTGCCACGGAAAAATTGAAACAGGTTGCCCGGCTGCATCTCAGGTTTATCCTTGAATATAAGGATCTGGCTAAAGTAACCATGACCGAACATGCCCACTTTGGTAGAGAATTTCGCAGTTGGTTAATGAAAATGCGGGAAGAAAAGTTTGCGGCCATTGAAAACATCATTAAATCTGGGATTGATAGAGGCGAGATAAGGAATGAAGTTAATTCCAGGGCAGCCGCTATGGTTTTTACCGGTATGATGGGAGGGCTTGTTGGTCCTGCGGTTTTTGGAGATGAGGGAGTGCAAAATCTGGAAGATACTCTGGAACAAATGCTGGAGATTTTATTGAAAGGACTTCTGGCAAACCCGTAGCTTGTGCTATGGGTTTATTAATTTTGGCGCCAACTTTATTTCTGGAATTAATTTGCGTTTTCGGACACGAACCGGCAGGAGAGACCGTAGCTATTGTCGAACTAAGTTACTAACATTTTCTGGGAGGTAAAGGCAGTGGCTGTTTCTGTAATAATTTTGGCAGGCGGAAAAGGAGAACGTTTTTGGCCCAGGAGCAGGGAGTCTATGCCCAAACAGTTTATCAGGCTTTTGGACCAGGGAACCATGCTGCAGCTTACCTTTAACAGGGCCAGAAAAATGGTTTCGGTAAATCATATCTATGTGGTGACGGCCAGACCTTATGTTGATTTGGTCAAACAGCAATTGCCCGGTTTACCGTCGGCGAACATTATCGTGGAACCTGAGGGCAGAAACACGGCTCCTTGTATAGGCCTGGCGGCAATTCTTTTACAGCATAAAGACTCCGAATCTGTAATGGTTATCCTGCCGGCCGACCATTATGTGGCTGATAATGACAGGTTTGTTCAAACCCTGAAAACAGGGGTAAGGCTGGCTACTGATAAAGAAGCCTTCATTACCCTGGGAATTGTCCCGACCCGGCCGGAGACCGGTTATGGATATATAGAATTGGGAGAGCAAAAGAAGTATTCCGGAGCGGTATATTTTGAGGTGAAATCTTTCACCGAAAAGCCTGATTACCAAACTGCGCAGGCTTACCTTGGCTCCGGCAATTTTCTTTGGAACAGCGGAATGTTTATATGGAAGACAAGTTCGATCCTGAGAGCCATGGAAACATATCAACCTCAGTTATACGAGGGCTTGTGTCAAATCGGCAGGGGGCTGAATGAGGGGGATTTTGAGCAAAGGCTGCTACAGGTATACGGAAAGTTGCCTAAACAATCCATAGACTATGCTATCCTGGAAAAGGCAAACAACATTTTGGTTGTGCCGGGTGATTTTGGTTGGGATGACGTTGGCAGTTGGGCTGCTTTATCCAGGCTTTTCGAGGTTGATTCGGAAGGTAATTACCTGCAGGGTTCAGTAGTGACCATCGGCGCCCATAACTGCATAATTGACGGAAAGACCAAATTGATTGCCGCAGTGGGAGTAGATAATCTCGTAGTTATAGACACGGAAGACGTGCTGCTTATTTGTCCCAAAGAACGGTCCCAGGATATCAAGCTTATTCTGGAAGAGCTGAGAAAACAGCGCATGGAAAAATACCTGTAAAAGTTGCCGGGGAAAAGTCCTTTCTTTTGGAGGTATCCGTTTTGAGGCAAAAAACTGTTAAATTTAAAATATTGGCCGGCATGTTAATCTGTTTTTTATGTACAGGTTTTTTTGCGCCTGCCGTTGTTTTGGCCGGCGGTTTTTCCGATACCGGGGGGCACTGGGCGGAAAAAGAAATATTAAAGGCAGCGGCCGCCAAAATAATAAATGGTTATAACGGGGCTTTTTGGCCCAGACAAAGTGTTACCAGGGCCCAGTTTGCCGTAATGATTGTTAACGCGCTGGGACTGGATACGGAAGCTGCGGCTTTGCAGGGTGTTCCTACCGGATTTACGGACTTGAAGTCTTCGCATTATGCGGCCGGACACGTCCTGGTGGCCAGGGAAAGAGGTTTAATTTCAGGTTACCCGGACGGAACCTTCAAACCCGATAAACAAATCCGGCGAGATGAAATAACATCTATTTTAATCAGGGCTTTGCAAACTGAGCCCGATAGCGATTCTGCCCTGCTGAACAAATTTACCGATGCCGATATGATCCCGGATTGGGCAAAAAGTTTCATCGCCACTGCTGTAAAACTTCAGTTTTTGTCCGGTTTTCCTGACGGAACCTTCAGGCCGGACCGCCCGGCCAGCCGGGGAGAAACGGCGGTTCTGATAAATAAACTGCTGGCTGAACTGGACCGGGGATATACTTTTGTCGGGGAAATTGAGGATGTCAGCCTACAAAACAGGGAACTGGCGCTCAATATTAACGGGCAGCGGGAAAAGTTTACCTACGCAAATAATACCGACTTTTATTCTGATACAAAAAGAATTTTGCCACAATATTTAAAGCCGGGAGATAAAGTAGCTGTTATAATCGACGAATATGGACAGTTAAACTATGTGGAAAAACTTACGCAGGAAATAAGCGGTCAGGAAGAACAGCAAACCCCGGCTAACGGGGAAGCTGCGCAAAAAGCCGGTCTGACTTTGGAAACAAGCAATCAATTGACTAATAACGGTAAAGACAGTGTCTCAATAGACAGTGACCAAGAAATACTGATAACCACTGCCGCCGGGCAGGCCGGCCGGGTCAGGACGGCCATTGAACGGATGGGCGGAAAGGTTAATTTGTTTTATCCACGCCTGGATTACCTTACGGCTACCGTACCACCAAGCCAACTTGATATAATTGCCCATATGCAAGGCGTAGAGAGGATAAACCTGGACAGGGAACAAAGGGTTGCGCCGTTGGAAGCAGCCGAAACGGATGCCGGTATGCTTATGGACCCCCGGAAAAGTTTGCAGGTGACAAAAAGCAGTATTTCGGCGGATCTTTTCACGAATGCAACGGGAGCCGACGGAAAAGGCCAGATTGTGGCGGTAATTGATACAGGGGTTGATCCCGGCCATCCTGACCTGCAGAAGACTACCGACGGGAAGAGAAAAATTATCACCTGGAAAGATTTTACAGGGGAAGGCGTATTAGATACAAAGGCTATTGCCCCCGAAAATAATGGAGCCGTAAATTTGGCTGACGGGAACTATCGGATTGGTTCTATCGTCTCTAAAAGTGAACATTTTCATTACGGTTATATACGGGAAAGCGATTTTTCCACTGCTAACGGAAACGGTATGGATATAAATTTCAATGGGAATACAAACGATGTTTTTGCTGTTTTGGTTACCGATGCAAAAGTAAGTGGAAAATATGACACTGTATATGTAGATACAGACCTGGACAAGGACTTTGCAGATGAGACTGCCCTTAATTTGTTTGAAGGTTCAGGGGTCTTCGCCAATTTTAAAAGCCTGGACGGAAAAAATATTTTTAATTTTAACCTGCTGGAAATCGATCCAAATGGAAATAGAATTCACCTGGGTTTTGACGGCAATGATCACGGAACACATGTGGCGGGGATTATTGCCGCTAACGGGTATGCTCAGGGGGTAGCTCCGGGGGCGCAGATTATGGCTTTAAAAGTATTGGATTCCGCCGGTTACGGCAGTTGGAGCTCTGTTTCGGAGGCCATGATTTATGCTGCTTCACATGGGGCTAAAGTTGTCAATCTCAGCCTGGGGTTTAAGCCCGATGATTACGTTGGGGGAAGTGTCCCGGCCAAGTTAATAAATACCTTAACAGAAGAATACGGCGTTGTTTTTGTGGTGGCTGCGGGAAACGACGGTCCCGGATTAAGTTCAGTAACTACTCCTGCCGATGCCGATTCGGCTATCAGTGTCGGGGCGTATACTGCTCCGGAAATGTGGGAAACCGACTATGGCTGGAAGGTGCCGGCAGAAAACCTCTGGTTTTTCAGCTCTGTGGGCCCCCGCAGAGATGGCGCCATGGCCCCGCGGGTAGTAGCCCCCGGCAGTGTGGTGTCTACTGTGCCGATGAGAAAAGGTGAACAGTACTTCATCAGTGAAGGGACCAGCATGGCAGCTCCGCACGTTGCGGGGGGTATTGCCCTCTTGCAGGAAGCTGCTACACATGAAAAAATCAATGTTACTCCGTATATTATTAAAAGAGCTATAGAACTGGGCGCGAGAAAAATACCTGACTATTCCTATGCTGAACAGGGCTATGGGTTGGTCAATATTGCTCAGACCTGGATTGAAATGCAGTTTATTAAAGAGAATGCCAACTTTAGCTCATCGATATATAACTCGCAATGCGGTATGGGATATGGACTGTTGGAACAGCGTCTGGAACCGGGTAAAGTATCATGGTATGTGAAAAACAACTCTTCGGGAATAAAAGAGTTGTCAATTTATACTCTATCGCCGTGGATCAAGCCTGACACAGACCGGATTCTTGTCCCGCCCGGAAAGACACGGGAAATACCTCTCCAGTTTGATCTTCCGGCTAAGGAAGGACTGTATTCCACCTTGGTCCGCGCCAATGACCAGACCAGTTATGGAATTGATACAGACCTTTCAGTGAATATTGTAAAACCTTACTCTTTAAATGAGACTGACAACTACAGCCGCAGCCTGGAAGAAACACTAAAGCCCGCCCAGTACAAAAGGTACTTTTTCGAAGTGCCGCCTGGAAGAGCGCAACTGGATGTTCTTTTAAGCGTTAATAAACTAAATACAGACCTATATGCCGGCAAAGTTAGGATGTACCTGTATGACCCGGAGGGCAACAAAAAAGCTGAGACGGGGTTTGCCGGCGGCGATGCCGCGGGTAAGCCCGGTGTTTCTGCCCAGGTTCTTTCCCCCCGGGCCGGTACATGGGAAGTGGTAGTATACAGTTCCGCCAGCCTTAGCGCTTTGGGCCTTGATCGTTCACAGTTTTCTCTGAGTGTGGCCGCTTCAGGAGAGAATGGGTCTGATTTGCCTGTCAGCGAACGTACCGTTATTGTGTCCGTAATACCAAGAGATTTACCGGTAGACCGGGTAAGTTTTGTTACCGTGCAGATCAGGAACCGGGCGGATAAGCGTCCGTTCCGGGGAGCTGTCGAGGTAAACGGGAAGTTATATTACACCGGTAAAGGATATATTACTATTCCGCTCAAACCGGGCGATGAGCGGCGCCTGGTTGTAAAGACGGTAACCGATATCTCCAAGGCCAGACCCGTAGAGTACGAATTTCGTTTTTAGAGCTGCCAAGTGTTGGTTATTGAATATGGCAGAAAAATACTGTAAAATTATTTAGGTAGCACCTTTTTTGATTTGGGGTGGGTTTTTATGAAGAACAAATTTTTTAAGATCATGAATATCCTCGCGTTAGTCGCTGTTTTTGCCGGTTCTTTTTACATTGGCAATATTTTGGCCAATGTAGGTGAGGAAAAGAATAATGAGCCGGTTAAGATAAAAGCTGGCGACAAAAAAGACGACTTGCCTGTTGACAGGCTGAATGTATTGTTGCTCGGCATTGATGCCCGGAAAGGGGAAAAAGATGCCCGGACTGACACCATGATTCTGGTGAGTATTGATAAGGAAACCAGGAAAATTGCCATGCTTTCTATTCCCAGAGACACACTGGTGGATATTCCCGGTTACGGCAAATCAAAGATCAATGCCGCTAACCAGATAGGCGGAACCGACCTGGCCGTTGACGTTGTGGAAAATTTACTGGGAGTAGATATACCATACTATGTTAAAACCAATTTCGAGGGATTTAAAGATATTGTTGACACCCTGGGCGGGGTTACCATCGATGTGGAAAAAAGGATGTACTGGCGCGATGGGAAGAACACAATTAACCTGTACAAGGGCGTGCAGCGCCTGGATGGCAATAAAGCTTTGCAGTATGTGCGTTTCCGCCATGACGCTCTTGGCGATATCTCCCGTACTGAGCGGCAGCAGAAGTTTCTAATGGCTTTAGCCGATGAAATTCTGCAGGCGAAAACCATAGTCAAGTTGCCCAAACTGCTGCCACAAATCTTTTCGGTAGTAGATACAAACTTTGGATTTAAAGATATATTCTTTTTGACCAGAGTTGCTTCATCATTGAGCCCGGATAATATTGTGGCGCAAACCCTGCCGGGAACCTTTTACAATTACAAAGGCATCAGTTACTGGAAGGCTGATGAGGAGAAAACCAAACTGGTATTGGCTGACATGTTCAAGGGCGTCACAACTGCTGCCGTGGTTGATAAACCTGTAAACGTTCCGAAGGACATACCGAAAAAGGCGAGTAAGGAGTATGTGAAAAAACGGACAGAAGTACCTCAAAAAAACAAACCGCAGGTTGACGTAAACATTGGCGAAACAGACAGCCAAACGCCACAACAAAACACCAATGGTTCCGGTACAGTTCCTCCACCGGAGGGGAATACAGGTAATACCGCACCGACTGAACCTACCGAACCAAATAATAATGGGTCGATAATTAATCCTGCCAACGGGACGCAGCAGCCGGGTAACGGTTCTACGGGAGGCTCAATTCCGGGAGGCTCTACTCCGGGAGGCGCGGAATCCACCGGGCCAAACCAGGGAAATACCGACGTTCCTGTTACCGGGCAGGGTGGGAATAATATTGTTGTACCGCCTCCGAACCCCGGTTCAACCGGGACGGCGCCCAAATCCACTCAGCAGGATGAGGGCCTGGCGCTCCCATAGTACTGGATTAACTTGATAAATGGTTTAACTTGATAAGATGGAATAAACACAGGAGAGGTTTTATGCCTCTCCTTAAAAATTCGCGCATGCATATGGAAGTTTATATTAAGACATAAAGTTTATATAAGATATAAAGTTTCTATATAGACATAAAGGTGGTTAGTGTTTTATGCCGGGGAAAATTGATATTTTAGGAGTAAAAATTGATCAGCTTGACCTGTCGGAAGCCCTACAATATATAGTACAGGTGATAAAAGAGGGTGGCCGTGCCATGATTGTTACCGCTAACCCCGAGATTGTTATGAAAGCCCGCCGGGAGCCCCGATTTGCTGAAATTTTATCTGAAGCAGACCTTATTACGGCCGATGGGGTCGGCCTGATCATTGCCGCAAAGATATTTGGGACCCCCTTAAAAGGCCGGGTGACGGGTATTGATCTCATTCAGGCGCTGTTTGAAATTGGCGCGCGGGAGGGATACCGTTTTTATTTCCTGGGGGCAAGGGAAGAGGTGGTCAAACAGGCCGTTGCCAATGTTCGGGCCAAATACCCGGGTATTGTAATGGCCGGATACCACCATGGCTATTTTCAAGATGATGAAGATGGAGTCCTTGCAGATATTAAAGCCTCCAGGCCTCATATTTTGCTGGCTGCTTTGGGTATGGGAAAACAGGAAGCATGGATTAACGCTCATCAAGCGGAACTGGGGATTCCTGTTGCTATAGGTGTGGGCGGGAGTTTTGATGTGTTGGCGGGAGCTGTGAAAAGAGCCCCGGTGTTTATGCAGAGGCTCGGCCTGGAATGGTTGTATAGGCTGGTCACCCAGCCAAGCCGCTTTTTCAGAATGTTGGAACTGCCCAAGTTCCTCTTCCTGGTCTTAGCGAAGAAAATCTTTCGCTAAGTCGCAACAGGCTGCCATAGTGAAACAACCGTTGTTAAAAAATCACCACAGAGGGCACGGAGAACACAGAGGAAACATGTATCACTATTGTAATAGGCGGCATCAGTGTAGGGCCAAAGGGTCAGTCCTAACATAATTTACCAGAAAAGAATTTGTTTATAAAAGCAGGGTATTTTTAGGCGGTTAGAGAACTAATATGGTAATGCAAACAATTTTTGTTAGGAGTGAAAACATGAGACAGATCAGGTTACGGAGGTTTTTTACCCTGGTTATATGCCTGCTGCTGGTTGCTGCTCCGGCATCGGCAAATATAACGGATGTGCTGATTTATGACCTCTCCGACGTGGAAGGGCATTGGGCGGAAAACCAGATGACTCATTTGGTAGCAATGGGCATAGTCAAAGGTTATCCTTCGACCCGCTATAATGAGCAGATGAGGGCTTACGTGCCCGCCAGGAAACTGCTTCCAAATCAGAACATTACCAGGGCTGAGTTTGCAGTCATGATGTTTCAGACCTTGAATTTGATTCCGGCTGCCGGAAAGGCTTCGTTTAAGGATGCTGCTAAGATACCCTCATGGGCCAGGGAGGCAGTGAACACCCTTTATCAGAAAGAAATTATTTACGGGGACGCCCAGGGCAATTTTAACCCCAATGCCAATATTAGGAGAGCGGAGATTGCCGCTATGGTGGTCAAAGGCTTACATGACCGGAGCCCTGTAAAACAACCCAGGAGTTTCCCTGATGTCTCTGATGAACATTGGGCTGCTGAAGTTATTCAAAAGGCTGCTGATGTGGGCATTATTAGGGGCAAGTCGAATGGAAAATTCGAACCTAACAGTTATGCCACCAGAGCCGAAGTGATGACCATGTTATATAACATGCTATCCAATGATAAGACACAGCTTCCTGATGATGAAGAACTGTTAGCGGTGACCGATGCCTACATGGCAAAAAATGAAGAACTGCTAAACGGCGGAGCCCCCTATGATTTATCTCCGTTGAAGGAGTATCTCACCGGAACAGAAGAAGCCGCCCTGGCGACAAACGCCGATGCCCTGAACGAAATGGCGGACCGCAACATAAGTTTAAAATACGAAATCCTTTCCAAAGGTAAAGTAGTGAATAAAAGTGATTGGCTGGCACAGGTTACATATGATTCAAAGATGACCGTCAAAGATGCCGACGGCGAAAACGTAATTAACATGACGGAGTATGTGTACTTAATGAAAATAGATGGTAAATGGCTCATATATTATGTTCCGTCAGAACCGGTATAAACTGTTTCCCGGTGAAATTAGGCGGGGGTTTTTATGGCCGAATGCTTTTCTTATGAACATCTAAGGTCTGTGAAGCATTCGGCCTTCAATTTTTCACGGCCCCTAAGAAAATCCAAACATTTGCCCCCAATTTAGAATCTAAGTTGTACAAAAAAGGAATGCCTGTTAGAATATATTAATAGGACGTGTTTAGGGGGAGAGCAGGGTTGAAGAAGAAAATAAAAGTGCTGCATGTCATAGGTGGCGGAGAATTTGGCGGGGCTGAGCAGTATTTGATTACACTGTTGAGAAATATGGACCGGCAGGATTTTCATATTGTGGTGGCCTGTTTGTTTGGAGCGCCGCTGGCCGGCAGACTGGCGGGCGAAGGTTTTCCCCACCGGGTATTTCCTATGGCCGGGAAGTTAGACCTTAAAGTTATCTTCAGGCTCTCCGATTACATAAAGAAAAATGGTTTTGACATAGTGCATACCCATGGGGTGCGCGCCAATCTGGTCGGCCGGCTGGCTGCCAGAAAAGCAGGGATAAAAAACATTGTTACAACGATCCACAGCAATCTGGAGTATGATTACCCGCGAAAGCTGGACCTGTATGTAAATAAAATCAGCGAAAAACTGACCCTGCCTTTGACTAAGCATTTTATAACAGTTTCTGAAGATTTGGCCGGGTATGTTTGTGAAAAATACGGTATCAGTAAACGAAGGGTTTCCGTTATATACAACGGTTTGGAATTAAATAAATATTTTTTTTCTGAGGCTAAAAGGGCTCAAATAAGAAAACAGTTCAAGATCGCCGATAATGAAACTTTGCTGGCGGTAATTTCCAGATTGCATCCTGTCAAAGGGCACAGTATTTTGTTCTATGCCTTTGAACAACTGGTCCGTGATTTTCCATTTTTAAAGTTGCTCATTGTGGGGACAGGCCCGGAAAAGAAGCGCCTTGAGGAACAGGCCCGGGAGCTGGGAATTGCCGGAAATGTCATTTTTGCCGGTTTTAGAAAAGACATTCCGGAAGTCTTGACATCTGTGGATATTGTTGTACAGCCTTCCCTGTCAGAAGGTTTTGGATTGTCCATTATAGAGGCTATGGCCATGGAAAAGCCTGTTGTGGCCAGTGCGGTGGGCGGTGTACCGGAAATCATTAAAAACCGTGTTAACGGTTTACTTGTGCCTCCGGGCGATCCCATTGCTTTGTCCGAAGCCATAACCAGTGTTTTGGAACTGCCTGGCCTTGCCCGGGAGTTGGCCAGAACGGGAAGGGAAACAGTTGAGAAGAAATTTACCGCTGAAGCGATGGCCCGAAAAACGGCAGAAGTATATGAAAAATTAGTACGTAGAAGGACGAGAAAAATGCAAAGAGGGAAAAAGGCATGAGTAACACCAAAAGTTTGGCGAAAGCGGCGTCGGTCATCATGGTAGCAACTCTGGTCGGCCGGTTTGTCGGTTTTATCAGGGAAATGGTGATTGCCAACCAGTTCGGTGCGTCTGCCCATACCGACGCTTATGTAGTGGCCTATACTATCCCCAGTATGGTGGCTATGGCCCTGGCGGGAGCCTTTAACGCTGCATTTTTGCCTGTCTTCAATGATTACCTGGTTTCCAGGGACAGGGGAGAAGCAAATAACCTGGCCAATACAACAATTAACCTGGTGGCGGTTTTTTTTATTACCCTGATTACCGCGGCTTTTGTTCTAAGCCCTTATATTGTAAAATTGCTTGCGCCGGGTTTTGACCGGGCCAGCCTGGCTTTAACGGCAAAACTGTTCCGCATAATACTGCCGGCCCTATTGTTTATTGGCTTAATGGGGCTGATTTCGGCTATTTTGAACTCTTACAGGCATTTTTTATTTCCGGCTTTGGGCCCCATGATTACCAGTCTGGTTACCATCGGGTTTGTCCTGGCTCTAGGGCGCCGCTGGGGGATTGCCAGCCTGGCAGCAGGGACAATGGTGGGTTTTGCCGCGCAATTTCTTTTTCAGCTCCCGGTGATGTGGAAAAAGGGTTTTCAATACCGCCTGATTATTTCCTGGTCCCACCCGGGTGTAAAGAAAACCCTGTGGCTAATGCTCCCTGTTGTACTGGGGGTGATTATCGGCCAGGCGCCGGTTTTTGTGGAACGGGGACTGGCTTCAACCCTCGAAGCAGGAAGCATTTCGGCGTTAAACTATGCCAACAGGGTGATGCAGCTACCCCTTGGCTTGTTTGTGGCGGCTATTTCAATTCCTGTTTTTCCGGCCCTGTCGGTTTACGCATCAAAAAGGGAATACGGGCAATTAAAAGAAACCTTGATTCGCGGGATCAGTCTCTTTTTTCTGATTCTGGTCCCTGCCGCAGTGGGACTCCTCACACTGAATAAACCTATAATTAAGCTGCTCTTTGAACATGGGGAATTTACGGTTCACAACACGGTAGTTACGGCTAATGCTCTGGCCTATTATGCTTTGGCGATAATTCCGTGGGCCCTAAGAGACATTTTGACCAGAAGTTTTTATGCCCTGCAGGATACGGTAACTCCTGTGCTTATCGCTGCGGTGGGCGCCATGGCCACTGTCTTATTTGATTTGCTGCTGGTTAAAATTATGGGCGTTGGGGGCCTGGCTTTGGGATTGGCGTTGGGTTTATCTGTTAATGTTTTGATCTTATATGTTTACCTGAGAAGGAAGTTGGGTGAAATTTTCCCTGCCCATTGGCTGCTGACTTTAGGTAAGATCATTTCTGCCGGCGCTGTGATGGCATTGGTAACAGCCGTACTTTATAATTTGCTGGGAAGCTATGTCCCGGACAGTTCGCGCCAGGGGCTTTTGCTGAAAATTTTACTTGCCGGTGCGGCAGGAGTACTGGTTTACTTTTTCGGTTTGTTACTGCTCAAGGTCAGAGAGATAGCCGATTTGACAGGGTTGATTATAAAATTAAAAGATAAAATGTTAAAAAGCCGGTAACCGGCATATAAAGGAGGAACCAAGATGTTAGATATTAACCGGATTAAAGAGATTTTGCCCCACAGATATCCCTTTCTGTTGGTGGACAGGATTATTGAAATGGATGAAAATAAAGTTGTGGGACAAAAAAATGTAAGCGCTAACGAAGAGTATTTTCAGGGGCATTTTCCTGACTACCCGGTTATGCCGGGAGTTTTGATTATCGAGGCATTGGCTCAGACAGGGGCGGTGTACATCCTGTCAAAGCCTGAATTTAAAGGGAAAATTGCTTTTTTTGCCGGTTTGGATAAGGTGCGTTTTAGAAAACAGGTTGTCCCGGGTGACCAACTGCGGTTGGAGGTAGAGATGTTAAAGCTGCGTGGCCGGGTAGGCAAGGCTTTTGGCCGGGCATTTGTGGGCGATCAGTTGGTTGCCGAGGCAGAATTAATGTTTGCTGTTGGCGAGTAATTTTGCGGATAGTAGTGACAAATGTCGGTTAATGTGTTAAAATAGGGACAAGTGTGTATTGTTGTTTGCTATTTTAGCATAGAAATATTTCGTAAGGACGTTGCCCTTGGGGAGGGGAGAGACGAAGTGGAGACCAAAGTACTCGGAATCGCAGTCGCTTTCCTGACAACGCTGATAATGACGCCTTTGGTAAGAAGGTTAGCCTTTAAAATTGGCGCAGTTGATTGCCCCAATGACCGTAAAGTACACTGCAAGCCGATGCCCAGGTTAGGCGGAGTGGCCATTTTTCTTGGCTTTGTCATAGCTATGCTGGTCACACAGGAAATCAGTAAAATCACACTGGGCCTGGTCATCGGTAGCGCCTTGATAGTTGCTTTAGGAATAATGGACGATATTTTTGATATTTCACCCCGGTTGAAGCTGTTAGGCCAGATTGTAGCAGCCTTGGTTTTGGTATTATTCGGTATAGAAGTCACTTTTGTCACCAACCCCTTCGGCGGGGTAGTAAATTTAGGGATATTGAGCATCCCCATTACCTTGTTCTGGATTGTTGGCGTAACCAACGCCGTTAACCTGGTTGACGGTTTAGACGGATTGGCCGGTGGCGTGGCTACCATAGCTGCTTTCTGCCTGGCTGTAATCGGATGGCTGGAAGGCCAGTACATGGTAGTCCTTCCGGCAATTATCCTGGGCGCCAGTACTATCGGCTTCCTCAAATACAATTTTCACCCGGCCAAGATTTTTATGGGTGATTCGGGAAGCATGTTTTTAGGCTATATCCTTGCTGCTTTATCTATTATTGGGCTGACCAAGGGCTTTGCCGTTATGTCGGTGTTTGTGCCCATATTCATTATCGGTATCCCCATATTTGATACTGCTTTTGCTATTGTGAGAAGGTTTATGAACCATCAGCCCATCTTTAAAGCTGATAAGGAACACTTGCATCACTGCTTGTTGGAAAAAGGCTTATCCCATCGCCAGACAGTACTGGCCATTTACCTGTTTGACATTCTCCTGGGAGTCAGTGGTATAATTCTTACCCAATTAACGACAGCCCAGTCCTTCCTGGTGTTTATCGGCGTTACCCTGGCGGCTTTTATTGGCGCCGATAAATTGGGCGTGCTTGGCTCCAGAGCCGTACAAACTCTGGAAATGCCGCAGCAAGAGCGCAAATATTCCGCTTAAAACTCCCACAAGGGAGTTTTTTGTGTTGAAGGCATGAGAGAAATCTGAAATAATATCGGAATTAAAAACCTCCCTTTGAACCATAATAAGAGCGATATGGTTTAAAGGGGGTTTTTTAATTGAATGAAATAATTCAAGCTATGTTCCGGTCAGCTTTTGCCTTTGTTGCCTTGCTGGTATTAGCCCGTTTGGTGGGAAAACAGCAAATATCCGAGCTGACTTTTTACCATTTTGTTACGGGAATTACCATCGGCAGCATTGCCGCTAATATGGCCGGCAGCCTGAATATTGATGTCTGGCCTGTTTTTGCTGCCTTGGTGACTTTTGTATTCCTGTCTATTTTAGCCGGTTATGTATCTTTGCAGAGCAGGCCATTGCGCAAACTTATCCAGGGGGAACCTACTGTGGTCATTCACAATGGAAAAGTATTAGAAGAAAATATGGGATTGACCAGGTATACCATGGATGACTTGATGAGCCAGCTCAGGTTAAGGGGTGTTTTTGATATCAGTCAGGTAGAGTTTGCTATTCTTGAACCCAACGGACATTTAAGTGTCCAGTTGAAATCCCAATATAGGCCCGCTACCCCTAAGGACTTGGGGATAGCCACACAATATGAGGGGGTTCCTTCAGAACTTATAGTGGACGGTAAATTGGTCGAGGCCAATCTGGTGCAAAATAATTTAAGCGAGGAATGGCTGATGCAGGAGCTGGGAAAAAAAGGTGTGCATACGATAGGGGAAGTAGCGCTGGCCGCCATCAATTCTCAGGGCGAACTTTATGTGGATTTGAAAGAAGATAAACTTGACCATGTAACGGACATAAGCGATAAAGAGGTATAACGTAGAAAAAATTTTTAATCGGAAAAAGGAAAATCAACCCACCGGGTAAAATTAATTAAAATTAAGTAATAAAAACTGACCGGGGCCCATAAAACTGAATTTGTGATATCAATTTATGCAAATGGGGGTAGGCGAGGAATGGCTGCGATTAAATTTGGCACAGATGGTTGGCGTGCCATAATGGCTAAAGAATTTACTTTTGAAAATGTCAAATATGTTGCGGAGGCCTTGGCCAGATATGTGAAGGGGAGCCGTCTTGCCGGTCGTGGCGTGGTCATCGGTTATGACAACCGGTTTTTGTCGGAACATTTTGCCCAGGCTGTGGCCGAGGTTTTCTGTGGACATGAAATCAAGATATTTATGAACAACCGGTCCATGCCCACACCTGTTACTGCTTTTGCTGTCAAGTTAAAAGAAACCGCCGGCGCTGTGATGCTGACGGCCAGCCATAATCCGCCGGAATATAACGGGATCAAATTTATACCTGAATATGCGGGCCCGGCGCTGCCTTACATAACCAATGAAATAGAACGATTATTGCATGAAGCGCTGACAGATGGTAAGGTTGTGGCAACTTCTTTTGAAAAGGCCGTTAATAATGGTTTGGTTGAATACTTTGATCCTTTTCCTGCTTATACGGAACACCTGAAATCAATAATAGATACTAAGGCCATAAAAGAGGCGAATTTAAAAGTCATTGTTGACCCTATGTATGGAGCTGGAATTGACTACCTGGATACTGTGCTCAGGGATGCCGGCTGCCAGGTGGAAACGATACACGGATACAGGGACGCGTTATTTGGCGGCAGTTTACCCGAACCTTCCGATAAAGTGCTGACCCAATTGAAAAAGCTGGTGGTGGAAAGAAGGGCTCACTTGGGTCTGGCTATGGACGGCGACGCCGACAGGTTTGGGGTAATTGATGCCGACGGCGCTTATACCACGGCTAACCAGGTGCTGACCCTTGTTTATTATCACTTGTTGGCAAATAAAAATATCAGGGGGCCGGTAGCCCGTTCCGTGGCCACTACCCATATGTTGGACCGCATTGCGCGCGATTTCGGCATGGACGTAGACGAAACGCCTGTTGGTTTTAAATATATCGGTGAATCTATGATGAAGCGCGGCAGTATTTTAGGTGGTGAAGAAAGCGGAGGGTTAAGCATTGCCGGTCACATTCCCGAGAAAGACGGCATTTTGGCCAATGCCCTGATTGCAGAAATGGTGGCTTGGCACAAAAAACCGGTGCGGGAAATACTCAAGGATATTGAAGACAAATATGGCCGGCTGTTCAGCGAACGAAAAGATATTCGCTGTTCCCAGGAAACAAAAGAACGGGTCCTGGAGTCCCTCAAAGAGCTGGCACCGGCTTCTGTTGCCGGAAAAGCTGTCCATAAAGTTTTAAGCCTTGACGGTAGGAAATTTGTCCTGGAAGACGGTAGTTGGGCTCTTATCAGGGCTTCGGGCACAGAACCCCTTTTCCGGATTTATGTGGAAGCCAATAGCGTCGATGATTTAAAAGCCATACAGGAGGAAATCGTAGAGTTAGTAGGTTTGGGCTAAACCCAAACCTTTATTTATGCCAGCTTTGCAGGATTCTGCCAATTATTGTCGAAAAAAGAGGAAAGGGGGGCGCAAAAATGGTGGAATTAGCTATCAATGGAAGTAAATCAGACATTAGCAACCTGGACAAGATAGTCAAGGATACCATTTTTTCTATAGAAAACGGCAAAGAACAAATCTTCGCCATTGCAGAAAATGCCCGTATCGAGTACCTGCGCATGAAAACGCATTTGGATGAAGTTAACGACCAGTTAGTAGAACTGGCGAAAGAAATAGAAAAAGTCAGGGAAGACGAAAGAGTAGCCCAATATGAACTAGGTGAAATCGACCGGAATTTTCAACAATATAAAGAAGCGGATATAAAGAGGGCCTACGAGCATGCCAGCAAAATGCAGGCTTATTTAAGCTCTCTTTTGGAACGTGAAAGCCTGTTAAAACAAAAGAAAAAGGACTACGAAGCCAGTTTGGTAAAATTACAGGAAACCGCCAGGAAGGCCGACAACCTTATGTCCCAGGTAGGGGTAGTGATGGACTTTATAGGCGGTAATTTAAAAAACTTGAACTTAAGGCTGGAGAGCTTGCAGCAGAAGCAACAGATGGGTATAGAAATTATCAGGGCCCAGGAAGAAGAAAGAAAACGGGTCGCCAGGGAAATACATGACGGGCCGGCCCAAGCTATGGCCAACCTGGTTTTACGCATGGAATACTGTGAAAAATTAATGGATGTGGCCCCCGAACAGGTACGGGCGGAGTTGGGTCAGATAAAAGAGGCCGTCAAACTGACCTTGCAGGATGTGCGCAAGATAATTTTTGACTTGCGGCCGATGGCTCTGGATGACTTGGGCATTGTGCCGGCCGTAAAAAGGTACCTGGAAGATTATAAGTCAAAATCCCGTATAGAAGTGGATGCCAATTTTTTTGGCCGGGAAGCGCGGTATACCCCAGCGCTGGAAATCGCTATCTTCCGTTTAATACAGGAAGGGCTTAACAATGTGCGCAAACATGCGCGGGCCGGCAGGGTAAACCTGACGATTGATGTAAATGACAAGTTTTTTACCATATGTATAAGGGATAATGGGGTAGGGTTTGATTTAGAACAGGTAATGATGAATAACAAAGGGAATAAGTTTGGCCTTATCAATATGCGGGAACGGGTTGCGCTGCTTGGGGGAGAGATGAAGATAACCACGGCCCCGAAGCAGGGAACCGAGTTATATTTCAAAATTCCGGTGGCCGGACAGGAGGTACAGGCGGTTGGGGAAAATTAAGGTTCTCATTGCTGATGACCACCCGTTAATAAGGGAAGGGCTAATTAAAGTATTGGCTCTGGATAAGGAGATCTGCGTTGCCGGCGAAGCAGCCGACGGCAATGAGGTTTTGGATAAGGTAAACCGGTTAAAACCAGATGTCGTGCTGCTTGATTTAAACATGCCCAAATTTAGCGGCGTGGAAGCGGCAAAAATTTTGTTGAAAAATAACCCTGAAATAAAGGTTATTGCTTTGACCGTGGATGACTGTGAACAAAGGATACTTGAACTGATTAAAATAGGCGTTTCAGGGTATTTGCTGAAAGATGTCAGTGTTGACGCATTGATATCAACTATAAAGGCTGTTTATGCGGGAGAGACGGTTATTGCCCCAAGGATTACCCAAATGTTGCTGCGGGAGGTAAACAATCCGGCCGGTGGAGGCCCGGCGTCCGGTGGTTTGGCGGAATTGACGGCCAGGGAACGGGAAATCATCAGGCTGATCGCTGAGGGAAAAAATAACAGGGAAATAGCCGCAGAGCTTTTTATCAGTGAAAAGACTGTGAAAAACCATATCAGCAGCATATTCCGAAAAATCAAAGTGCACGATCGGACTCAGGCAGCCCTTTATGCCATAAAGACTGACCTGTAGGATTTATAATTGTCCTCTGTAACGCCTGGGGTTCTCCCCCTCATATTATAAAGAAAGAACCGGGGGGTGGGCGGAGATGTGGACAGTTCTGGCAGTATGTATGACAAGTTTGGTTATAATCGCTGTTTTGGTAATGGGGATGACAAAACGGTTTCACAATAGCAGCCAGCCACGCCATGGTTTTGGCCCCAAATTCAGTCTAGTTTTATTTTTGCAAAATAATGAAGAAAACCTGGAGTGGTTGGTAAGAAGGCTGATGATGCTGAGGTATGGCAATTACGAAGACTTTGAAATATTATTATTTGACATGGGGTCAGAAGACAGAACACCGCAAATTGCTGCTTTGCTGGCCAGGGACTATCCCACCATCAAACTGCTGGTTTCAACCAGGAAGATGATGGGGCTGTATGAGGAAATATGGCGGGCGGCTTCCGGCCGGGTAGTCCTTTTGGAGGAAGTGGGCGATATACATAGATGTAATCAGATTATGGGTAGGATAAAACATTATCTAAAAAGAAAACGGGTCAGGTCCTGGGACAAAAGTCCTAAAAAAATTGAGACTACAGTAGAATACAAGAAAACCAGGCAGAATGATACAATATAATTAGCTAAGAAGCGAAGAAGGAATTTTGTTCGGACAACCTAAAAGAAGATTTTATTCCGAAGTAGTGGAAAACCACGATAAAGGCTAAGCCGTCGAAAGACGGTGGCGCAAAGCCATGGGTCTAAAGCTTATTGCTATGATCGCCAGGCTGCCGAAGGGGAGTGATAGAAGGAAAGCCTTTCTCTACCAAAAGCAGTTTGGAGAGAAAGGCTGTTTTTTTGCCCGACTTTCCTGGTTACAAAATATGGCAAGGGGGTGAGTGTATGTTAACCATGATAAAAAAATTATGGAAAGAAGAAAGTGGACAGGGTGTGACGGAGTATGGACTTATTCTTGCGTTAATTGTAATTGCGGTAATTGCTATTATGGCTACAATGGGCGATAACCTGAAAGCCAGGTTTACTACTGTAAGGGATGAACTGGCGCAAGATCGGTCGAACTAATTAAAATTTGATAAATAATTAACGGGCGGTGGCAAATCCACTGCCCTCAACTTCCTTAACCGGGTTCATATTTGTAAAGCGGATGCGGCCTCTGGGAAAAGGCATAACCGTTGAAAAACGCAATAATTGGTATAATGCACTTCAAACAAGCCCTACTTTTTAAGTAGGGTTTGTTAATAGAAGGGTGAAAAATTTATGACTTTGGCAACTTATCTGTTGGATGCTGTAACAGTGGGTGTAGTCTTAATTTCCGTCTATACTGATTTAAAGCAGCGGAAGATATATAACAAGGTAATTGCCACAGGGATTGTGGCGGGGCTAATGCTACATGCCTTAACTTCGGGAACTGCAGGGATTATTTTCAGCCTGAAAGGGCTGGGAGCAGGGTTAGGGCTGCTCTTTGTTCCCTTTGCTCTGGGTGGTTTTGGGGCAGGAGACGTTAAACTGATGGGTGCTGTTGGCGCTTTAAAAGGACCCTATTTTGCATTTAATGCTTTTCTGGCTACCGGAATTACCGGCGGAATTTTTGCTATTGCCGTTCTGATAAAACAAAAACGCCTGCTGTCAACCCTTAAAAGAATAGCGCTGACATTTCTTGTTTTTATTGGCAGCCGTTTTAGAATTAACACCTTAAAAAGTCTGGATAAAGCGGAGTATCATGAGTCCTTGCCGTATGGTTTGGCAATAGGTATAGGCACTTTTGTGGCCTATCTGATGAGGTGACGGTTAATATGACATGGTTTAGGAAATTCGGGCGAACTGGAAACGGACAGGCTTTGGTAGAAATGGCCCTGGTTCTGCCCGTCTTGATTTTAATTATTTTTGGTATTGTTGAGTTTGGCCGTATTATGAACACCTATTTGATTGTTACCAACGCGGCCAGGGAAGGGGCGCGCCACGGAGTAGTAGGCGGAACCGATGCCGATATCAGAGATGCGGTGATTAACAACGCCTATACTTTAGATCCTGCCAAAATAACTGTCACCATCAGTCCTGCCGGAAGCAGAACCAGGGGTACCCCCTTGACGGTACAGGTTTCGTATAGCCTGGATATAATCGCGCCTCTTATCGGGGTCATAACCGGAAACCCATATATAGTTACCGCCTCAACTACGATGCGGGTAGAATGACGGGGAACGGTATATACCGGTTACCAATCGGAGGTGGTATTAATGAAACACCTTATTTCCAGGCTTCTAAAAAAGGAAGAGGGTAGCGTTATTGTCATTGTAGCCATAGCCTTTACCGTATTTTTGGGTTTTGTTGCCATTGTTACTGATATAGGTTTGCTTTACGTTAAGCAAAATAAAGTGGCGCATGCCGTGGATGCGGCGGCGTTGGCCGGAGCCCAGGAGCTGCCAGATAATCCGGCCAACGCCGTGGCGATTGCCAAAAGCTATGCTCAGTTAAACGGTCTTGACCCGCTTCAGGTTACAGCCACCGTTGCGCCGGACAACAAGAGTATTACCGTTACATCAAACGACACAGTGAATCTGGTTTTTGCCAGACTATTTGGCAGAAATTTCAGTACCGTTAGCGCTTCAGCTAAAGCGAGAGTGGCGCCGGCCAGAACGTTGACCGGAGCAGTACCTTTCAGCGTACTGAAGCAGGAACTTCATTACGGAGAAGAATATGTGCTCAAAGAAGGTTCCGGTGGTGTAAGCAATGACGGAGGACGTTGGCATGGCTGGTTTGGGGCTCTGGATTACACCGGTGGAGGAGGCGGCGCCAGTGAATACCGGGAGACGATAAAGAACGGTTATGCCGGATCTGTTTCCATCGGCGATGTGATTGACATCAAAAGTGGCAATATGTCAGGCCCTACATCGGACGGGGTGAATTACCGGATCAATCTGTGCAGGACCAGGCATTCCCCCGAATGCACCTGGGACAGTTATCAACCCGATTGCCCCCGGGTTATCTACGTGCCGGTGGTTGAACAAATCGATTCCAGAAGGGTACGGGTGGTGGGTTTTGCCGCTTTTTTCCTTAAAGGAGTTGAGGGGCAGGGCCATGAAAACAATGTGGTCGGTTATTTTATCAAAGAAGCTATTTCGGCCGACAGTGACGAATCTGCAACAGATTACGGTCTACATGGCATAAAATTAAGCGAGTAAAAGCGGGGGCGAGAAAATGTCCAATAAAAAGATTCTGTTTGTGGCGGTTTTCTTGGCTCTACTTACGACTCTGGCGATGAATTACTACCTGGAGCAGGTAAAGAAAGCTGCTACTAACGTAACGACCAAAAAAGTCGTAGTGGCCAATGTCAATATTCCGGCCAGGACCGTTATTACCGGCGATATGGTCTCTGTCAAAGATGTGCCTGAAGAATTTGTCCATCCCAATGCAGTTTTGGATGAGGAGCAGGTCATCGGGTTTGTTTCAGGCAGTGACATTTCGGCCGGCGAACAGGTATTAAGGGAAAAAATCTTACGAAAAGAAGGCAACCCGGTAAGTTTGTCCTATCAAGTCCCCCTCGGATCCAGAGCTATGTCTGTACCGATTAACGAAGTCACGGGCGTGGGAGGTTTGGTAAGACCGGGTGACCGGGTAGACGTGATAGGGACCATTGAGCTGGAAACCAGTAACCCTGCTTCCAATCAACAAACGGGTCCGACACAGACAACTGTGGCGCACGTTTTACTGCAAAACGTGGAAGTCCTGGCCGTTGGCGATAATTTTACGCCTGCTACAAATAGGGCAGTAAACCAGGGTAAAGAGGATGCAAAAAATAACCAATCTGATACCGGAGCGAAAAATGTTACGCTGGCCATACCGGCGGATAAAATGCAGGCCCTGACCCTGATGCTGGATCATGGCAAGGTTACCCTGGCTCTGAGGTCGCCACTGGACCAGAGTAGATATGACCGACCGCCTTTTGATGATACACAGTTTTTGAAAAAATAGAGCCGGTAGCGTGTTTGGCAAAATTCCGGAGGTGGGCCCGATGCCAATTAAAGTACTAATAGCTGACGATGTGGCAGAAACCAGGGAAAATATAAAGCGGCTCCTGCAATTTGAAAAAGAGATAACGGTCGTTGGCGAGGCTGTCGACGGTGAGGATGTCATCAGGCAGACAGGCAAGCTTAACCCAGATATTATTTTGATGGACATTAACATGCCCGGACTTGATGGAATCAAGGCTACGGAGGCAATCTCCCTGAAATACCCCAAAACAAGTATTATCATTATTTCCGTACAGGGGGAGGTTGAATATGTCAGGCGAGCCATGGCGGCGGGGGCCAGGGAATATATGGTCAAGCCTTTTACCAGCGACGAACTGGCCGGTACTATTAAAAATGTTTATGATTTTGAAATGAAAAGAAAAATCCAGGCCGCTGACCCCTCAAAGCTGATGGATAACAAAGACCCGCAGATTATTACGGTTTTTAGCACCAAAGGCGGCGTGGGTAAAACAACCATTGTTACCAACCTGGCAGTAAGTTTATTTCACGAGACCAGGAAAAAGGTGGTCATCGTTGATTTAGACCTGCAGTTTGGTGACGTGGCGGTAATGATGAATGTAATACCGAAAAGAACGATTACCGAACTTATTCAGGATATCGGGTCTCTGGATGCGGAAACACTGGAAAGTTACCTGGTTCCGCATTCGTCCGGCGTCAGGGTACTGCCGGCGCCCACCCGTCCCGAATATGCCGAGTTGATTACGGCTGCCCATGTGGAAAAAATACTTAACACGTTAAAACAGAAATACGATTATATCATAGTGGATACGCCGCCTTTTTTTCACGAGACGACTTTAACAGCCCTGGATATATGCCAGCAGATACTTCTGATAGTTTCCCTGGATTTGCCGACCATTAAAAATGTCAAGCTGGGTTTGGAAGTTTTAGAATCTCTACACCACAAAGGCAAAGTAAAGCTCATCTTAAACAGGTCTTCCAACGAGATTGGCATCAAATGCAGTGATATGGAAAGAAGTCTGGGCATGAAGGTTGCTGCCCATATCCCCAGTGATGGAAGAGTTGTAGTAGGGGCAGTGAATAAGGGGGTCCCTTTTGTTATTTCCCAGCCCGGGGCCAAAATCAGCCAAAGTGTAAAAGAACTGGCCCAGATGATTATAAAAAGGTCGGACACCGGGCTGGAAACAGGCGACGAGAGCAAAAAGGGCCTGCTTAGCAGATTATTTGGATAAAAGAGAAAAAGATAGTATTTTGGTGGAACAGCGGTGAAAAGATGAGGGGGATTATGCATGTCTTTGCTGAAAAGGCTTGAACAGGAAAAGCAGAACCTGAATGAAGGTCCGGATACCCAGGAACGGGTGTTCAGCCAGCCTGTTGTCAAGGACCCTTATCAGGAGCTGAAGCTGAAGATTCATAAACAGGTTATAGAAGAGCTGGATGATGAGATACTAAAAGGAGACAAGACGGATGTGGAGATTTCCCCGGAGAAACTGAAGAGTCAGATTGAAGACCTGGTTAATCCTATCATTGACCGGGAGGCCGGTTTTATTCCCAGGGCAGACAGAGCAAAGATTGTTTCGGAGATAATTGATGAAGTAATCGGCTTGGGGCCTATTACGCCGCTGATAAATGACCCCACCGTTTCGGAAATTATGGTAAACGGCCCTCATCAGGTGTATGTGGAGAGAAGCGGTAAGCTGCAATTAACGGATATTTCCTTTCGGGATAATGAGCATGTCATGCATATTATAGAAAAAATTGTGGCGCCTCTGGGCCGTCGCATAGATGAAAGTTCGCCAATGGTTGACGCGCGGTTGCCCGATGGGTCACGGGTAAACGCCATAATTCCTCCCCTGGCCTTGAAAGGGCCGACTATTACTATCAGGAAATTTTCCAAAGACCCACTGCAAATCGACGACCTGATCAGGTTCGGAACCCTGACGCCGCAGATGGCTAAATTTTTGGAAGCCTGTGTCAAAGGAAGACTGAATATAGTCGTATCAGGGGGAACCGGTTCCGGTAAAACCACCACTTTAAATGTTCTTTCGTCGTTTATACCAAATGATGAACGCATTATTACCTGTGAGGATGCTGCGGAACTGCAATTGCGCCAAGAACACGTGGTGACTCTGGAAAGCAGGCCGGCCAATATCGAGGGCAAGGGCGCCGTGACAATCAGGGATTTGGTCAAAAATTGCCTGCGGATGAGGCCGGACCGAATAGTAGTCGGCGAAGTCCGGAGCGGTGAAGCGCTGGATATGCTGCAGGCTATGAATACGGGCCATGACGGGTCTCTGACGACGGGTCATGCCAACTCGCCGCGGGATATGTTGTCCCGGTTGGAAACCATGGTTTTAATGGCCGGTATGGAATTACCGGTGCGTGCCATCAGGGAACAGATTGCTTCGGCCGTGGACATGATTGTTCAGCAAAACCGGTTGAAAGACGGGTCGAGGAAAATTACCCATATCACTGAAGTGCTCGGTTTAGAAGGGGATACGATAGTTTTGCAGGATATTTTTGTCTTTGAGCAAAAAGGCGTTGATGACAGAGGAAGGATTATCGGTCAGTTCAGACCGACGGGCATAAGGCCAAAATTCCTGAGTAAATTGGAGGCGGCAGGAATAATACTGCCCGAAGATACTTTTGCGGTGCCCATAAGCTAAGCGGGGTGATTCAATGCAATCCCTGGTTTTGCTCCTTATTTTCGGGACTGTTTTTGTCTTCAGTTATTTTGTGCTGATGGCTGTAACGGCCCGGCGCAGAATGCTGATTGCCCGTATGGAACAGTACACCAAACGCATCTATGAAGCGGATAACAGGGCCAGGAAACCAAAAGAGAGCATTAATTTGAAAAAGTTGTTTCAAAAGTCCAGTAAAATCTTCGCTGCCAGGAGTTTTGCCAAAACCATGGAAGCGGAACTGATTAAGGCGGATATTCCCCTGCGGGGTGAGGAATTTGTTCTGATAAACGTGCTTTGTGTGCTGGGGATGGGGATCCTGGCCTTTATATTTACGGGCAACTTTGTTTTGGGCTGGGTTGGGGCAAGTGCCGGATTTATAGTGCCGAAATATGTTGTGAAGGCAGCCAAACAAAAAAGAGTGGCCCGGTTCAATGCCCAGATCGGCGATGCGCTGATAATTATGGCTAATTCATTGCGAGCCGGTTTCAGTTTTTTGCAGGCCATGGAACTGGTGAGCAAGGAAATGCCCGCCCCGATTTCCGTTGAATTTGCCCGGGCTTTACGGGAAATGAATTTGGGTACCGCAACGGAAGAGGCCCTGCAAAACCTCTGTAACCGTGTAGAAAGCGAGGACCTGGACCTGGTTATCACGGCAGTATTGATTCAGCGCCAGGTGGGCGGCAACCTGTCCCAGATATTGGAGGGCATATCCCATACCATCAGGGAGCGGGTGCGTATCAAAGGGGAAATAAAAACCCTGACAGCCCAGGGCCGCATATCGGGCATGATAGTTGGGGCCTTACCTGTTGGGATGGGGTTGATTCTTGCCGCCATAAATCCCGGGTACATAGGTATCCTGTTCAGTGATTCGCTGGGTCTTGTCCTGATTGTCGCCGGTGTTATATTGCAACTTATTGGGGTAGCTCTGATCAAGAAAATTGTCGATATTAAAGTTTGACTGGAGTGGTAACGGTGTTGTACCTTGTTTTGGGGCTTACTTTTGTAACGGTGTTCTTTTTGGTCCAGGGCATTTATTACACTGTGTACCGCGATAAAATCATTGTTGCCCAACGCATAGAAGAAATCGCTTCCATGAATAAGAAGCAGCAGATAGAGGATGAACTGGACAGACCCTTTTTTGAGCGGGTAGTCAGGCCTGTGCTGGAGAGAATTGCTTTGTCTTTGGGTAAAGCCATACCGGCCAAGAAACGAATTTCCCTGCAGCGAAAATTACTGGCTGCCGGCAATCCCTTGGATCTTTCACCCAATGAATTTATGGTCATTCAATATGCGCTGACCCTTTTGCTTCCGGTCATCGGTATAGTTGTTGTCCTGCCGTTGGGCTGGAGCCCGGCCGGTATGGTAGCAGTAGTGGCATTAGGTGGAGCCATCGGTTTTTTGCTGCCCGAGTACTATTTAAAAGCAAAGTCGGCGGCCAGACAGGAGGAAATTCAGGATACGCTCCCGGATGTGCTCGATTTGTTGACGGTTAGCGTGGAAGCCGGTCTGGGCTTTGATGCGGCAATGGTAAAGGTGGTGGAAAAAATAAAAGGGGTTTTATCCCAGGAATGCGCCAGGATGCTGCAGGAAGTTAAAATGGGTAAGCCGAGGAGAGATGCGCTGAAGGATTTGGGTGTCAGAACGGGTGTGGAAGATGTCCAGTCTTTTGTCGGAGCTGTTATTCAGGCAGACCAGTTAGGGGTGAGCATAGGCAATGTTTTGCGGGTGCAATCGGAGCAAATGCGCCAGAAAAGACGCCAGAGGGCAGAGCAAAAGGCGATGAAAGCCCCTGTTAAAATGCTTATTCCCCTGATAATCTTTATTTTTCCCACGATTTTTATTGTCGTTCTTGGTCCGGCGGCAATCCAGGTTTTGAAAACATTCTGATATCCGACAGCCAGGCGCAGTGGAGGGGTGGCCTTTGTATATAGTAAATACCAGCGCAGGCATGGTTTTAGCCAATAAGGTGAAAGTGGCTGACAAATGGCTTACAAGGCTTATAGGCCTCTTAAACAGAAAAAACTTTTTTGCAGGAGAAGCTTTGTTAATCAAGCCCTGCAAAGGCGTACATACTTGTTTTATGAGATTTTCCATTGATGTGCTGTTTCTGGATATGAACAACGCCATTATAGGCATATACAAAAATTTGCCCCCTTTCCGGTGTACTAAAGTTTTTTCCCGGGCGTTCCAGGTCATTGAACTGCCGGCGGGAACAGTGGAGAAAACAGGAACCAAACTGGGAGATAACATAACCATAGAATCAAATTAGGGAGAGCAAAAAGTTCATCGATGTTTTATTCCTAAATTATAACCGTATTTGGGCTAACAACCTTTGCGGTTTATTTTTTTTATCTCAATACACTCTGTGGTAATTTTTGCTTCACCATACAGTGGCACTTACAACTATGGAGCAATGTTTGTTTCACCGTTACTTTCTTTGATATCATTTTGTCTTTTTGTGGAATTTGTGAAGGGAATACCTTGCTAATTGTCGAATAATGCCTTGGGGGGTGAAGAGCTTGGCCAGAGCCAGAACCGGTTTCATGCATAGTTTATATGTCTGGCTGGTAATATTTCTGGGCTGCGGACTGCTTGTTTCCATGTTGCGGCTACAGCCCGTTGATATTGATTTTTTGCGTGAATACCTTGTGTTTCTGGTTTTGGGTGTATTGGCCGAATGGTTTGTGGTAGCGCTGCCTCAGGGCAGTCTTTCAGTGGGGTTTGCAGTAGTATTAACCTCCTTTTTGCTTTTTGATACGAGCGCAACGGTATTGATCAGTGTTTTAAGCGCTCTGCTGGGTAATTTGGTAATTTCCAAAGACGGTTCGTTCCGTACAACTTTATTTAACGGTGCTCAATATACCATTTCTGCTGTCGGCGCCGCTTATGCATATTATTACGTTGGAGGCCTGACTTCGGATAAGATTTCGCTACCCAATATCCTGCCTTTATTGGTATTTGTTTTAAGCTATTTTGTGATAAATCACCTGTTGGTGAACATATTTCTTTGGCCTTCCTGCCGCCATTATACCTGGTCGATGTGGGGGGCTGCTCTTAAGTGGGATATATATACTTATTTATTTTCCACACCGGTGGGTATCTTAATGTTTCTCATCTATAACAAAACCGGCCTGCTCGGAGCGGCTTTGCTGTTTATACCTGTCCTGACCTTGAAGTACCTGTTGAGGTTGTATATAAACCTGGAAATGGCCAATCGGGAGCTATCGGTGCTTTACGGGGTAGCCCAAAGTTTAGGCGCCAGCCTCGATATGGCCGAGACGTTGGGGTTAATTTTGACGGAAAGCCGGAAAGTTATATCCTACCATACAGGGATCATTTATTTGTGGCATGAGGAGGAACAACTCCTGATTCCTTCAGCCATAAGAAGTCCCTATGCAGACAAACTTAAGAAAATATCCTTCTCTTTGGATGAAGGGATTGTTGGTATGGTAGCTAAAACAGGGCAGCCGGAAATAGTGTACGATACCAAGAAAGACCGGCGCCTCAGGTCTATGCCCGGTATTACCCAGTTTCTCAGGTCATTACTGGTCGTTCCCCTCATGGTTGAAAAAAAGATTATCGGGGTTGTAACCATTGGCAAGAAAGAACCCTATGCGTACGGGCCCAAGCATATGCAGATTCTTACCATATTGGGCGGCCAGGCGGCGGTAGCCATGGCTAACGCTCTGCTTTATAAAAAGATTGAGAAATTGGCTATTACCGATGGCTTGACCAAGGTTTACAATCACCGCTATTTTTATAAAAAATTCGAGGAAGAGTATCAGCGGTCTCAAAGGTATGGCTGTAAATTTTCCGTCATTATGATTGATATAGATTACTTTAAACGGTTTAATGACGAATTTGGCCACAAGGCGGGAGATACGGCTTTGTTTACCGTGGCCAAGATTATAAAGAAAAATACGCGGAACATTGACACAGTAGCCAGATACGGGGGTGAAGAGTTTGCCATACTTCTTCCCGAGACTGATTCGGGCGATGCAAAAACAGTAGCGGAGCGAATAAGAAAGGCTATCAGCGAGACTGTTTTCAGGATTGCAGATGATAAACCTCCGGTGGGTGTAACAGTGAGTATAGGGGTTTCCTCCTATCCTGCGGATACAAAAGACCCGCAACAGGTAGTCGAATTAGCTGACCAGGCCCTCTATTATTCCAAGGAACATGGGAAGAACCGGGTTACTGTTTGGTCCCAAATGAACCTTACGCCAGTCGAGAAGGAAACTTGACGCTCTAATGGGTGAATATGACAAAGTAACCATTTTTCTTGCAGGAGAATTTTGCTGCGCATAGAATATCTAAATATAATTTCCAAAAATTATACCTAAATTTTAAACCCGTATACCTGAAAGAGGTAATAATATGATAGGTGACAGCAATACCAATCGTAACTTGTGGATAATCACCGGACTGGCCAGTATCCCTTTTGCCATACTGGCCTTTGTGGACCCGGCCAAAGTTAAGTTTCCGCACATATATATACTGTTTGTCGGCGCCTGCCTATTTAACGGGCTGGTTGTTCCATTTGTTCTTTTTAAAAACGAACCTGACTGGATTCAAAAGACCCTGGCTTTGGGTGTAAACATGATTTTTGCCACTCTGTGGATTGATTATACCGGAGGGACTTCCAGTATTTTTTACCCCAATTTTTATCTGCTGCCCATTATTGCCGCTACGATGTATTGCGGTTTTATCGACAGTTTTCTCACCGCTTTTTTTGCCGGCTTGTTAAGTCTATGGTTTCAATACAACGAATTGGGCTTAAACCTGGCTATTATCGGGGAAACATCCATACTGGTGAACATTATCTTTTTCTTTCTCCTGTCTTCCATATTGGGTTACCTGATTAAGATTGGCAGGGAACAGCAGGCCAGTACCATGAAAATCACCTCTGAACTGGAAACAGCCTATCACCAGTTATCTGCATCCCATGAGCAACTGCAGAGTTATACGGAAATAATAGAAAAAATGAACAAGGAAATGGAACAGTTGGCCATCACTGATGAACTGACGGGGTTGTATAACTACCGCTATTTTCAGATAGCGCTGGATAAAGAGCTGAAGAAGAACAAGTTTTCGGTGATTTCCCTTTTTATGCTGGACATTGACAATTTTAAGCTTTTCAATGACAGGCACGGCCATTTAATGGGCAACCGTATGCTGGCGGAAATTGCCCGGGTAATAAAGGAAAATGTGCGCGGTGTTGATACGGCGGTAAGATACGGTGGCGAAGAGTTTGCTGTCATTTTTCCCGGCATGGATAGCAATGAAGTGGCCCAGTTAGCGGAACGGATCAGGAAAATAGTGGAAAACACCTATATTAAAACAGGCGCGGGCGAACCGGTATCAGTCACAGTAAGTATCGGGGTAGCCAGCTACCCCAGGGATGCCCAGACAAAGAGTGAACTTATCAGCCATGCTGATTTAGCGCTTTACGATGCCAAGCAGGCAGGGCGAAACCAGGTATGCACATTTAAGAAGAAGCCAGCGTTGGAGAGCTAAACAAGCTCTCTTTTTTTACCGGGCAATGCCTGCGCTATACGCCCGTAAGATTTTTCAAGGAGGCAGGCGATGCAGTACACGTTATATTATGCTTGTAATGCAGACGCTTATCAAATCAAATATTCACCGGACATAAGTTTCGACGCCTGTTATCTGGCAACTGACGGCTACCATGTATTTCCCCTGGCTAAGCCTCTGCCTTTGGGAATAGTTCATGCCATTCAGACCAGGTTAACCAAAAATGGTGCCAATAAAATAACGGGCTGGGCAAAAGGTCTTTGGCAAAAAATTGTGGCCGTTGATAAAGGGCTGGATTATAACCGGGCCAAAAGGCTGACGGACAAAATATTAACCCGTATGCGCTTACAGGAACACCGGCTGAATGCTGGGACGGAACCGGTGCCGGTTTGGAGCGGGCGGTTGCCGGTGTGGGACAGTCAGGCACTGGAAATATTACTAAAAACAATAACCGGCAGAATATTGCAGAAGGCGGAAATTGAAAGAAGCCTGGCTGAAAACGGTATCAATAATTTTACGGGCCTGGATTTGGGCTTACATTATTTGTATCTGCAGGGGAAAATAGATATTTTGCCGGGGGTAGGTTATACCGGTCCAGGAGAATTGCAGTGCTTTCGCTGTGGCAGCAAAACAGGGGTAGTCCCTGCGGCATGTGCCCGCTGCAATCAGGCGTGTTATTATTGTGAGGACTGCATTATGCTGGGCGCTGCCCGTTTCTGTGAGCCTTTATACAGAGGCGGGGTAGAGCAGACAATACCTGAGACTTATGCAGCCGAGCCGGTGTTACGGTGCAGGGGGTTGTCCGCAGCCCAGGAGATGGCGGCTGCCAGGCTGGAAGACTTTATAAAGGATAAATTCCGCCAAATATGTTTGGTAGAGGCTGTTTGCGGCGCCGGAAAAACGGAAGTGGCTTTCCGGGGTATAGCCCAGGCGCTGAAAGAGGAGGCCCGGGTTCTTTATGCCGCTCCCCGGCGGGATGTTATTACCGAGCTCTACCCGAGGTTTGTGGAGGCTTTTCCCGGAGTGACCATTACTGCCCTGTACGGGGGCAGCCCGACCAAATATGGGGAAGCGGCCATAACCCTGGCTACCACCCATCAGCTTATGAGATTTGCCGGTAAATTCGACATAGTATTTCTGGATGAAGCCGATGCCTACCCTTATAGAGAAAATTCTGTTTTACGGGGCGTTTTGCAGAGGGCCTTGAAAGAAGGCAGCAAAATAATATACATTACCGCTACCCCTGACCCCTTTCTCTACCGGCAGGTCAGGGATCGGCACGCCACAAAAATTTTGCTTCCAGCCCGGTACCATGGCTATCGTCTGCCTGTCCCCGAGATTTTAAAGTCCTACATTATAAAAAATGGGCAGATGGACCCTGTCCTTGTGGACTGGCTCTTTGAACGGGGAATCAGGAGACAGGCCAAAGTATTTATTTTCGTTCCCCATGTCTCAGATACGCTGGTGGTTTATGACATTTTAAGGCAGTATTTTGCCGATGACAAATGTGCCTGCGCAGTCCATGCTGCAGACCCTGAAAGGGACCGGAAAAAACTCGCCTTTCAAAAAGGCCCAGTTCCTTTCCTGGTAACTACAACAATTATGGAGCGGGGAATTACCGTGCCCAACGCGCATGTGCTCGTGCTCTGGGCTGATAACGAGCGCATTTTTACAGAGGGCGCTTTGATTCAAATGGCCGGACGGGCCGGGCGAACGGTAGATTACCCTGCCGGGGATGTTCTTTATGCCGCTGCGACCGTCTCAGAACCTATGGAGGCAGCGATTAAAAAAATTATCGGGACCAATAGTCTGGCCGGACAGAGGGGGCTGCTAAGGTGATATCGTTTTTGGCCTGTCTGAGAGACCTGTTGCTCCCGCCTTTGCCTAGGTGCCCGCTTTGTGGCGCTGAATATGAAAGGGATTGCTGTAGCCGGTGTCTGGAAGAATTAACGGAGAACCAGATGTTGTCGTGTAGGGTTTGCGGACGATTTTTCAGCAAATCTCCGGATGAAGAGCGGGTTTGTCACGCATGCCGCAACAAAGCCCCGGCCTACAGCTTTGCTAAAGCGGCCGGTATTTACGACGGCCGGCTGCGGGAAGCCATTCATTTGCTGAAATACACCGGTAAGCAATCACTGGCCGACCTTTTGGCCAGGTTATTAATTGAACAGATGGTAAAAGACGAAAGGTTCCTTGATACCGATGTTGTTATCCCCGTGCCGCTGCATAAAGAAAGGCTTTTGGCAAGGACTTTTAACCAGGCGGAATTGCTGGCGCGCAGAGTCGCGAAGGAATTAATGTTGCCTTTTGACGGAACAAGCCTGACCAGGGTAAAACATACGCCCACGCAAACGAAGCTGTCTGCAGAAGAACGAAGGAGGAATCTGGTGGATTCCTTTGCGGTAGTTGCCGATGCAAATTTGAAAGGAAAAAATGTTTTGTTAATAGATGATGTTTTGACTACAGGAAGCACTGTGGAGGAATGTACGCGCACTTTGATAATGGCGGGGGCGCATAGGGTTTGCGTTCTTACCCTGGCTACCGGTTGTATTGGCGGCCAGAGAAAAAACAGTAATTTTGTATTAGTTTGATGCAATAAAATGGAGGAGATGAAGAAAAAATGTCGAAAACAATATGCGAGTAAGAGGAGGGGTACTTATGGGAGAACTCCGGAACTGTCCTAAATGCGGCAAAGTCTTTGTAATGGTAAACAGAAATCTTTGCCCCGATTGTGTGCGGGAAGAAGAAGAAAAGTTTGAACAGGTCAGGAACTACCTGAAAAAATATCCGGGCGCTACGGTGGAACAGATTGCCGAAAAGTTTGATGTGGAAGAAAATGTTATACTTCGGTGGCTGCGCGAGGGGCGTATTCAGGATGCTCACCTGGAATTCAAATTAACCTGCCAGAGATGCGGCGCTCCCATCCGTATAGGTACCCTTTGCTCCAGATGCGCTCAGGAATTGACTTCGGAAATGATGGACAAAGCAAAGCATAAAAAACGGGAAGAACCGGCACAAAACATGGAAGATGAGCAGGAAAAGATAAAAAGGCGCATGTTCATCGTGGACAAGTTAAGGGGCCGGGATTGAGATGATAAAAAATTCAGAAAAAATATATTGGTAGACATAAACTGGGGCAAAAGGACGGAAGAATGAGCAATAACGAGTATTTGCCTCTTTTGTAACGAAAAACCGGCTTTAATCCTGGCCGGTTTTTTTACGAAGTTATATTAGGTTTATTTATTTTCTTCAAAGGAAAGTTACAAAGAGGTGGACAGCATGATAATTTCCGACGCGCAGATAAAGAGCCTGCTCCAGACTTATGCCAGGCAGGATGCCCGGTATTCCGCCACGAAGGCAAAAGACGAAAGAGAAAAGAAAGCTATGGTAAACGACAATTCTTTGGTTTCAGATACGGCCAGGGCTTTTCAAATGGCTAAAAATCTTATTAAAGAAATGCCTGATATCAGAGAAGAACGGTTGAAAGGGATTCAGAATCAGGTTATGACCGGGACCTATGAAATTTCCGACGATGAAATAGCTGAGAAGATGATTGGCCGAAGCCTGGTGGATAAGCTGGTTTAATTATCGGGGATGGGGGATTAATATGCTGAAACTTGCCGAGGAGTTAATTGCCATATTGCAGGAGCAGTTGGATCTGTACACGCAGTTGCTCAGCCTGGCCAGGGCCAAACGACCGGTTTTGGTTAAGGGAAAAATAGAAGAACTTGATGGTATTACCAAACAGGAAGAAGCAATCATTTTTCAGGTTGGTAGGCTTGAAGGGCAAAGAAACAGGATTCATCAAGCTTTGGCCAACCATTTTGCACTTTCACCGGCAAATTTAACGGCTACTGAATTGGAGAAACGTCTGGATGCAGATGCCGCTGCGCGTTTACGCTGTGTCTTTGACAAAATGGTAAACATATTTGCCGAGTTGGAAAAGGAGAATAAGACTAATACTGAGCTGATTGAACATTCCCTGGAGTACGTAAATTTTTATTTGAATATTTTAAGCAATACGGATACCAGTCCGTCTTATAATGATAATGATAAAGAGAGAAAAAACGGGGCGCCGGCCCGGATATTTGACCAAAAAATTTAGAGGTGGTATATAAATGCGAAGTACTTTTTTTGGACTAAACATTGGGCGGCAGGCCCTGCAGGCTCAGCAGCGGGCCTTGGATGTTACTGCCCACAATATTGCCAATGCCAATACCGAAGGGTTTTCCAGGCAGCGTGCGGTGATGGCCACGACAACGCCTTTTGCCTATCCGAGCGTGAACAGGCCCATCGGCGCCGGTCAGATCGGTACCGGGGTCATGGTTGAGGAAGTTAAGCGGATGCGGGATAGTTTTATAGACTTGCAGGTCCGGCAGGAGGTTAACAAAACGGGTGAGTGGGAGACAAAAAATAATTCTCTGCAGAAACTGGAGGTCATTTTTAATGAACCCTCCGATGCCGGCTTGCGGACAGTTTTAGACCAATTTTGGGAGGCCTGGCAGGAACTTTCCAAGAAGCCTGAACTGGAAGCGGTCCGATCGCTGGTGCGCCAGAGGGGTATAGCTGTTGCGGAAACCTTTAATCACCTGGACAGGCAACTGACAGATCTTGCTGAAGATCTGGATGCCTCAGTAAAAATAAAAGTTGACGAAATAAATAACATTGCCGGCCAGGTTGCTGCACTGAATGACCAGATTGTCAGGGTTGAAGTACAGGGAGATAACGCCAATGATTTGCGGGACAAAAGGGACCTGCTGCTGGATGAACTTTCAAAAATAGTCCAGATTACCGTTAAAGAAGATAATTCCGGAGCTGTGACTGTTTCCATAGGAGGTCGGGCCCTGGTTTCTGCTGCAGGAGTCAGTAAAATTTCCGCAGTACCCAACGGGGCAAATCATGGGTATGTGGATTTACAGTGGGCTGTTGACGGTACGGCAGTTTCTGTACAGTCCGGCAGCATAAAAGGTATGCTTGATATACGGGATATAACTATACCCTCTTATAGGCAACAACTGGATGACCTGGCCAATGCTCTGGTAACTTCAGTCAATGCTGAACATGTTGCCGGATACGGGCTGAATAAGACGGCTGCTGACCCGCACTTTAATTTCTTTGATGCAGCGGGTACGACGGCGGCGACGATTTCCATTGATGCGGCCATATTGGGTGATCTCGACAATATTGCCGCCGCTTCCACGGCAGCAGACCCATTGGCATCGCCTTCGGTGGAAAATTCGGGAGACGGCTCTAACGCATTAAATATTGCTGAGCTTAAACATCAGGCTTTACTTGGCACGGCCACGTTGGATGATTACTACAGAGGCATGATAGCCCAACTGGGTGTTGAAGCCCAGGAAAGCAGCAGGATGGTAGATAACCAGAACCTGCTCCTCTCCCAACTGGAAAACCGCAGGCAGGAAGTTTCCGGCGTTTCCCTGGATGAGGAAATGACCAATATGATCAAGTTTCAGCATGCCTACAATGCTGCGGCACGGACAATAACGGCCATGGACGAGATGTTGGACACCATCGTCAACAGGCTGGGGCTGGTTGGGAGATAATGAATAAGAACATTTTAAAGGGGTGTCTTATATGCGCGTAACACAGAGTATGTTGGTGGGCAATTTTCTGTCAAATTTAAATAATAATTACCGGATTATGAATAAGATACAGGAGCAATTGTCCACCGGAAAAAAAATAAACCGGCCTTCCGATGACCCTGTAGGTGTGGTCAGTTCCCTGCGGTTGCGGGTAGGGCTTACAGAAACAGAGAAATACCTGAATAATGTTGAGGACGCGCGGGCCTGGCTGGATACTACCGATATTGCCCTGGGCCAGGTATCGGACCTTTTGCACAGGGCGCGGGAACTGACCATTAATGGCGCTAACGATACTCTGGCGCAGCAGTCGAGGGATGCCCTGGCCAAGGAAATACACCAGCTCAGAGACCAGATGATTCAGGTGGCCAATACGACCCATGACGGGCGGCATATTTTTGGCGGGTTTAAAACAACAACTCCGCCTTTTACCGCAGCCGGGGCATACACCGGAGATAACGGGTCAATTATATACGAAATAGGCGTTAATGTTTCGATGCAGGTAAATATAACAGGTGATAGGGCGTTTATCAACGCCCAGGATGTTTTTCAGCTTTTGGCCAACATTGAAGCCGACTTAACTGCCGGCAACACTGCAAGTTTGTCCAATGTCCGGGTCGGTGAACTGGATAATGCCATTGATAATATACTTTCCCTGCGTTCGGAGGTGGGGGCAAAAACTAACCGGCTTGACCTGACGAAATCCCGACTGGATGAGGCGAACCTTAATTTGAGCGAACTGTTGTCCAAGAATGAAGATATCAATACAGCCGAAGTTATAACTCAGTTGAAAATGCAGGAAAACACTTACCGTACTGCTCTGGCGGCGGGGGCCAGAATTATTCAGCCCACGCTGATAGACTTTTTACGTTAAGGTGAGAAGCCTATGGACCTTAAGATAACTCAGCAATTTGGGCAGATAGGGATCAACTACACTCAGCCCTTCATGGACATACGAACCAGGCAGGCGGACATGCAGTTGATTACGGTGCCGCCCGAAATAGAGATTAATATTGATTATCCACGGGTTCATATAGACCAGACCCAGGCTTTGGCCGATATAGGCTACAAAAAAGTTGTGGCCCTGGAGGCAGAACATGCCGGCGAAGGACGGGCTACAGTGCTCGCCGGTATTGGACGGATGGCCGGTGAAGGGGACAGCCTGGCTCGCTCGGCCGGCAAGGGAAGAGGTATTATTGCGGATATTGCCTGGCAAAATTCCTTTGACAACCGTGACTATAATGTGGATGCAATTCCGCATACGCCCCCGAAAATCTGGTTTACCGGGGGTATTAATTTAAATGCGAGGTCAGGCAGTATAAGGCTGCAGGTAAACCCGAATTTCCCGGAAATCAAATTTGCACCGGGTAAGGTAAATATTTATCTGGAACAGGAGCCTTTATTAAAAATTGAAACCACCGGCACTTATTTGGATTTAGTTATTTAATTTATAGGGGTGAGTTGCGTGATTGTTGAAACCAGGCGCTTTGGCAGCCTAGAGATTGAAGAAAAAGATATTATATTTATTGTGGGGGGTATGCTGGGTTTTGAAGATAAAAATAAGTATATCCTGCTGGACCACGATCAGGAGACACCTTTTAAATGGCTGCAGTCTGCAGAGGAGCCTGAACTGGCTTTTGTGGTAATGGAGCCCTTTATTTTTTATCCCGGCTATGAATTTGACCTGTCCGATGAGGACGTTCGGGAACTTGAACTTGCAAAACCGGAGCAGGCCCGGGTTTTTACGGTACTGGTGGTGCCGGAGGATGTAAAAAAGATAACGGCCAACCTGAGGGCCCCCATAGTAATAAATATTTCCAACAGAAAAGGGAAGCAGGTTATCCTGGCCGATGACAGGTACCCTGTTAAGTACTATTTGTTCCAAGAGAAACAGGGCCAGGGGGGGCTGTAAGCATGTTGGCGTTAACCAGGAAAGCCGGTGAAAGTATAATCATAGATAATGAAATTGAAATCACGGTGGTGGAAATTAAAGGCGATAAAGTAAAAATTGCCATTGCAGCGCCAAAAAAAGTTGCCATAGCACGGAAAGAAATCCTGGACGAAGTCAGGGCTGAAAACAGAGAGGCGGCCGGTATGGCCACCGGAATGGGCGAAAAGCAGGTCAGGGATTTAAAAACTATTATGAAAAATTTAAATTTGGGTAAAAAAACTTGACCACAGAGGACGCAGAGAGCACGGAGAGAATATTGATTTTTTAGTTTTATTCCTCTGTGTTCTCCGTGTACTCAGTGGTTTTATAGTGATTTTATAGTGCAATTAGAATTGCTAAAATTGGCATGCGTTTATTTTAAATAAATGGAATTATGGAGATAGATTAAGCAATAAAAAGAAAAAAGGAGAATACGGACCAGAAATGGTGAAAAAACAGCCGAGATAAAGCTAAAGGTTTTTCGCCATTTTTCGATAAATTCAGATGACATAACAAATTTTTCTTGTTTCCTGAAGTAGCGGCCGATACGGAGGGTGGCAGGAAAAATGTTTGATTAGGAGCATGGATGCTCAAAAAAATTCAGGGAGGATGATTTATTTATGCGGATTAACAACAACATCAGTGCATTATTTGCACAAAACAGACTGGCCAATACCAACAACGCTATGGCCAAATCTCTGGAAAAACTTTCATCCGGTTTGAGAATCAACCGGGCCGGTGATGATGCGGCAGGCCTGGCTATCAGTGAAAAAATGCGGGGCCAGATCGGCGGTTTAAACCAGGCCGTACGTAACGCTCAGGATGCCATTTCCCTGATCCAGACCGCTGAGGGCGCGCTGAACGAAACCCACAGCATTCTGCAAAGGATGCGCGAACTGGCTGTCCAGGCCGCCAACGATACCAACACCACCTTTGACAGGAAGAAAATTCAGGATGAATTGACCGAGCTGAGAAATGAAATTAACCGTATTGCTTCCCAGACCGAGTTCAACACCGAGAAACTGCTTGACGGTACATTTACCGGTAAAGCATTCCATATTGGCGCCAATGCCAGCCAGACTATTACTTTGACCATTAGTACCATGACTTCTGATGCGTTGGGTTCTGGAATAAGTGCTGCTGTAATTGCCGTGGGTACTGGTGCCGCTGCTTCGCAACAGGCAGCCGCTGAAGCATTGATTTCTAAGTTAGACACCGCTATAAATGATGTATCAACCGAAAGGTCCAAGTTGGGTGCATACCAAAACCGCTTGGAGCATACCATTACCAACCTGCAGACCTCTGCTGAGAACCTTGCTGCTGCTGAGTCCCGGGTCCGTGACGTTGATATGGCCGCTGAAATGGTCAAGTTCACCAAGAACCAGATTCTTACCCAGGCCGGTACCGCTATGCTGGCCCAGGCCAACATGGCGCCGCAGAGCGTGTTGAAGTTATTGGGTTAATAGCCTTACGTACAGGCTGGTCGGCCAATGGCTGGCCAGCCTGTATGTATAAGGGCGGTGTGACATATGAAGGTTGATTCTTCTTTGACGATTAATGCCAATCAGCAACTGGTTACGGCCAGGGGTGCCGGAGCTGTCAGAAAAGAACCGGTTGCAGGGGATACCGGGTTTGGGCAAGGGAAAAACCGGTTGGACGCCCGAACGGTGCATGATGCTGTCGAAAAGTTGAACAAAACGGCACTTGTTTTTAATAGAAGCCTGCACTTTCGATTCCACGAGGGAGCGAAGCGGTGGCAGGTGCAGGTGATAAACCTGGAGACGGGAGAAGTGATCAGGGAAATTCCGCCCTCCGAAATACTGGATGTGGTGGCGAAAATACAGGAAATCGTAGGTGTTTTTGTTGATGAACGCCGGTAGGGGTGATTGGTCATGGAACGATTGAGCGGCATAATTTCCGGTTTGGATACACAGAGTTTGATAACCCAATTGATGCAGATAGAAGCCAGGCCCGTTGATTTGATGAAACAGCAGCAGCATACCTATGAACTGCGCAAGGAGCTGTGGCAGGAAATCAACACCAGCCTGGCAGCCCTTGATTCCAAAATCAAGGATTTACTGGACCCGGCCAAGTTTACGGTGCAAAAAACAACTTCTCAGGATGAGACCGTGGCTACAGCGGCGGCCGACGGCACAGCCGGGGCCGGGGCCTACGACATTACTGTCACTACCCTGGCCAAGGCCCACCGGGTTGCCGGTTCGAATCAGGGCAGTACCACAACTGCGCTGGGTTTGTCAGGAAATTTTACCATCAGTGACGGACTTTATACCAGCACTATCTCGGTAACGGCAGACGATACCCTGACTTCAATAATGAATAAAATAAATGCCGCCAAGGACAACACTGATACAGAGAAAGAGCTGAGAGTCACTGCGTCTATAGTGGATAACAGACTGGTATTGACCCATGATGAAACGGGCACTGCCAACAGTATTACCCTCACTGACAGTAATAACCTTGCCGGGTCGACGGACCCGACCGAGGTACTGGAATCCCTTGGCTTGCTGAAGGATGACAAGAGCGTTGCCGATACCCTGCAAAGTCCGATGGACGCTGTTTTTAAAATTAATGGCATAGACGTGGTCAGGGGCTCCAACACTGTTTCAGATGTGGTTTCAGGACTGACTATTAACCTGCTTAAAGAGGGTGCTTCCACAACTATTACCGTTGAGCAGGATACCGATGCGGTATATGCCACGGTTAAGGCTTTTGTGGATCAGTATAACAGTACCATGGATCTGATCAATACCAGGTTAAGTGAAGATAAAGTCAAGGATGCGACCACTGATGCCGCATTGAAAAAGGGACTTTTGCGGGGTGACAGCGCCCTGGTGGGGCTCAAGGACAGGCTCCGCCGGATGATTTCCGAGCCTATTGCCGGATTACAACCTTTTGACCGGCTGCCCGATATAGGTATCACTACCACTTCCGATGATTTTGGGAAATCGGGTAGACTGCAGATTGATGAGACCAAACTGAAGGATGCGGTTAATCAGGACCCCGAGGGTGTGGCCCGGCTGTTTTTCCATGACCTTGACGGAGACCGGGATATAGATGCCGGGGAAACAGGCATTGCGGTGAAACTGCAAAATGAATTGGAACAATTTATTTCTTCCAGCACCAAAAGCATTGGCGGTGTTATTGTAAAGAAGGGCCTTATTCCGGCCAGGCTGGACAGTTTAGATAAGGTCATAAAGGACTATGACGGGAAAATTGCCGCTTATGAAGAGCGCCTGAAATTAAGGGAAGAGCAACTGTGGGAACAGTTTACAGCAATGGAAAAGGCTTTAAGTGATATGCAGAACCAGGCCAGTTGGCTGGCCGGTCAGTTAAATGCACTTTACAGCTAGTTAATTTTATTGGGAAAAAGCAAGTAACGTATTTGCTATATGTTACTTTCTTTTTCCAAATAAATTGTCGACTTAAGCATGGATAAGTCTATTGAGGTGATGTAAGTGTCCGAATCGGCAAGTTATATCCAGAAGGAGATTATGCGGATATTGAAGGAGAACCGCACCAGTTATGCCAATCCTATGAATTCATGGGCTATCAGCCGCTGGTTAAACGTTACGCCGTCCTATATCAGGGAACAGGCCAAAAGGTTGTCAGACAGGGGTTTGCTGAACGTGCGCCGTGGGCCGGGCGGTGGGTATTTTATCGTATCAGACAGAGGTGATAAGGAATGACGGCATCAGCAGAAAAATTAATCCTTGAAGCGATTGATTCCGGAAGAGAGTACTTACCGCGCCTTTACTCCGGGCTTGACAAAGTGGTTGGGTTACTTCGGGCAGGTTATGAGGGAGAGGCGATTCAAATATTTAACGAAGCATTGGACGGTATAGAGTGGATGGCAAGTTTAACTCAAGCCCTGCTACAAATTAATATAGACGGGAAATCCGAATTACTGAGTTCCGACTGGTATAAAAAGGCGGAGAGTCTTAAAAACAATTTACAGGAGCTCACCGAAGCTTGGGCAAACAGTGACTTTGTACTTATCGGTGATTTAATCGAATATGAAATTTTACCGTACATAAAGCTTTTGCATCAACAGGGAGAAATCTTTGCAACCAGAAACGTTTCAGGTGACAATTGATGAAGATTATACCTATTTTGGGAGTTTCGGGGGCTCTCACAGCCCAAATTCTGAGAGATAATGGTTCCTCATTTTTTCTACATAGCCGGTATAATCCCGAACTTGAATCTGAGAGATGGATAAAAGAACAGCTCTCTCACAGCCGAAGCGAACCGATTATTGTAATTGGTCTTGGGCTGGGGTACCATGTGGAGGCTCTAGCCAAGGCTGTCAGTTCTACGGAGATAATTGTTCTGGAAGGACAACCCGAACTGGTTAAACTGACCCATCAACGAACCAACTGGGTAAAGCCGGATAATTGCAGATTGATAACGGTTTATAATAAAAAGGATTATCTGCACGCATTAAAGCATTTAATTACGATGGCAGAAGATAAAGGGACATTGTTAATTCACAGGACAAGCATTATGGCTTTGCCGGAAAACTGGCAGGACATCAAAGAAATTTTGGAAGATTATCTGATGCGGTTAGACACAAATAAACGTTTTTACAGGCTTGGTGAAGAGAATTGGAAACAGAATAGTTTGCTTGCTATAAACGGTTTGGGGATCGGTGATTTAAAGAGAAGGTGGCCTGAAAGACCCAATTTGGTTATAGGGTCGGGGCCTTCATTAAATGAGGCGCTAGAGGAATTAAAATCCTGGGCTGGTCGATTAAATCTCATCTCTGTCGGCAGTTCCACAGAATTATTGGTACGATCCGGTATTAAGCCTGATATTCAGGTGTTTTTAGATCCGCAGGAAAAGGTTGCAAATCAAATCACTTCCCGAACCCAGGAGATTGACAGTGTAGTTTTTGCTACAGTTCATCCGGCGGTAGTCGAAAAGATAAAAGGGAACATTTACTGGGCGTGGCAGGAAGGGTTTGACTGGGGTAACACAGGTAGGCCTCCGTACCTGGTTACTGGGGGTACGGTATCGGCGGCCGCGTTATCACTAAGTTTTTTCCTGAATAAACAACCTACTCTGCTTTTAGGTGTAGACCTGGGGTACAAAAATGAAAAAAGTCATGCTGACGGGACCATGTACGGGGAAATTAAAGCGGTTCTTAAAAATATGCGTGAAATTCCGGCTGTTACAGGAGGGACGATTAGGACCAGTCGAAATCTGGATTATTACCGAAAACGTATTGAGGGAATTGTAGCAGCAAATGGCAGAACAGTTTATAACCTGGGTTCAGGAGCATTTATTAAAGGAATCCAACCCATAACATGGAACCAGTTAAAGGGGATATTGGGATGGAATTAAACTTACTTAAAGCAAAAAATGGCGAGTTAACATTATTGGCAAAAACCGGTGACCGACAGGTCTATTTGCACAGTGCCTTTAATCCAACCAGAGAGGCTGAACGATGGGTAAATAATATAGAGGTAAGTGAAGATGCGGTTTTATTTATATGTGGCGGGGGATTAGGGTACCACTTGAAGCTTTTGAGAAATAAGTATCCCGAAACCCATATTATTCTGGTCGAACCTGAAAAACAATTGTTCGATATAGGGAAAGAAAATTATTCCGAGCTCGTAAAAGATGCAAAATTTCATTATTTAATTTCTCCAACATCTGCAGAAGTTATAAATCTCATAAACATGACAACCACGTTATACGCTTTGAATAAGGTACATTTACTGGAATTTGAACCAATTTGTCGGATATATGGTGATTTTCTGAATTATTTCCGGACGATATTTTTTGAAGCTCTGTCCAAATTGTCCGTGAATATAAATACCATGCTTCATTTTGCATTGGTCTGGCCGGTAAATTTTTTCCGTAATTTTAAGCATATCGTTACTAATCCTATTGTTTCAGACCTTTTCGGGTATTTCACGAACGTTCCTGCTATCATTGTCAGTGCGGGACCATCTTTATCCAAAAATATCGGACACTTAAAAGATGCTAAAGGGAAGGCTTTAATTATTGCTGTTGGGACGGCCTTAAAAGCTTTATTGGCAGAAGGTATTGACCCAGACCTGGTTATTTCCGTAGATGGGGGGGCGCCCAATTATAAACATTTTGAAAAAATTAGTTGTGAAGTACCGCTGGTTTTTGATGTAGGGATCTACCCACAAATTGTCGAGGAATATGATGGTTCCAAGTGGGTCTGTTGCTGTGACCGATATTTGCTTAGCTGGTTTCAAGAGGCATTAAATATTAATATAATAGAACTTAAATCCGGTCCGTCAGTGGCGAATGTGGCCATGGACTTTGCTTACCGTCTTGGTTGCAACCCGATTATATTGGTTGGTCAGGATTTAGCTTACACGGAAGGTCGAAGCCATGCGTCAGGTACTGTATATCAGGATGTTAAAGCTGAGGATTATAGTCGCCGGTTAATTCCTGTAGAGGATATAAACGGTGGCACCGTGTACACCGACCGAGTGTTTCTTGCTATGTTAAGCTGGTTCGAACAGGAAATAGCTTCATATCCCGACAGTATTAAGGTTATTGATGCCACCGAGGGAGGGGCCCGGATTTCGGGAACACAGGTAATGGCACTGAAAAAGGCCATAGAGGAATACTGTATTTCTAACCACAATGAGGTTGCTTTGTTTAAGGAATCGCACCGGAAGCGAAGGTTGACCGGGGACCAAGGCAAGCAAGTTGAGGAGAAGCTGAAGGAATTAGTGGATGGGTTGGAAAACTTGGCCAAAATCGGTGCGAAGGGGAGCAAGTTAAGCAATGAAATGAACAGTCTTTACGAAAAATTACCATATTTAAACGCAAAAAAGAGGCGGAGGCTGTCGATTGTTTTGTCGGAATTAGAGAAATTGGACCGAAATTTTTCGGAAACAAGGTCCGTTACCGCATTATTTGTTATGGCTTTTCAACCTTTGCTTATGCGCCTTTATAATTCAGAATTTCTTCAGGAGCGCCCTGGAGAAACAGAACAGGAAGCAGGAAAACGGTTAGCTAAGAAGTCTCTGTTGCTGTATCGGGGAATAGAGGAAATAGCTACCTACATGCGACCAGTAGTGGAGCAGGCGTTGAAATGGGCTCAAACTTATGGAACGGAGTGAGGACATGTGGGATATTGTGGAAGGTAAAAGCATTCTGGTTACCGGTGGTACAGGCTCATTGGGTCAAGCATTAGCGAGGGAAATTTTAAGATATAAACCGAAGGTCTTAAGAATTTTCAGCCGGGACGAGGCTAAGCAGTTTGACATGCAACAGGATTTAAGTGATTATGATAATATACGGTTCCTTTTAGGAGATATAAGGGATGGTCAAAGGCTTCACAGGGCTATGGAGGGAATAGATATTGTATTTCACACGGCCGCACTGAAACAAGTGCCATCCTGCGAATATAACCCTTTTGAAGCGGTTAAAACAAATATTCTGGGTACTCAAAATGTGATTGAAACGGCGTTGGAACACAATGTAGAAAGAGTTATTTACACAAGTACTGACAAGTCTATCAGCCCCACTAATGTAATGGGGGCAACGAAACTTGTGGCCGAACGGCTTATGTCGGCTGCCGAATTTCATAAGGGGGCAAGGAGAACACTATTTGCATCTGTGCGTTTCGGAAATATCATGGGGTCAAGGGGGTCAGTTATCCCGCTATTTAAAAGACAGATTTTACAGGGCGGCCCGATAACAGTGACCGTCCCCGAAATGACCAGATTTATGATGACTGTGAAGCAGGCTGTTAAGTTGACTCTGGAAGCTGCACGGCGAGTTATTGGCGGAGAAGTATTTGTTTTGAAAATGCCTGTTATCCGTGTCCGGGAATTGGCCGAAGTGATGATTGAAGAATTTGCCCCTTTGTGTGGATATAGGCCGTCGGACATTTCTATAAAGTATATAGGTTTACGGCCGGGAGAAAAAATGTATGAAGAACTTATGACTTGTGAAGAAGCCCAATTTGCTACCGAATTTCCCCAAATGTTTGCAATACCACCTACGTTTAGCGGAAAGACGTATACTTACGCAGATGGACAGGCCGCGGGACAAAGAGCGTATAGTTCGCATGAACAACCGGTTTTAAGTAAAGAAGAATTAAGAGAATTACTTTGGCGGGAGGGTTTGTTGGAACAGCGCCGGTCTCTATTTGCTGGATTACCCGAAGTTGCTGTTAGTTTGGAAGGAAAGGAATGATATTATGCGTGTGTTGGTTACAGGAGGAGCAGGGTTTATTGGTCGATGGGTAGTCAAAAAACTATTGGGCGATGGGCACCGTGTCTGGATACTTGACAACCTGTCCAACGGCAGGGAGGAAAATATCCGGGAATTTGTTGGAACGAATTTTGCAGGATTTACCTTGGGAGATATCCGGGACAGGGCGCTGCTAAGCAGGCTCTTCGCAGAGGGTGAATTTGAACTGTGCTATCACTTGGCAGCAAAAATTAATGTTCAGGAAAGTATTGACAATCCGGAAGATACTTTTGAATGCGATGTAAAGGGAACTTTCAACGTGCTGGAGGAGTGCCGGAAAAATAAAACCAAAATGGTATTTATGAGTACCTGCATGGTTTATGACCGGGCCCCTGATGATAAGGGTATTGACGAAACCTGGCCCGTAAAGCCGGCATCTCCCTACGCCGGGGCCAAGATTGCCGGAGAGAACATGGTGCTGTCATATTATTATGCTTACGGCCTCCCAACAGTAGTGGTCAGGCCTTTTAACACCTACGGACCGTTTCAGAAATGTAATGGTGAAGGTGGGGTAGTGGCCATCTTTATTAAAAGGCAGTTGGAAGGGAGGGTTCTGAATATTTACGGAGATGGGACACAAACCCGGGATTTTCTATATGTGGAAGATTGTGCGCGCTTTGTGGTGGAGGCGGGTTATTCTGATGCGGTTAACGGACGTATCGTTAATGCCGGCTGCGGTTCGGATATCAGTATAAATAAGCTGGCCAGGCTTATCTGTCAGGAGGAAGAAAAAATCAGGCACGTTGCGCATATTCATCCCCAGAGTGAGATACCAAAACTTTTATGTGACTATTCACTGGCCAATAAACTTCTGGGATGGGTACCCAGGGTGGATTTGGCAGAGGGTATCAGGAGAACCAGGGATTGGATAGCCAATAACCCTGATCTGACATGACAGGCTATGGTTAGCATCACGGAAAGGGATAATTTCAACGGAGGCTGGCCAATGAAAAAGGAAGATATATTAGCCGTTTTTGGCGGGAAACCGGTTCGGGATACCTTCCTGCCTTATGCGACCCAGTGGATTGATGAAGATGATATTGCCGCGGTGGTGGAGGTTCTAAAAAGCCCTTATCTGACTACTGGGCCAAAAGTGAAAGAGTTTGAAGAGGAATTTGCCAGGTATGTTGGCGCAAGATATGCGGTTGCTGTTGCCAACGGTACTGCCGCTCTGCATGCAGCGGTCTTTGCAGCCGGTATCGGGCCGGGAGATGAAGTTATCACGACCCCTATAACATTTGCCGCCTCAGCCAACTGTATCTTATATCAGGGGGGGACTCCTGTATTTGCCGATATAGATCCTCGGACTTATAACATTGACCCGGAAGAGATAAAGAAGAAAATTACCCCGCGAACCAGGGCGATTATTCCCGTGCACTTTACAGGTCAGCCTTGTGAGATGGATGAAATACACGCGATTGCCAGAGAGCACGGGTTGGTTGTTATAGAAGATGCCGCTCATGCCCTGGGGGCCGAATATAAAGGCCGAAAAATCGGCGGGATGAGTGATATGACGACCTTCAGCTTTCATCCGGTAAAACATATTACTACCGGGGAGGGTGGGATGATCACTACAAATAACCGGGAACTATACCGGAGATTGCTAATGTTCAGAAACCACGGGATAACCAGGGATAGGAAATTGATAGAAAAGGACGAGGGACCTTGGTATTACGAAATGCAGTTTCTGGGATATAACTACCGCATGACCGATATACAGGCGGCCCTCGGATTAAGTCAGTTGAAGAAGAGTGAGGAGTTCCTGGCTAAGCGAAGGGAAATAGTTGATTTCTATATGGAACATCTATCAGAGGTAGACGGTCTGATACTGCCTTATCAAAGTAAAGATGTTGAGTCAAGCTGGCATCTGTTTGTAATAAGGATAAAAACAGGATTATTTAATGTAAGCCGCAGTAGAATATTTGAGGCGATTCAGGCCGAAAACATTGGAGTTAATTTGCATTACATACCCATTTATCTGATGCCGTTCTACAGGAAGGCAGGATATGAGCCTGGACTGTGCCCTAAGGCTGAAAAAATATATGAAGAGTTAATTACGATTCCGTTGTTTCCTAAGATGAATTTGCATGATGCAGGGGATGTTGTAAAAGCCGTAGAGAAGGTATTGCAATATTATAGGAGATATTAAGTTAAGCAAGTGAGGTTACGCCACCACAGGCAAACGGGGTTTAAAATGTTTGATGAATTTAAAAATAAATGGGGTTTATAGTACTTGTTGGCAATGAAGTCACATACGTTATCTATGTTTTGCTTCACCGATTCTTGGAGGACAGGCCTAGGGAGGGTTTTCTAACAAATGATTCAAAGCCAAGTTTCCTTAATCCTAAGAGGAATAAAGTTAAAAGATGATATAACAATTGCAAATACAATACATGATAATTATATAAGTAATATTGCTTGCAATAAGATTTCCGACGAAGAAATCTCTATACGAGCAACAATTATAAGTGAGGATAAAAATAAAAATTATTTAATTGCCTGCGACTTTAGAGATTTTATATTAAGAGTATTTTGTATTTTTGGAAGTAGCGTTGAACTGAAAGATTTTAAAGTAGAACCCGATACAGATTACCTGCTGGGTTATTTAAAAATAGGTATACCAAATAATGAAATTAGTGAAGCTGAAGTAAACAAACAAATAGAATTGATACTTGAAGCATCATCAGATATTGAAATTATGAATTTGTTTTACAATTTGTATGAATCTCAACAAGGTGTACATATAATACATAAATTCAGAACGTTATTTGCAGTATTTGATAGGCTAGCCCCTAAAAATAACCGTTATCATATCGATTATCATAATAAGGACTTACTTAATACAGTTAGACGTGTGATAGAAAAGACATACAAAGATGGTAATTTAATTAGATATGTAAGTATTGTCGAAAAATTTACAACTGCTAATTTGATTGATGAGAGGGCGAATAACGGCAAAGGTGAAAACTATTCGGAAAAGTTGAAGGATTCTTTTTCCAAACTTAAATCAAAAGAAACACTTATCGAAAATAACGTTTCCTTTTATTTAATGAAGTGTATTCAAATAATTCGAAACAAGGTAAATCACGGGGATTATTCTAACTTAGATATAACTGTAATTTCAGAAGCTTACGAGCTATTGTTGCCTATTGTAAAAGCATTACTATGCAAAAAATGTGAAAGTAAAAAAATGGGAAAAGTGGTTTGTATTATCCAGGCCCGAATGGGTTCCACCCGCTTGCCGGGAAAAGTCCTAATGGAGGTTGAGGGTAAACCGCTTTTGGAACATATTATTGATCGAATTAAAGGAGTAAAAAACATAGACCAAATTATCATTGCCACCAGTAACAAGCCCGCTGACAGGCAAATTGTTGAACTTGGAAATAAATTGTCAATTTGTGTTTTTACCGGTTCAGAAGATGATGTTTTGGCCAGGTTTTATTACGCCGCCCGCAAAGCCGGAGCAGACATTGTTATTCGTATTACCGCTGACTGCCCGGTTATTGACCCCAAAATTGTAGAAGAAATGGTTAATATTTTTAAACAAAAAAAAGACTTGGATTATTACAGCAATACATTGGTACGCAGGTTTCCCCGAGGTTTGGATGTTGAAATATTTACTTTTGAAGCATTGCAAAGAGCATTTTTTAATGCTGCTAACGACTACGAACGGGAGCATGTCACCCCTTATTTTTATGAAAACCCGGACTTATTTAAATGCGGTAATTATGACAGTGATACAGATTATTCGCACTACAGATGGACAGTTGACACTCTCGAGGATTTTCAAGTTATTAAGATTATTTATCAGAAATTATACACTGGCAAACGGATATTTTTAATGAAGGATATTCTAAATTTATTTGCCGAGATGCCTGAACTTTATGAGATTAACCGGCATATCGAGCAAAAGAAGCTCAAGTGCTAAGCCCATATCGCAATAAAATAGGGTGGAGATGAAAATGAATGTGGTGTTTCGAGTAGATTCATCAACACAACTGGGTACCGGTCATGTAATGCGTTGTCTAACTCTTGCAGATGAGTTGCGTCGAAACAATGTTAATGTATCTTTTATAAGTCGGGACCTGCCTGGAAATATCTCTAGTCATGTTGAAAAAAAGGGAATCAAAGTTTACCGCCTGCCTGAAGATTCGATAAAAAACCAACGGTCAGTTAATAAAATTAAAGTAGATGCTGAAGAGACAAAAGCTGTTTTGCAAAGGGACTTCGAATGTATAGACTGGCTAATTGTTGACCATTATGGGTTAGACGCTCAGTGGGAAACCCAAATGAGGAAATACGTAAAAAAAATTATGGTCATTGATGATTTAGCAAACCGTCCTCATGATTGTGATCTAATATTAGATCAAACATTTGGTGAAGATGGAGACAAATATGCAGGGTTAATACCTGAACACTGTATAGGTTTATATGGTATTAAATATGCTTTGCTGCGGCCACAATTTGCAGAATATAGACGAAAAATCACATCGCGTACGGAGATTGCAGGAAATCATATAGTACATATTTTTTTTGGCGGTGTTGATAATTCGAATTATACGGCGCGTTTTAGCCGGCTGCTGGTCAGAAGTTTTCCTGATTTAACATTAAGGATAGTAGTGGGAAATTCATATAGGTACTTAGATTCTTTAAAGGACTTATCTGAAAAATACGGGAAACGAATAGATTGGCAACAGAATGTGAACAACATGGCGGCTCATATGAGTAGTTGTACTGTAGCATTAGGCGCACCGGGGATGGCTACCTGGGAAAGAGCATGTATGGGTTTGCCATCAGCATATTTAGCTATTACCTACAATCAAACAAATATACTAAAGAAAATTGCTGAAAAAGGATTATGTGTATATTTGGGGTCGGCTAACCTTATCAGTGACGAGGAATTCGTTACCAGGTTTAATGATTTTTTGAATGACAGGGAAAAATTAGTATCAATGCGTGAAATAGGGCTGTCTTGTTCTGACGGACTCGGATTGAAGCGTATTTTTTCTTTTATAATGGCCGGGGGGAGTTAAAGTGAACCAAATATGTTTCTTTTACAGAGATACGAGGCTTGTGCCTTATTCTGAGAAACATGATGAACAAACTGTTTTATGGCTAAATGATCCGGAAATGCGTGAGAATTTTGGATTGACCAGAACGATTACATTTGACTCCCACCGACAGTGGATAGCGGCTCAAAATAATCTACTAATATGGAGTATTTTAGATACCCATAACGTACACTGTGGAAATATTTTACTTCAACTTAATAAACGTCATGCTTCCGCTTATCTGCAAATTTATATAGGAAACCCGTTGGCACGGGGGCGGGGAATGGGATGGAGTGCTTTGGTATGTGTTCTTAATTATGCATTTGATTTTTTAAGATTAAATCGTGTTTGGCTACACCTGGACCCCAAAAATAAAGTGGCTGCAGGTCTATATAATAAGGCGGGGTTTGTCATTGAAGGGGTTGAAAGAGAAGCTGTTTTTCGCAATGGTGTTTTTAGTGATCAACTCAGATTATCTATTTTGGCAAAGGAATGGCAGTCAAGACGGATGGAGGTTTGTCAATGAAATGTGCTATAATGCAACCTACCTATTTACCCTGGGCAGGATATTTTAATATGATATCCTCTGTGGATCTTTTTGTTTTTTTAGATGATGTGCAATTTGCCAAAAGGTCGTGGCAGCAAAGAAATAGAATTTTACTGCAAGGTAACGAAAAGTTTTTGACCATACCTGTTATGACAAAAGGTAAGAGAGAACAACTTATATGTCAAGTTCAAACCGATGAAAGTCAACCGTGGAGAGAGCAACATAAGTTAAACCTCATTCATGCATACGCAAAACATGATTTTGGTAATGAGATTATATCTTTGATTGCCGATATACTTGATAATGCCCGACAATCTCTGGCAGAAATAAATATTTCCATTATAAAAGAAATAAATAAAAAATTAGGCATTTCCACTGAAACTAAATTAAGCAGCGAAATACCTGTTCATGGTAAAAAATCTGAGTATTTATTAAAAATCTGTGAGTATTTAGGCGGAAATATTTATCTAAGTGCGCCAGGGTCTAAGGCCTATATTGAAGAAGAGGGACTATTTAAAAAAAGTGGTATTAAGGTTGAATATCATAATTTTATTCCAAAACCATATCCTCAAAAAACTTCAACTGATTTTGTTCCATATCTATCAATAGTTGATGTTATTGCAAATTTAGGTTTTGAAAAAGCAAGGGAGTATATTGCATCCTGAACAAGGAGGTCAAAAATGAAAATTACAATAGGTGATAAAGTTATTGGAAAAGAATACTTTCCATTTATTATAGCCGAAATGTCCGGTAACCATAATCAATCACTGGCACGTGCGCTTGAGATTGTTGAAGCCGCTGCAAAAGCCGGGGTTCATGCATTAAAAATTCAAACTTATACTGCCGATACCATGACTCTGGATTTAAACGAAGGGGAATTTTACATCGATGCCCCCGATAACCTTTGGAATGGACAATCTTTATATAACCTTTATCAAAAAGCTTATACTCCGTGGGAATGGCATAAACCTATATTTGACCGATGCAAGGAGCTAGGTATTGTTGGATTTAGCACCCCCTTTGATGAAACCGCAGTAGATTTCCTGGAATCATTGGATGTACCCTGTTACAAGATTGCATCTTTTGAAAATATTGATTTACCTTTGATTCGCAAGGTAGCCTCTACTGGTAAACCTATATTTATTTCAACAGGTATGGCCACTGTGGCAGAACTGGATGAAGCTGTTCGAACTGCCAGGGAGGCAGGTTGTGAAGATATCGTATTATTAAAATGTACAAGTACATATCCGGCAACTCCTGAAGATTCCAATATATTAACTATTCCTCATATGAAAGATCTGTTTAATGTTCACGTTGGTTTATCTGACCATACTTTGGGTATTGGTGTAGCGGTAGCTAGTGTAGCTTTGGGAGCTACAGTCATTGAGAAGCATTTTACGTTGAGCCGCCAGGACGGGGGTGTAGATGCTGCCTTTTCATTGGAACCGGAAGAAATGAAACAATTAGTTCAGGAAACAAAAAGGGCCTGGGCGGCATTAGGGCAAATTTCGTATGGTCCTTCAGAACAGGAAAAATCATCTATAAAGTTTAGACGATCCCTTTATATTGTTCAAGATATGAAGGCTGGGGATGTACTGACAGAAAGTAACTTAAAGGCTATTAGACCAGGACTTGGACTTGCACCTAAATATTTTAACGCCTTATTGGGAAAAAAAGTTACAAAAGATGTGCGGAAAGGTACTCCTTTAACTTGGGATTTAATCTAATTTAAATATATGTAAGTGCAAATCATGAAAAATTATTAAAGACATTTGCATAATTTAACGATATTAATACTGTTCAAATGTTGTTAGAATAGGTAGATTCACATGATAAATTTTTCTATAAATACTAAAAAGGTGGGGTGTTCATGCAGGTAAATCCGTACAGCCAGTACAAACAGATCTCTGTGCAGACGGCTAGCCCGGAACAGTTGGTTGTCATGTTGTATGATGGGGCAATAAAATTTCTTCACCAGGCAAGAGAGGCTGTCTTCCGGAAAAACATGGAAGATGCAAACAAATATATTGGCAAGACACAAGATATAATAAATGAGCTAATGGTAAGCTTGGATCTGAGTGTGGGAGAAATTGCCTTTAATCTCCGCAATATCTATGATTACTGGAATCGCAGGCTTGTCCAGGCCAATATAAAAAAAGACCCGGATATTATAACGGAAGTCCTCGGACAAGTTCAGGAACTGAGGGAAGTCTGGGCGGAAGCCGCGGTGAAATGTAAGGAAAGAAAAAACCTTGTGGCAGGCGGTGTAAATATTGAAGGTTAAAAACCTGAACAGTCACATCGAACATATAATCAATGGCTATCAGCAACAGAGTGTGTTTTATGAACAGCTACGAAACCTATCCCGGCAGTTAAGGGAGCTTATTGAAACGGACAACTGGCAGGAAATTGACAAGGCTTTAGACGCAAGAGCGGACATAATAAAGAATATAAATGAAATAAACTCCGACATGGAACCGCATAAAAAAGAAGTCATGGAATTATTGCACTTCAAGGAATTTAACCTGGCCAAGGTACAGGACCTGATTTACCCTCAGTTAAGACGGAAGTTGGAAGAAGAGACGCAGAAGATAAAGGACCTATTAAAGGAGATCGTGACATGGGACCGACAGAACATGAAGATAATGGAAGAACATAAAATAAGTATCAGCCAGGAGCTAAAACAGATCAAGCAGTATCGGGAATTTCAGCAAGCATACCTTGACCGTCCCGAAATGTTTCCTGAACCCGTATTTTTTGATAAGAAAAAATAAGCTTATTCGGATCCCAAACCTGATTTCCGGTTTGGGCTTTTTGTTTTCCACAAAAAATTTGTCCACACTTTCACATAAATAATCACACTTATTAACAGACTTATCCACATTATCCACAGATATTTTTCCACATAATTGGCGAGCAGGAACACAAATTCGGGTGCAAATTAATGAAAATTTGCTAAACACGCGCCAATAAAGGTATTTTTCGGTTTCTATATTGACACATTTTAGTGCTTGTGTTATGATTAAGCAAGTGAGTTTGCCTAAGGCTCGCGGTAAGAAATATTTAGGGGGAATGTAAAGTATGTTAGGTAAAGTTAAGTGGTTCAACCAGGAGAAAGGATTCGGCTTCATTGAAAGAGAAGACGGCGGCGATGTATTCGTTCACTTCTCTGCTATTCAAGAAGAAGGATTCAAGACCTTGGCTGAAGGACAGGAAGTCGAATTTGAAATTGTGGAAGGTGCTCGTGGGCCTCAAGCGGCAAACGTAGTTAAGTTATAATTTCAAATGACAATTCTAACCCCAGGTAGCTCCCTGGGGTTTTTAAATTAGAACCGCTATATTTTTTCTAAAAATGCAGGATTTTCATGGAAATAAGGGAATAATAATTTAAAGATACTGACTGAAAGGAGCGCTGCTTATGAAATTGAATGTAAGAGGCAAAAATATTGATGTCACACCGGCATTAAAAGAATATGTAGAAAAAAGGCTGAGTAAGCTGGAGAAGTTCTTTGACAACGAACTGGAAGCCCAGGTTACTCTGGTGGTGGAAAAAGACACCCATAAGGTAGAGGTGACTATGCCTGTCAACGGTATGATTCTCAGGGGTGAAGAAGCAACAGGCGATATGTACGCATCTATTGATTTAGTCATAGAAAAGCTGGAAAGACAAATCGATAAGTATAAAACCAAAATTATGAGTAAAAGGACCAAAGCCGGCAACCCTGTTGAGGCTCCGGCTGCTGGGGCTGATGAAGATGAACCGCGCATAGTAAAAACAAAGCGTTTCGCTATAAAACCCATGCCTGTTGATGAAGCTATCCTGCAAATGAATATGCTGGGCCATAATTTCTTTGTATTTTCCAATGCTGAAACTGAGGAAGTCAATGTTGTGTATAAGAGGAAAGACGGCAATTACGGTTTAATCGAACCCGAATTCTAAACTCAAAATGCCGATGACAAAGAATACCTTTGTCAACATCGTGAGACCGTTATAATCAAAAGCGGTCTCTTATTTTTTTGTCGTTATAAGGTGGAAATTGTAGAAAATTTTATAATAATTAAGGTTGGAGAAAAAGAGGAAAAAACATAGTAAAGTAGAAAAATAAAAAAATATGTATTTCTATATGCCAAAGTGAGGGATCAGCATGGTTCTTGACGGAAAAGACGCCGATTATATAGATGAAGGTGAAGCACTAATCCGCCAGATGCGCGATGTCGTTTCAGCAAAGGTGATAAAGAATGATAAAGGTGAAATAGAAGAAATTCATGTTTTGTCAGGATCCAGTAGGAACCCCAAACAGATAGTACGTGACATTGAATCGGCTTTTATGGCTCAGTTCGGTATAGCTGTTGACCATAAAAAAATCAGTGTTGCCCAAATCCATGACGAGAATAACAACGGTTGTGCCGGCACAGAAATAAGGCCTAAAATTGTGGCAGTTCACCTCTCCACCATTGACCGCCGTACTGAGGCCCGGGTGCAACTGGAAATAGCTGATAGCGTCATTGAAGGTACTGCTTCCGGTCCCAGTTCCGCAACCAACAAGTTACGGGTTGTAGCCATGGCCACTGCGGCAGCTCTGGAAGATTACCTGGCCGGGACCTGCAACTTTGTGGTGGAGGATTTGACTTTGGTTACCTTGGCCCGGCATCAGGCAGTAGTTGTATCAGTTGCCTTGGTCACTAATCTAGGCGAAGACCGTTTGATTGGAACGGCGTACATTAAAGAGGATGACCGGGAGGCTACGGTGAAAGCAACTTTGTCGGCAGTTAACAGAAAACTGGCGCTGCTGCTTAACGAATAATGTACAATAATAATGTACAATAAAATAGCAATTTTAATGGAAAATGTTTTATTAAGGACCGACAGTAGATAGGCCAAACTTTAATGTTTCTGTAAAGTTTTATGCAGTAAACATTTATGAGCAGAGCGAGAAACCTACCCGAGCGGAGCACAACCGACCATTCTTAGCGGGAAAAGGTCGAGTCAGAGAAGACGGGAGGTTAACTTTACATGAAAACTATTGCTAAAGTTGTTTTGGCTATCGTTACTTTAGTATTAGCCGGTGGTGCATTTGTGCGTTGGTAATTTTATTTTTCTGCTAATTGTGCTACCAGAGCTAAAATAAAGTAAGTCGGTCCTTATTATTTTTAAGAAAAGCAATGGAAATGGTGGAACATATATGAGAAACTTACCAAAAGCAGCACAACTATATATCATTATTGTAAGCTTTATAGCCTTGGGTTGGTTTTTGTTTTTGGCTTATAACACCGAATATACAAGTGAACTATTGAAAGGTTTGTTGTTTTTTAGTATTTTGTCAATTTTTACTGAGGTATTAAAGGTACAATTACCCAGAGGTGGATATGTAACAGTAACTTTTTCGGTTATTTTTACCTGTATTCTGCTCTTTGGTGCATTAGTCGCTTCCGTGGCAGCCATATCAGGTTATATCTTCAGTGAAATATTAACCAGGGAAAAAAACCCCTGGTATAAAAGTAAGCGTCAAACTCTACCCACCTGGCTTTATCCTCGGGTTTATAGGATAATCTTCCTCAAGAATATCGAATATTAG